>CALGTK010000197.1 GCA_937904325.1 uncultured Planctomyces sp.
GCAGTCACTGGCATTTCGCGAATACTTCGTTTTTTTAACCGCCTGCTAACTCCTGTAGTGTCTCGATCGCGAAGCAGGTATGCAGGGCTGAACCGATGGGCAAGGCGTCTTCGTCCACTTTGAACAAGGGGTGGTGGACGTTGTGTGTGCAGCCGGACTCTACGTTGCGTATGCCTAGTCCGACAAAGCAACCGGGAACCTGCTCGGTGTAAAACGCGAAATCTTCGCCCCCCATCACTGGGGGAACTTCATGGACAGCATCCGGTCCCAGCAACTCACCAGCAATGCCCTGCACAGTATTCCATACCGCAGCGTTATTGACTGTCGGCGGATAGACATTGCCGGGAAACTCAATTGTCGCTTCACAATCATTGGCAGCCGCAACCTGTGCCGCCATAGATTTCACACGGTCCTGCAGCCAGTCAAGACGATTCATTGTCAGGGCTCTGATGGTACCTGACATCTGAACGGACTCGGGGATCACATTGTATGCCTCGCCACCGTGAATAGCGGTGATGCTGATTACTCCTGAGTCGAGCGGATCAAGGTTTCGTGAAATGATCGACTGCAATTCCGTGACCACCTTGGCTGCCGCAACAACGGGGTCAATGCAGACATGTGGTTGCGCGGCGTGTCCGCCTTTTCCATGGATGGTGATCGTCACTTCGCCCGCCGCAGCAAGAAATGTTCCGCGACGTGAGCCAACGGTTCCTGTCGGAAGTGGCGGCCACACATGCAGCCCGAATATCTGTTCGACGCGTGGATTCTCGAGTACTCCTGCATTACACATTCGCTTGCCACCGGCTCCACCTTCTTCAGCTGGTTGAAATATGAGACGTACAGTACCTGGCAAGGCAGACTCGCGTTCCTTCAACAGTTTTGCCGCTCCAAGCAGCATCGCGGTGTGACAATCATGGCCGCACGCATGCATCCTGCCATCAATTTCACTGCGAAACGGAATGTCGGTTTCTTCCTGGATCGGAAGAGCGTCCATGTCAGCTCGCAATGCGATACACGGTGCATCGCCTGATCCCAATGTTGCCACGACGCCTGTCTCAGCAATACCGCTCTCGTAGGAGATATCGAGTTCGTCGAGCGTCTCGCGGACTAACTTGCTGGTTTTGATTTCTTCGTACATCAGCTCCGGAAATCTGTGCAACTGCCTGCGGATATTGACGATCCAGTTCGACTGCGAACGAGCATCCTCGAGAATTTTCTGGTGCAACACGACTCTCTACTCCATGAATTATTGATGATTCGATTGCCCGAAACAGAAATCGCTCAGGACTAACGGTGTACTGAGAATTCATCGCTCACTGGAACGCTGTTGCGGAACTGATTCTTTTCGGTGCCAGTAGAAGAACGCAGGAATTCCCAATGCGATCATCCCTAACCCGATCAACGATTCTGCCGGCTTCCCAAGAAACACATAAACGAGAAACCAGATATAAACGATGATGTATAGAATTGGCACGAATGGATAACCGAGTGTGCGGTACGGCCGCTCTTTGTCGGGCTGCTTTCGACGAAGTACGACGACGGCTCCGACAGACAGCGCGTAGAAAATGCTCGACACAAAGACGATGCAGTCCGTCAGGATGCTGAAGATACTTTTCTGTTTGAAGTAGTCGACGTAAGCGATCAGGACAGCCGAAGCCAGCACCAGTACGACGCCCAGTGCTCCCTGAACGATGATGGCGACTGCTGGCGTACGGAACGTTGCATGAACTTTTCCAAGGATCGGAAAGAACACGCGGTCTCGTCCCATTGCAAATGGAACTCTTGGGCCAAGAAGCAGGTTGCTGTTGATCGCACCGAGCGTGCTGACCATCACGCCGATCGACATTAATTTTCCTGCCCACTCGCCCAGCAAACGAGTGATCATTAACTCGGCAACATGTTCCTGATTCTCAGGGATCACCATGTCAGATATGGGCACGACGGCGTGATAGGCAATGTTCGCGCTGAGGTAGAGCAGAATCAGTAATCCAATTCCGCCGAACAACGCGATCGGAATGTTCCGCTGCGGATTGCGAATCTCCTCAGCAACAGGAGCAATCCCGTGCCAGCCGTTGTACGCCCACATTACGGCGAGCAATACGGCAGCGATTTGTGTCGTCAAAGATGATTGCGAAGTTCCGATGGTCGCATTGAAATTCGATGAGTCAAGAACACTGTGTTGTCCTAACTCCAGAACAAAAGGAGCAAACGCCACAAAGGCCAGAAAGCCCCCTTTGATGATTGTTGCCACCAGGTGAACACGGCCCCCCCACAGCACTCCCATGACGTTGATCCCCACGGCCACAATCTGCAACGAGATTGCAAGAACCAGCGTCATGAAAATTCCAAAGTTGATCCCAAATGCAATTCCCATCGAACCAACGAAGATCATCGACAAGGCTGCGGTCGATGCTGGACGATTGAAAAGAAACTCCTGCCACCCAAAGAGAAACGCGGTGAGTTTTCCGTATGCTTCTTTGAGGTAGACATAAAGCCCGCCCGCCTGCGGCAGCATGGTGGCAAGTTCTGCAAAACAGAGAGCCCCCAGCAGGCAAAGCACACCACCCGCGACCCACACGGAGATGATCAGGTCGAACCGCCCAGCTTCGGCGGCAATGCGGCCCGGCTTGGCGTAGATCCCCGAGCCGATGACATTCCCAACAACTATCGCGATGGCCATTCCAGGCCCCAACGCTCGAAGAAGCGTTGGCGACTTTGAAGCAGTCGTCACTGCGGAATCAGTCAGTTCTGAATTCTCTGACATCAGGACTTTCATTGCGTTTCAAAAGCATGCAGCCTAAGGGGCTGATCAACAGAATCGCCAGCGATGTTCTGAATTTCGACGCCGAACATGCTTTGCTGATCTTAAATTACGCGGCTGCCGAAGGGTTACAGATCGTCATCGCGTTCAGTCAAAGTGGACAGTGTGATTGTGTTGAGTGATGGCTATTCGTTTCGCGATTTCACAATCTGCAAGGATGACAGTAACTTCTGCATGTCGGATTCAAAGATCGTTGTCGGTACTGTGGTCGTCACGGTCACCGACATTAGCGAGTCGCTCGTCGTATGATATGCGTTTCAAAAAACGGTCCTGTCGGAAACCGGGTGGGAAAGAACAATCTTTTCGCAGGCCTGTTTTTGACGGAGTCCTTCGAGCTTATCGAAACTGACAATGAGAAATGGCAAAATGAATATCTTGAGTAAGTTAGTTGCCTCTGAGACGTTTCGTCTCTGTGCGGGTTTTATCGTTCTCAGTTCTTCCGTTGTATTGGCGGCGGAACAGCCGAACGTACTGTTCATCTCGGCTGACGATATGAACTGCGATTTGGGAGCCTACGGTCATCCGTTGGTGAAGACGCCGAATCTTGATCGTCTTTGCAGGCTGGGCGTTCGGTTTGACGCGGCTTACTGTCAGCAGCCGCTGTGTGGGCCCAGCCGAGCCAGCATTATGACTGGGCTGCGGCCGGATACTCTCGACATACACACGCTGAAGCATGAGCTGCGTCAGAAGAACCCAGATGTCGTGACGCTCGGGCAGTTGTTTCGCAATAATGGGTACTATTCCGCTCGAGCTGGAAAGATTTATCACTACGGTAACCCGAGTATGATTGGGACTGATGGCAATGACGATCCGGCCACGTGGGACGAACGCCACAATCCGATTGGCATCGACCGTTTACAGCAGGAAAAGATCACGCGTTACGGAGCCGGTCAGGAAAAGAACAGAAACCTCGGCATCAGCATGGCCTGGTGGGATCCGGAAAGTCGCGATGAGGAACACACTGACGGAATGGTCGCGTCGAAGATTGTCGAATTGATCAGGGAGAAAAAGGACAAAGCGTTTTTCCTTGCCGCCGGGTTCTTCAATCCGCACTGTCCGTATGTGGCTCCGAAGAAATACTTCGATCTGTATCCGCTCGATCAGATTACCATACCCGATGCAGACGAAGCGAAACGCGATCTCGAAGACGTTCCGGCGATGGCTGTTCAGCGAGACATGAGGAACTGGCCGTATTATTTTAAAGACGTCACTGTCGAGGAAGCTCGCAAGTGCAAGCAGGCGTACTTTGCGACGATCTCGTTCGTTGATGCTCAGGTCGGGCGACTGTTGGATGCACTTGCAGAGAATGACCTGCTGGACAAGACAATCATCGTATTCTGGTCCGATCACGGCTACTTTCTCGGCGAGAAAGGTTTGTGGTACAAGCATAAGGCATTCGAACGTTCTGCTCGTATGCCGCTGATCATCGCGGCCCCCGGTCTGAGCCAGGGCCAGCATACGACTAAGCCGGTCGAACTGCTCGACCTGTATCCCACGCTTGCCGATCTGTGCGGATTGAATTCACCTGCTAACCTTGAAGGGAAATCACTTCGACCACTACTGACCGACGCATTGGGTGACGGCTGGCACAAGCCCGCTGTCACGCAGATCTGGCATAACAGAAAAGCGTGGGGCTATTCGATTCGGACCGACCGCTACCGCTACACCGAATGGCTGGAAGGAAAAGCGGGCCGCGAACTCTACGATCACTCAGTCGACCCCGAGGAAGTCACTAATCTCACGAACGATTCGCAACACGCAAAGACTGTAGCCGAACTGTCTGTCCGACTCGCGAAGTACGTGCAGTTGAAACCACACAAGCGGTAACCGGCTTGTGACAACGCTCAATCAGCAGACCGCCCAGGCGAATGAGAGATTCACTGTGAAAATACTTTTGTTGATAGTAACCGCGGTCGTCGTTGTCGGTAGTACTCCGCTTGCCGCGACCAGTGGTGAGTTACCGTCGGGCGAGTACTTCGTGACGCAGTCCTGGTTGCAGGAGAAAAAGTTTAAGCGACCGTACTACATCAACGTGCCGCCAGGTGCCGGGCAGCGAAAGTTACCAGTCTTCGTTTTTCTGCATGGGAACGGAGGCAACGCGAAAGGGGCAATGGATAGTTTTCGAAGGGGACACCCGCTGATGGCGGCTCGCTATATTATGGTGTTTCCAGAAGGCTATTTGAAAAGTTGGAACATCGTGTCCGAACGTTCGAAAGCTGATGATCGCGGTTTCATCGAAACGATCGTTGAGAAGCTGTCGACGTACGACAACGTTCAGAAAGATAACGTCACCATCATGGGTTCATCGAATGGTGCGGCGCTGGTGAATCAGTTGGCCATTGAGTGCAGACTGCCGAATATTCGTAATTACATCACCAGTGTCAGTCCTTTGAACGTCTTTCAGCATGACGGCAGGAACTTCAAAGCCAAAGGCGACGACAACAACTACAGAGCTGTTACCACGCCGCTGGCCGGCAAACGTCTGATGAACATCTCGGGTACGGACGATCGGCTTGTTCCGTATCACGGAGGCCTGTCGCGAGGCATCCCCGCAAAGGGTGGTAAGCTCGGGTTTGTCGATGCGGAAGAGTCGATTTTTCTGTGGGCAAAGACCATGGGATACAAAGGCGAAAAACTTTCCCGCCCGAGCAGAGTTGCCGGTAACCTGGAGATATTCAGTTATCTCGATGGCGCGGTCGTTCACTTCAAGGTTACAGGCGAAGGGCATGGTGCGATGCGTGCAATCGACGAAGAGACTCTGCTCGAATTTCTGAATAACAAAAGGTGAATCAGTCGAGCGCCTCGCGGTTCCTGTCGGCAAGCCAGAACTTAATTGCAGAGCCTCGGCGGTTATCGCGTAATCGTAATGCTGGCTGTGGATCAGCCATTGGCAGGGAAGACGAGACTGCGAACTTTGAGCAATTGGCAAGGTCTTGTCAGCCGAAAATTTCGGAGATCGGGCTGCCATCGGCGATGCGGTAGGGGCGTCCGGTTTGATCGTACATTTCGGTTCGCGGGTCGATGCCGAATCGCCAGTAAATCGTCGCCGCAAGATCTGCCGGGGTGACCGGATTTGTTTCCGGGTAAGCACCGAGCCGATCGCTGGAGCCGAAGACTGTGCCACCTTTGATTCCGCCGCCGGCCAGGACCACGGTGTAACAGTCCGGCCAGTGGTCACGGCCGGCATTGGCGTTGATCTTTGGCGTGCGACCGAATTCGCCAAGGGCCACAACCAGTGTTGAATCCAGCAGGCCTCGGTCTTCCAGGTCTTCGATCAACGCCGCCAGTGCCTGCTCGGCCTGAGGCAGTAGATACCGCTTGTGCTGATGAAAGTTCTGGCCGTGCGAGTCCCAGTTTTGTCCCTGCTGTCGGAAGTCGTGGATGTTGACAAAGCGAACCCCGGACTCGACGAGTCGTCGCGCGAGCAGAAGATTCTGGCCGCGGAGATTTCGGTGTGGAGCTCCCGCCGCGGCACCATCTCCCGGCAGACTCTCTGGTTCGATCATTCCGTAATGCTCGCGCAGGGCGACCGGTTCGTCTTCGATTTTTAATGCCTGTTGCAGCTTCGTCGACTGGAGTAACTCGTGAGCCTTGTTGCGGAACTCGCTAAATGCTGGCGGAAGATTTGAGAGCGTTGGTGCAATGTCGAGTCCACTTAGCAAGTCGCGTCGTTGCGAGATTCGGTCGAGCGTTAATTCTGTTGGGCGGTTCAGCGAGTTCATCTGGTACTGAAGCTTCTTCGAGTCGCCGCTGACTATCAGCGGGTCGAACCGGTGTCCCAGGAAGCCTCCGCCCTGGCAGGGAGTCGTGACGACGTTATGAAACTGCCACGGCAGCATCGCGTGCGGAACGTTCAGTTGTTCGCCTGCTCGCAGCATCGAAAGGACCGCTCCGTGGCAGGGGAAGAATTGATCAATCATGGCGAACTCTTCGCGGTCACCATTGGGGCCCTGACGCCCTGTGTGAGTCTCTGTTGATGCAGAATCGTGCAGCCGGTTTGTGTGATGCATGCTGCGAATCAGCGCGACCTTGTGCATGACGCGTGCCATGTTCGGAAGGTGCTCGGAGATTCGCAGGCCCGGTTGAGATGTCTCGATGCTGGAGAACTCGCCTCGTACAGAATCCGGCGCGTCCGGTTTTACATCGTACGTGTCCAGGTGACTTGGTCCGCCGTAATAAAAGACGACGATGCACGATCGGATTGTATTGGGAGCGGCGATGCGCGGCAGTGCCGCCGCTCCGTTGGCACAAGCGGACTTCACGGCCGATAACGAACTCAGCAGCCCCAGTCCGCTTCCAAGCTGTAAAAGCTTGCGGCGGGAAGGCTGATGAGAATGAAGTTCGACCGGAAACTCAAGCATGTCTGGCTCGTTAAATGGGACCCAAAGATCATAACAGAGCGATCAATCAATCATGCACCGTTCTGTCAGTCGGCGACGTTAATCGGATAACGCGTCCCATTTTTAAACGTTGTCCAGTGTACGTGCATTGATGTTCGAATCAGAGATTCCGGCAGAGTTCAGGATTCAGCGGAGATTGAATTTCTGGGCTCCGTTTTTCAGGTCCGGCACGCTGCAGTCGATGGATACCGGGCTCAGCCTTTTGTGCGGTAGCCGATTTTGTTCAATTCGTCGCGGACGTGATCCAGATTGTTTCCCTGGATTTCGAGTTCTCCATCTTTGAGCGTTCCGCCGGCTCCGCATGCGGATTTCAGTTGCTTGAGCAGAACGGGCAAGTCATTGCCTTCGGCGGGAAGTCCTCGGACGACGGTGACAGTCTTACCCTTTCTCCGCTTCTCGACGGCCAGTCTTGCGGTTTGTTTGCCTGGATTAATTTTCGGAGCCGCCTCTGGCGGGCACTCACAGACTTCTTCAGGTTTACCGCAGCGATCGCACGCAGGCGGGCGGTCAAATTCCGTTCCTTCGAAAAGCCTCATGTTTGCTTCCGGGTTTGGTGACGGATGGTTGAGTTGGCGACATGCATAGTTTCTGAACCTTAGGTTCGCGGTTCATGGAGTGGACGGCAAGCCATGTTGTGGTGGACCAGTTATGGCGGATCTCGCGGTTGGGAAAGCGGGCCAAGGAAGGTTGACGATGTGGATAGTGCCCTGCCGAAGACACGGGATGAGTGGACCCTCGTTTATCTCCAGTGAGTGCTCATGGTTGTGCGTACGTTTGAACCGGATCGTGATAGGCCTGCCGCCGAGGATTTCTGTGGAGCAGGGCAGGGCAGTCGTGGTGTACGGGGGTCGAATAGTGGGGCGACAGGCCGAAAGTTGTTGAGCAAACGGCTTCGAGGTGTGGTTTCCGTGTTTCTGATTCTGCATCTGGTGGCGATTGCTTCAGCGCCGCTGGCGATGGAACCGGCTTCGCTGCCAGCTCAGAAAGTGTTTGCGTTTTTCAGACCGTACCTTGACGTGGCGTTTCTGAATCATGGTTATCACTTCTTCGCGCCCGAGCCCGGGCCGAGTCATTTGATTCGGTATGAGCTGACGTTTTCCGATGGCCGCGTTGAGGGTGGCGTGTTTCCGAATTCGGCGGAGCAGAAGCCTCGATTAAACTATCACCGGCATTTCATGATGAGTGAGTTTGCGAATCAGCTGGCCGTGGATGATGCGCAGCAGTCGGCTCTGCATGAGCTGAGTCAATCGTTCGCTCGGCATTTGATGAGTGAGCGGAATGCGGAGTCCGCGACGCTGTTTCTCAGGCGGCACTACATTCCTACGCCGCAGCAGGTGCAGGAAGGGGTGCAGCTCGACGCTGATGAATTGTATGCCGAACGGCCGCTGGGCACTTTTTTGTTTGACACTGGTCCGCTAGTGGGAAGCCTGACCGGCGACAGGTCCGTGGCTGGCGCCGTCGACTCACGGGATGCTGGAGCGACTCCGGCTGGTCGGGAACCCGCGGCGGTGCGGTTGAGTGGTCGATTGGAATTGCCAGGTGATCTGCAGGCAGGGGAGGTGATTCGATGATTGGTCGGTACCTCCGTGAGCTTTTTCACGCGGCGGTCGAAGGTTGGAACCGGTTCTGGTTCTTGTCGGCCGATCCGGCGTCGCTGGCTGTGATTCGAATTTCAATCGGGTTGTTGCTCGTTTATTCGCACGCGGTCTGGGCATTGAACTCGGGCAGTTTTTTTGGTGCGGATGCCTGGCTGAATGGCGACGCAGTTTCCGCAATTCAGGCGGATGGTTACCTGATCAGCGCGTTGTGGTGGGCCGATGGATCGCCAACGATAATTGCGATCGTGCATGGCGTCGCGCTGGTGAATGCTTTGTTGCTGACGTTTGGGCTTTGGTCACGAGTCGCCGCTCCTGTCGCGTTTCTGCTGACGGCTTCGTTTGCGAATCGAAATCATGCAGCGCTGTACGGGTTCGATCAGGTACTGGGTTTCGTGACTCTTTATCTGTGCGTTAATCCAGGGAATGGCTGGCTGTCGATCGATAAATGGAAAGCGTTCAAGCGATGGGAGAAGTTTGCAGATTTTCATGTCTTGAGAGATTCTGAGATCGTCGTGTCCCGGCCGAGCATTTCGGCGAACATCGCCACGCGGCTGATTCAGCTTCACCTGTGTTTGATTTATCTTGTGGCCGGACTGGCGAAGCTCAAAGGCGCAGCGTGGTGGAGTGGTGTCGCTTTCTGGGGGACGATCGGCAATCTTGAGTACCAGACTCTGGATATGGTCTGGCTGGTTGAGTGGCCGATGATCGTCAGCCTTTTGACGATGTCAGCATTGGCCTGGGAGATTTCTTACGCGGCTCTGATTTGGAATCGTTGGACTCGGCCTCTTGTTCTGGCTTTTGGCGTGATGGTTCACGCGGGGATTGCGATTTGCTTCGGGATGATGACATTCGGTCTGGCGATGATTGCTGCCAACGTTGCGTTTGTGAGTCCGGGAATGATTCGCTCGTTGTTCGAGCGGAAGGCTGTTGATCCCTGGGCGGCAGCCCTTCAACGGTCTTCGAGGCAGCAGTTCAGCGAGGGACCAACGGTGGCAGCACGGGTCGAGATCACTTTGAATCAAGCTGGCGATTCTCTCGAACGTGAGCCAGTCGTGCTGAAGTCTTGAAGGCTCAGTCTTTGTGCAGTTTCCGGAGGCGGCCGGACAGTCGCAGCATGAGTTGGATTCGCTCGAATTCGTTGAGCCATTCCTGAGTGACCTGGTCGAGCAGCGACTGATCAGTTCTACCGATGCCGGTCGGGCAGGCGGCACCGAGCTGTGTCTCGGCCATGTTGCGGTATTTGGTCAGCGTGCGGTCTCCGTAGCGGCCGCAGACAAAATTGTCCTCACTGAGAAAAAGTGCTGAGGGGACTCGCTGTCCGCCACAGGTCGAAAGTGCGTCGGCCAGGTCGGGGTGCTGATCCCGGTCGAAGAATCGCAGGTCGATGGTAGCGTCCGTTGCGGCGACGAAGTGGTCGAAGATCGGGCACTGGTTGACGCAGTCTCCGCACCAGGCTCCGGCGACGACGAGCACTTTCATTTTTCGGACAAAGCCCGACAGGATATCCAGTTGAGCGGCCGTCAGGTTGACCTGCTCGTGTACGGTGGCCCAACGTTGTTGCTGATCTTCGGTGCCGTGTCTGGCGAGGAAGTCGGAGTAGCTGAGGCCGCTTTCGAATTTCGTGGAGAAGTTCATGTTGTCGTCTTTCGGCGATGTGTGCTTGTTGTGGAATTCGTCGCAGAAGTTAATAGCCAGCGACGCGTTTTCTGGTGGCTGGCTTTTGAGACTGCAAGCGTGAAGGCGGCTCGTTGACTTCGCCATGAGCGACCGATACAAACAGTTGAATCTGCAGATTGACGATATTGCCCATCGTTGCTGGTTTGCCATTTTCGTCCATCTGCAAGTCACGGCGATGAGGATGTCTCGTCGTTTGATGACTTTCGGTAATGACGATAACGATCGGGAGATGATTCGATGAGACGACCAGCACGGCGGTTTGGAATTCTTGTTCTGGCACTGGCTCTGGTTCCCGGTCAGTTTTCGACGGCCGATGCCGGGGTGATCCCCTGGTTGTACGACGCGGTTTTCGGCCCGGTTGGCCACTATGGATATGGTGGGTATGGATATGGTGGGTA
>CALGTK010000198.1 GCA_937904325.1 uncultured Planctomyces sp.
TCGTCCGGGGGATCGTCCGGGGGATCGTCCGGGGGATTTGGTCATCGAACGCCTGCTGGATACTGGACTGCGTACGGCGCACCGGTTGCACCAGTACAGGGCTTTGTTCCAGTTCCTGTACGACCTGTTGCACTGTCCGCTCCGGCAGGACCGCCTGACCCGGTTCCAAAGTGGGCTCGTCCACCTGGTACAGTGCCGGTGATCGCGATCGCCGCCCCGGCTCCGCGATGGGTTAATCCAAGTGCTCTTTCAGCAACGCACAATGCGGCGAACATGCGGGCTGCCCCGTATCAAGCCGTCCCCGCTCAGCAGGCTATGCCGATGCCGGCTGCTCCCGGCCAGGTCGTTTACCCGCATGGGCTGCAAAACGGAATTCAGTTACAGCAGTATCAGGTTGCCCAGGCGACCAGTCCGAATCAGCCCGCAGTACCTGCTGATCCTGGCATTTTTAATGGGCAGGCCGGGGCTGCTCCGCAGGCAAATGCACCCCAGCAGATCGTCCCTCTGCAGCCTGCACAGCAGCCATTGGCTGCCCCGCCGGCCGGATTGCAACCGGGATTTGCTCCGCAAATGGTCGCCCCACAAGGAGTACCATTGCAGCAGCAATACGCCGCTCCACAGTACGGACAGGCTCAACCGATGCGTGCTTACGCGGGTCCGGCATTGCCGATTCAGCAGGTTCCGCAAGGAGTCACTCCTTACGGCCAGGCACCGCCTCAACCGGTTCCTGCTGGCCCAATCAATCCGCCGTCTTCAGTTTCAACTGTCTACGGATACTCTGATACCGGGGCACGTCCGCCCGGTACACTCGGCAAGACATACATGCGACCGACTCGCATGATTGATTGGGATAAGCATCCTCGCATCGGCATGCTCGACGTCGAAATCATTGACACTCTGCGAGCTGGTCTCGCTGCGGATGTGAAAATAAAAGTCACCGCTCGGGATACTTACAACCACTTCAAGCCGTTGGAAGGTTTCCGAGGCGACGACGGTGTCTGGCATTTCGAATCAGACCCGCTTCTGCCGACCGTGCCGAATATTTACGACGTCAAGTTCACGCTAGTTCGAGAACAGACCGTCTTTGAAAAGCGATACGGTCGAGTCTTTGAGAAGACGATTGAACAGAATCTTGGCAGCCTCGGCACTCAGCGAGTTCGCTTGATCCCTGGCCGTATCGTCGACCTGGTCTACTACTAAACGCAGGCGGAATAGCTCCGCACATGGGACTAACTGGATTCAACAGGGCAACGTGCATTTCGTACGTCGCCCTGTTTCTTTGCACTCGCATAGTTCGGTGATCAGAATGGTACACGAAGCCCGTCGTAGGCAAGCTGCACGTTCGCCGGCAGTCGGGCGTTTGTCGCTTCGTGCTCAAGCGAGTGCGAGATGTGCGTCAGCCATGTTTGTTTTGGCTTGAGCCGATCGACGACTTCCAGTGCCTGGTCAATTGAGAAATGTGTCGGATGTGGCTTGTCCCGAAGGGTGTCGAGAATCAGCACGTCTAGCCCTTCCAGTTTCGACCAGCTTTCGTCTGGAATTGTACTGACGTCCGTGCAGAACGCGACATCAGTAAATCGATACCCAAGAACCGGCATCCGTCCGTGCAACAACCGCACTGGTTGGACGGTCAGGCCAAGCAACTCGAATGGTTTTTCGTCGATTCGCCGTACGTCGAACTGCGGAATCGACCAGCCTTGCGCTTCGGGGGGGCGTTCTCGAAACGCGTAACTGAAAGCGGCTCGCATCGTGGCTTCGGTTGATTCTTCCAGATAAATCGGCAGCGGATAACCCAACCGATACGGAAACAGCCGTGTATCGTCGAGGCCGTAGAGATGGTCGACATGCCCATGTGTAAAGATCACCGCATGGGCGATCTGAATCTGCTCTCGCAGCAACTGAAGCCTCAGTTCAGGAGACGTATCGATTAAAAATGTGCCACCGGGCGCGTGAACGGCAACGCCAGTTCGCATTCTTTTGTTACGAGGATTGGGGGACCGGCAAACGTCGCAGTCGCACCCGATCATTGGTACGCCGGTGCTGGTTCCCGTCCCCAGGAGTACGAGTTCCTGGCGTCGCGAAGCAGCCGCTTCGTCTGTCGGAAATTCTTCGGAACCGGTTTCGGTCGTCATGGTGGGTTTACCCGGCCTTCAGCTCATCATTGATCGCTCGACGCTCGGGAAGCATCACGGTGCTGACACCTTGCTGCCGGAACATTTCTGCCAGATGCTGGTGACACGTGAAGAACAGAACCTGCTGGTTGTCGCCAGTTTGTCGCGTCAGTTCTTCGATCGCCGCTCGAGTTCGCTGCTCGTCGAAGTTGACCAGGATATCGTCCAGCACGATTGGCAATTCGACTCCCAGGTTCGAGAAGTGTTCGATCATGGCAAGGCGAATTGCGAGGAAGAGCTGCTCTCGAGTGCCGCCGCTCAGGTGTTCGATCCGAAGGGTATTGCCGTCCGCATCGTCGACGCACAAAGTCCGTTCTCCCATTGGGGTCCAGATGTTGTCGTACCGCTCGCCGCTGAGTCGACTCAGGTACTCCCTGGCCCGAGCCAGGATCGGCGGCTGATGGCTCTGCTCAAACTCGATCCGCAACCCTTCCAGAGAATTCACAGACCACGCCAGCGCGAACCATTCTTCGGCCAGAGACGTGAGTTCCGACAGTTGTTGCTCACGTTCAAATCTCAGTTCAGCTCCGCTTCGATCATTTTCAAGCAATTCGATTTCCCGCTTGAATCGCCCCAGGTTTTCGAACGCGTCTTCAATGTCGATGGCAAGATCGTCGAGTTCGCTTCGGATCGTTGCAATGCAACATGCGTTATGTTCGGGATCGTATTTTTCGAGATCGCTCTCCACGATTGCCATCGTTGACTGACCGGACGCTGCTGTTACCAGTTCCTGATTCGCTCGGTCAAGTAATTCTTCAAGCTTGAAGCGTCGCTCAAGCAATGAAGCTCGATCCTGAAATTCCTCGCGTGACACAGCTCCGCCGCGGACAAGAATTGCGTCGCGTTGAGATTCCAATCGGCGAATGCGGTCACGGAATTTCGAAGCTTCCAGTCGACGTTGACGAGCTTCACGTTTGCTCCGCCGCCGTTGTTGATTTAATTCCGAAATACGCGTCAGTACCTGAGCCCAATGGTCAAGCACCGGAACGGGATCCGCGTAATCGACTTTCCACTGCTGTAGTCGATGTCCGAACTCTTCGACACGTTTACGGAATCGTTCCAGCATGCGACGGGACATCTGTGTGTCCTCGTCCAACGCGTCGATCCGCTGAAGGACCATCGCTGCTCGCCCAACCTGATCGCGGTGCCAGATTGCTTCGTCGATGTCGACATTTTCTTCCAGCCCCTGCTCATTCAAGTGGCTGCACCAGTCTTGCCGTGCCGCTCCGAAATCACGTTGAATATCCCGCAACCGATGCCGCATTTCGACAAGTTCAGGGCGAGTCTTGGCAACCCATGCTTCGATCTGCTCAAGCAGTTCCAGTTCGCGCAGCCGTTCCAGCGACTGTCGCAGAAGGTCAGCTTCGGAAAGCCACGACGGCCGAACTCCATGATCGCCGGCTTCGCCATTTCCTGCGACACGAGTCGGATTTTCCAGATTCGTCACACGATTCACCGGCTTCGGCGAAACCGTCACGGAGGATTCTTTGTTGTTTGCCAGGTTGACGGCAGAAACACGAGCCATCATGTCGGCAATGCTTTCGGTTTCTCCCGGCACTGTGACGACCTTGTCGTCGTCTTCCTGCCACTCAGTTCTGACCGAAGATGTTTCCCTGGCCGACGTTTGTGATTCAACGAGCCCTGCTGCTTGCGTCTGTGAAAGGGGATGTTGCTCGGCGGTTTTTTTGTTCGCGGTTTCATTAAAAGGTACCTCGTGTCTCAACTCGGTCACGGCCGGAGTGATGCACGAAATAGCCTCGCGTGTTTCCTTGAAACGCAACTCCTGTTCGCGAATTTCGTCTTCGAGTAACAGTTTCTTCCGTTCGAAATCGCCTTCGGAATGACACTTCAGTGCAAACGGAATCCCGGTGCAGAACGCTCCCAGAAGAGCGTAGGTCAGTCCGACAAAACCGTTAGTAGTCACGCCTGTCATGAACCCGATCAGACCCAGCGACAGCCCGGCAATTGCCAAAGCAATAAAGACAGCGTTCACCCACTGTGGCAATGCTGAGTGAAGTTGCAGACGATTGAGTTGATTCGCCAGACCAATTCGGCGTTGTGTCAACTCGGTCTCGCGAATCCGCAGACGACTGAGGTCTTCGAGCCGGGTCAGTTTAACTTTGGTCTGTTCGATCACCTGGGCAATCGTCACGTCCGGGAAAATTTCACGAGCTGCGGTTAGCTTTTCCTGTCGCCGATGAAACTTCTTCGACAGTTTGCGGTAGCGGTCTCGCAGCTTCTGACTGCGATTACTCAGCTCGCGAAACGTTTTTGCTCGATTCGTCAAACAGTCACCAGCGAGATGCGAAGTGTCGACGGATCGTACCCTCTCCTCAGTCCACGCAGGTCCGAGTTTTTGCAGACGTTTGGTCAGTTGATCCCGAAGTTCGTCACTCTTCTGGTCAGTCTCGTCGACGAATTGCTGCACTTCTGCAATCCAGTCTCGCTGATCGATAAATGCCTGCAGAGCGGGTCCGTAACGATGAAACAGCGGATCGATCGCGATCTGTTTTCGCTGTTCAACAAGCTGTCGCGCTTCTGCAAGTAATTCATTGCGGCGTCCGCGAATCGCGGCTAGTTCCTGCTCGATGTTGTGCAAATCAGAAAGGCCATTCGCCGGAAAGTCCGGCAGGTATGGTAGCTGGTCGAGTTTCTTCTGCAGCACTCGGACCTTCTGCCACGGTTCGTGAACCTGCTCCATGTATTCATGGCCGTGTAGTTGGTGTTCAAGGCCCTGTTGCCGCTGCTTGAACTCAACGATCGACTCTTCCCAACGCTCCTGCTCATCACAAAGCTGAGCATGTTTTCGTCGGATGCCAGTCACTTGCTCCAACTGAACGTCGATCTTTGCAACTTCATCGTATAGATCGGCAAGCTTACCTTCTCCAGTTTCGACGTCCAGAATCTCACTGCATTCCTGTCGAACGTCCTCGATCAGCTGCAACAGTTGCTGACCGTCGAGCCCTAACGACAATGAGTAAATGTGCTCGGCGACTTCCTTCGACTCCAGCGTCGCGAGTTCCTGCAATTCGTACAGCCCGATGGCGAAAATGTTTTCGTAGATCGACTCGCTGACATCCGACACCAGATTCGAAACAAGTTCCGAGCCATCGTGCGACGGTTGCTCCGACTGCAGACCATCGTCGGTCTCGACCGGCCAGGAAGTGACCAGCCCTGTCGAGTCGCCCTGCCCGGATCGACGGATCATCCACGATTCATGGTCGTGGCGGATCTGAATTGACCCACCCCAGGGTTGAGTGCCGTCGTCATTGGCCGGGCGGCCGGATTCGCCTCGTCGGAATCCGTAAAGCACGCCCCGCACGAACCGCATGAGCGTTGACTTACCGGCTTCATTCAGGCCGTAGTAAACGCTGATGCCTTCGGAGTCGACTGGCAAGTCAAGGTTCTGCCATGCACCGAATCGCTCAATATGAATTCGTTCAAGTTTCATCCGGTTTCCTCCTGAAACCCGGAACCGCCGTTGTCTGATTAGCCTCAGGAATTCTTCGTTCGAGAGTCAGGGGTCGGCGTCTTCCAATCCGACCGGGCAATCCCGGCACAAATACAAATATCTGATGACCGTTGAGGTCGATTGCTTTATTTATGGTAGATCAAAATCTGGTAGCGTCGTCTTTAGCGGAGTCTAACCATGCTGTTCCCAGGGAACGAATTCGCTCAGCGACCGCCGTCTGCGAAACTCGCCCGGCAAGTGCGTCCAGTCGATTTGGCCAAGGCCCTGATGAGTCTTCGTCGTTTGATTCCAGTCTTCGAACAACTTTGCCAGAGATAGAATGTTCGCGGTCGATCTGGCAGAGAAAACTCGTCAGCAGAGGATGGCGGTCTTCGCTTGCCGGAGAGTCGTCGTTCCACCCTGTCTCGTCGGAAATATCGGATCGCTCAGTTGTTGCAGACGATGGTTCTGGCCGAAGTGTCAGGCTGTGAATCATGTGCTGACCGTCGGCCAGCGATGAATCGGTCTCCAGTAGTTCGAACAGTTCGTCTTCGGCATCGTTGTTCTGCAATGATTCATACAATGATCCGCTACCGGTCAACACCCAGTTAAGGATCAGCACGGAGGTACGTTCGAGACTGGGGAGAGATTCGACATACTCTCGCATTGTCGACATGAGTTGATCCCACGTCGCCGTTTCGCCAATCGTGATGTTGATCGTTTCTCGCCGCACCGGCGAGGTAACGATTGTCTCTGTCGCAATGCTGGATCGAGCTTCGACGGTCACCAGCGAGCATCCCGCTGGTCCACAATCAGAACGGGTCATTGAAGTTGCCGGGCCGGGACCGTGTGCAATCTGCTCCATTCGAGTGATTGTCGTCCGAGCAAACGGTAATGGCACGGCGAGATAGTCGACGCGGTGCGCGGAAAGCCAGGTTTCGACGACCGATTCGTCAGGCGTTGTCCCCGAAGATGCGAACGGCGGAATGATGCCAATGCGGAATGGACCGATCCGCGACTGCCCCATCGAAGATGTATCATCCTGCTGAACGGCGTTGTCAGTGGACCGTCCGAGGCACGCCTGCAAAGTCGCCAGCACATTGCCATTCCGCATGATCGCGGTGGGCTCGTCGACTTCCGGAACAAACAGGCTGATATTGTCGGGAAGGTCTTTAAATGATGCCCAGGCATCTTGAGAATCTCGCGGACCGGACACGACAAACACGTCGATGCCCACCTCTTCAAGACACGTAAATCCTTCGCGAAGTGCGACTCGAGCCCGCAGGCTGCGGTCAGTCTCATCGAAGGTATCGCCCGTTAGCAGAAGGAAGTCGACCTCGTTGTCGACACAGGCTTCGACGATCCGCTCAAAAGAAAGCAGTGTCGCGTCGACGAGTTTCGAGCGGACTTTGTCGTCGCACGGACCAGTGTCTCGAACCTGGTGATCTGCCAACACGCCGGATGCGTGAATGAACTTCAAAGCCTCAAAGGCCATGTTCGAATCCTTTCGATGCTCACGGGCTATGCCCGTTTCTGACCGCTCCAGTCCCTGGGCGGGCTGCTCGTCCGAGTCGGTGCGCGCAGCACCTCCCGGTGAAGTGCGGCGAGTCTAACTCCAGTCCGCATCTAGAGAAAGAGCGATTCGGGAGTCGTCACGCAGGCGGATCGACTGATTCGCGTTCGAGCCGTTTACCTTCCTGGTAAAGCTCTTCCATCTGCTGGATCGTGACGTCCCGGATGTCCAGTTCCTGTTCGCGTAAGCGATTCTCGATGTACCGAAACCGCCGCTCAAATTTCGCATTGCTTTTTCGCAAAGCCTCTTCCGGATTGACCTGCCACCGGCGTGCGATATTCGCAATTACGAATAAAACGTCCCCGAGTTCGCCTTCGATCCGTTCCTGTCGAGCGGCATCTTCAACGGGCAAGTCCCTGGTTCGGGGACCGTCAACGCTTGCCGGAATGTCCGGAACCTGACCGTCTTCGAACAATTCATCAGCCAGCTCCGCGACTTCTTCATTCAGCTTGTCGAACAGCATCGCTCGATGAGGAAAATCGTAGCCAACGCGCGCCGCCTGTTTTGTGATACGTGCGGCTTTGGCAAGACCTGGAAGTTCGACCGGGATCCCGTCGAGGACAGATTCACGTTCGCTTTTCTCTTTGCGTTTCGCCTTGTCCCAGTGTTGCGAGACGTCCTCAGCGTTCTCCGCGACCGCATCTCCGAAAACATGCGGATGTCGATCGACCATCTTCTTCGTGATGCCATCCATTACGGATAGAATGTCAAACCGCTGCTCATCTTTGGCGATCTGAGCATCCAGCACGACCTGCAACAGGACATCGCCGAGTTCTTCACAGATTGCGGCGTTGTCGTCTGTGTCGATCGCCTCAAGCAGTTCGTACGTTTCTTCCAGCGTGTACGGCTTGATCGTGGGCAGAGTCTGCTGTCGATCCCACGGACAACCATCTGGTGACCGCAACTTCGCGATGACCTCCAGAAGTCTGACAAATGCATCCGCCGCCGGACCGGCTTCCGGGGCGATTCCAAATGTCGCCGGGTCGTGTTTCTCGGTCATCATACGAACCGTTTTCAAGTCGAAACCTGGAAGACTTAACAAAGTGCATTTGAACTCTGCGTTCCGTTTCACAGTGATGGCAGTGGAGACTGAGGATCAGGGAACAACATTGTTTGTGCCGAGCAATTCATTCAACGCTCGGTTCAGGACTCGCACCGTGTACTTGCCGTCAGCGACGAAGCCTTTGCGATAAACGTTGTTTTGCTTCATTCCATCCAGGACTGGTCGAGCTTGCTCGTCAATTTCATCCAGCACGTTTGCCGCGTGGACTCTCGCCCATTGGGTACCGCTATCGAGCACCGCAACCAGCACTGGCAATGCTTCATTCGGTTCATTCATTCGGCACAGGGCTCGTGCGGCTGCGACTCGAACGTTCTCTGAATCGTCTGCCAGGGCAAGGGTGAGATCATTCTTCGCTGCCGAACCTGCTGTTCCAAGATTCCCAATCCCGACCGCCGCCCAGTACCGCACAGCAGCGTCGTCATCTTTCAGCGTCTGGCGCATTTTCGGCAGACTGTTTGCCCCTTCGAGCGACAATGAGGCCGCGTCTCGCAAGCGGTTGATCAACGTGCCCGCCTGATCGCCACCAAGAATCGCCCAGGCACTACCAAGCTTTCCTTGTCGAGCGTTGATCTCCGCCTCTGGAACAAGACCGAGGTCACGAGTTTCCAGCACCCAGGCAAGGTGCGTTTTCCGCATCCGCCCGAGAATATTTTTGTACTGCGGATCACTCGCGAGATTGTTCATCTCATGCGGGTCGATCTGCGTGTCGTACAACTCTTCGATGGGCTTGCTCGGCGTCAGGAACTTTGCGACGCCTTCGTTCGCGGTTCCTTCAGATTGAACCCGCCGAATTTCCTGCATCAACGCTCCTCTTTCGGGCGTGTTCATGTACTGGTAGAAGGTCTTGAACGATTCGTAGTTGCGGATGTACTTGTAACGTTTGTCGCGAGTTGCCCGAATGATGTCGTACCGCTCGTCCATCCGGTCACGGGCTCCGTAAACGTAATCTCGTGGAGCAGGCGTGTTCGCGCCGAGAAATGCCTGACCGTGAACGCGCTCAGGCATTTTGGAGCCGGCCAGATTCAAGGTTGTCGGGCCAAGGTCAATCAGACTGACAAGTTGATCGCTGACCGTCCCCGGCGTTCCCTGTCCGTCGACTCGGTACTTCTCTGGAATTCGCACGATCAACGGAACGTGCATGCCCGAGTCGTACAGCCACCGCTTAGCACGAGGTAGCCCGACTCCGTGATCGGACCAGTAGACAACGATCGTGTTGTCAGCCTCGCCAGCATCTTCGAGAGCTTGCAGATGCTCGCCGACCCAGCGATCCATCGCGGTGATCACATCGTAGTATCGGCCCCAGTCTTCACGGACGATCGGCGTGTCCGGGTAGTACGGCGGCAAACTCTCGACCGCGACACTTCGGTCAATTTTTTCGAGCCCCTCGGTCACCGAATCGTATTTGCCTTTACTGGCGATTCCGGATTCATGACACCCGGTGTAGTTAAACACGGCAAAGAAGGGCTGATTCTTGTCGGGACGCTTCTTCCAGTGAGCTTTCCCGCTGGATTCATCCCAGACCCCCTTGGGAGTCTTGAACTGATAGTCCTGTTTCGAGCTGTTAGTGCAGTAGTAACCGGCTTCTCGAACGTAAGTCGGAAACGGTTTTACGTGCGGCGGCAATTCGGCTTTACACCGCATGTGATGAGTGCCTAGCGACGTCTGATACATACCAGTAATGATTGCCGATCGGCACGGAGCACAGACTCCAGCCGTTACAAACGCGTTCGTGTAGCGAGTTCCCTGTGCCGCCAGCCGATCAAGATTTGGAGTTCTGGCATTGGGATACCCATAGCAGTGCAGATGAGCACTGATGTCTTCGCATGACAGCCAAAGTATGTTTGGCCGGTCCGAGGCCTCATTGGCTTTCCCGGTTGCCAGGAAGCAAGTCAGAACAGTAATCAACAGACAAATCACTTTGCAGGGCTTCATCGATTTACTCTTTGGCGGATTAGTAGAACGTTGCCTGATGCAAGACTGACGCAAAGTCGCTGAGACGCGAAGGTTGCTCCTGGCAGAAACTCTGCGACCTGGCGTCAGAGATGGTAGCGTCTATCGCTGCGACTTTGACGTCAGTCCAAAGTTCGCCGCGTGAAATTTCATCAGCTCAAGCCCACGTTTGTCGTAAATCAGTTTTGCACTGTGAGGGACGCCTTCGACGATCAAACGCTCATACGGAATCTTGAGCGACGTCAGAAAATCCATGTACTCAAGATTGTTCTTGTAGTTGAAGCCTTTGGTTCCAACGTGGACGAGAATCTTCAACGATGACTCCGGATTCTTCGCATATTCCCGAGCAAGATCCCACGTGTTGCAGCCCTCGGCAAAAACGAGGTTGTCGTTCTCGCGACCGTGGTTCTCTGAGATCGACTTTTCAGTCGCCTGTCCTGCGCCGCCAGGGGCGCACGAGCGGAACAGGTCCGGATGTTTGAACATAATTCGAGTCGTGCCTCGCCCACCCTGTGAGAAACCTTCCAGACCGCGGCTTGCGCGATTCGCGATCGTCCGATAAGTCGCGTCGACATGTGGAATCAGCTCTTTGACAAAAACATCTTCACCTAACGAGCCGAACTGAGGCGTATTGTAGTGGCTGACTTTTCCACCGTTCACGAAGACGTAAATCATGTCCGGCACGTCGCCCTGCTGCATCGCCTTGTCGATATGTACTGTCAACTTGATCGACTTCGTTTCGCTGCCGGGCCGACCACCGTGCAGGTAGTAAACGACAGGGAAACGCTTCTTCGAGTTCTTCTTCGTTTCATAGCCTGGTGGTAGATAAATACAGTACCCGACGTCGACGTTCATCGACGGACTCTTGAAAGTCTGGTGTTTGAGACCGTCTACCCAGTTACCTTCCGGAATTGGATTTACCCACCGAAACGGCTTCGGGGTCTTCTTCGCCGGTTGCTTGTCGTGCTTCGATTTCTGCGCGAAGACTGACGACGAAATGACAACGACCGCGAGTGTCAAACAGAGTGTGCGAATCATGATGCGGGCTGCTTTCGAGTTTTTTATGAGCTGACTATGAGCATAGTGGTTACTGGAAGTTACAACGGGCTTCAGGCAGGAATCAGGACCGGGCCTTTTCGAGCAGACGCATACAGTTCCTTCCAGCGTGTTGAGCCATCATCTGGCAGCAACTTCGTGTCGACTCCTCGTTCGAAGTAAGGCATCCGTCCCTCTTGCCCGATCTTCAACATGAAATTTACTTTGCCATTGTTGGCAATGTACATCTTCCGGCCATCGAGCCACGTCGTCTCAATCAGCCGCGGAGGCTCAGGGCGACGGGCCGGCTTGCGGACCTTGTACTTCTCCACCGCATCCCAATCGATTTCACAACCAAGTCCCGACCCGGTCGGAATTTCCGACATTCCCACTTCGACATTGATCGGCTCGGTCAAGAGCTGATGTTGATAAAGCTGGTGGCAATTGACGGCCGGCCATTTGGCGTGACTTAACACGGCTCCGAAGTGCTTCGACCAGGTGGCCGTAATTCCTGTACCGACAATCTGCAGCCAGAACGGCTTGTCAGCCATCGCGGAGACGGTTCCTCGATTCCGCACTCGGCTGGCCCCGCCGCCAATCACGAAGCCGTCACAGACCTCATTCTTTAGAGCAACGATTGGATCCGGATTTCCATAGTGCATGGCAACGGGCACTCGCGTCGCTTTGCGGATTGCCTGGTTGCCCGCGATGTCGTCCTGAAAAATCGGTGTCTCCCAGAAGGTCATCTGTTGAAATTCGGCCAACTCTTTGAGAATCGGAATTCCTCGTTCAGCGGTTAGCAGCGTGTCATTAAAATCGAGAGCGATGTGAAAGTCGTCCGGCACCGCCTTTGCCGTTTCTTCACACATGGCCCACACGTCGAACCACGGCCGGCCTTTCGTTTTATACGCTCGATACCCCTGCCGGTACGCCTCGGCACATTCCGCGGCCATATCTCTGGGCGACGTGTCAATATTCCACCAGGCGAGTGGAGTTTCATTCGTCAGCTGAGTTCCCAGCAACGCGTGTACCGGTACATCGCAAGCTTCGCCGACGGCGTCGAACAGAGCCATCTGTAGCCCGGCCCCAAGTTCGTCGTCCCACATGATTTCGACGGCGTTTTTGCCAATAGCGCGGGCGACGTGTGTATCTTCAGTCGCTCCGTACGTGTAGTAGAGCATCGTTTCACCGTGGCCGACGTGCCCGGATTTCAGTTTGACTGAGCAAATTTCCGAGTACATCCAGTGAGGGATTTCGCGAGACATTGCGCGGTGAGGAATCTCACGAAACGGAACCTTCACGGTCACACGGTCGATTGATGTGATTTCAAACGCGCGGTTCGGTTTAGGAGCAGCAGCGGCCTTTGGCAATCCATCGAGAAGCCCGATGCCAGCATATGCCGCTGTGGCGCCAGTCCGACTGAGGAACTGACGCCTGTCGATTCGTGGATTTGACGAATGTTGAGAGGTTGTCTGGTGGCTAAACATAAACGGTTCCCTTAGTGCTAAACGGTTCAGGTTATCCTGGGAGATCGTACGAGGTTCCGCCACCGAAACGACGAGCGTGATCATCGCTGCAGGGTCAATGTGGCAGGAAGTCAGTCGTACGATATCCTTTGCGAATCATGACCACCGAAACTCCTTCCGAAATTACCATAGAGCTGAACAACGAAATCAGGACTCAGCAACTTGGTAGAGCCTTGGGCGCGGTTGCGCAGCCGGGGCTTGTGGTCGCGCTTGTGGGGAACCTGGGTGCCGGGAAGACGCGATTTGTCCAGGCAGCGGCCGAAGGACTGGACATCCCTCGTGAAGCCGTCAACAGCCCGACGTTCGTTCTCATTCACGAATACGAAGGTCGCCTGCCGGTTTACCACTTCGATACCTACCGCCTTGGCGACATCGACGAATTTCTGGAACTCGGAGCGGACGAGTACATGTCCGGCGACGGTGTCTGCTTCATTGAGTGGGCAGACCGGATGGAAGAAGTGCTTCCGAGAGACCGCCTGAGCATCGCATTCGAAATTACGGGCGAGCTCACCCGCCGTGTAACCCTTGCATCCGGTGGCCGCGTCTCACAATCAGTGCTGAACGCGTTAGATCAGCACCGTTCAGAATCGCAGTCCTGACAGCGACAGCCAATGTCTTGATGAGGCGTTAAAAGTCCTCATTCGCTTTTCGAACGGTGAGCTCTTCCTTCTTCCTGTGACTCCACTTACGGACTTCGGCTTCGCGTTTCAGTGCCGATGATTGATCGGGCAGCGTTTCGGAATAGACCATCTCGACGGGCAACCGGCTGCGCGTGTATCTCGCGCCTTTACCGGCGTTGTGGACATCCATCCTCTTGACCGGGTCAACCGCGATGCCGGAGTACAAAGAGCCGTCGGAACATCTTGCGAGGTAAAAGTGCCACTGTTTCTGTTCGGTCTCGGACATGGCACGGACCATAATGTTTCCGGTGGAGAGCGGTAGCGGAATAACGGTTAGACGTTGCTGCGACGAGCGATTCCGGTCAAAGTGATCAATCTGAGTATTTCTCGAATCCTCGAAGGTTTCCCTCCTGCGTACGCTGAGTTGCCCAATGCGTCCTTGTCGAACTCAAAATTACTTTCCGATGTTGCTTCGTCCACCATTGCTGATGGTTTGTTGCGCTTTGGCTGTTTTCTCAGTTGGCACGCCGGACGGGGTTAAGGCCGAACTGATTGTTCGTCCGACAAAGATCGTGCTGGACAGTCCCGAGGCCTCGCAGCAGATCATCGTTTCGGTCTTGACGGAGAACGGCCGTCGCGATGTTACGCATGAGATCAATCTGGCTGTGGCAAATGATTCCGTTGCAACTGTGCAGGGAAGCTCGATCGTGCGACCTCGTGCCGAAGGCCGAACGGAGATCGCGGTGACACTTGACGGTGAAACCGTGCGAGTTCCAGTCGAAGTCGTGAAACAGCTCAGACCAGATCCGGTTTCATTTCGAAATGAGATTATCCCGATTCTGACCAAGGCTCATTGCAACTCAGGAGGCTGCCACGGAAAGGCGGAAGGTCAGAACGGCTTCAAACTGAGTATCTTTGGCTTCGATGTTGAAAGCGACTACGCCGCGCTGATGAAGAATGGAAAAGGCCGACGGATCTCGCTGACGCAACCTGAGACAAGCCTGTTTCTTCTAAAAGCCACGTCTGAAATGCCGCACGGTGGCGGCCGAAAGATCGAGGAAGGCAGCTACCGATACCACCGTGTGTTGAGATGGATTCGCGAAGGAGCCGGGATTGATTCTGAAGACTCCGCCGCCGGCCAGATCGTCAAGATCGACGTTGAACCTCGCGAGCAGATTCTTCTCGGTGGAAGAACTCAGCAGCTTCGAGTAACGGCTATCGACAGTTCTGGCGTCAGACGTTGCGTGACGGTCGAAGCGGAATACGAATCGAACGCGACGCCGATTGCCAATGTCGACCACCAGGGATTGATCCAGGCCAGTGATATCCCCGGTGAAGCTGCGATTCTTGTCCGCTATCTCGGACACGTAACTTCATGCCGAGTGACGCTGCCCCGTCCCGACGTCACGTTTGAGCGTCCAGATGAAGCTAACTTTGTCGATACGCATGTCTGGGATCAGTTAGCTCGTCTGGGGATCGAAGCCGGAGCCGCAGCCAGCGAGTCGGAGTTTCTGCGACGGGTTTACCTCGACACGATCGGCACACTGCCAACATCAGAGGAAGCTCGGAAATATCTAGCTGATCTCTCATCTGGCAAACGCGACCGTCTCATTGACGAGCTTCTTGTCCGCAACGAATACGTCGACTACTGGACCATGAAGTGGCTGGACGTTTTGCGAGCCGACCAGCTCAAAGTGACCCCGCAGGGGACTGTCGCAATGCAGCGTTGGCTGCGTCGCAGCTTTCAGCAGAATGTGTCGTTCGACCAGATGGCTCGCGAACTACTCACGGTGCAGGGCAGTACGACTGCGGAAGGCCCCGGGGCGTTTTATAAAATTTTGAAAAAGCCAGACGAAATGAGTCGAGCGGTCAGTCAGCTCCTGCTGGGTGTTCGGATTGAGTGCGCACAGTGCCATCATCACCCGTCGGAACGTTGGAGCCAGGAAGACTACACGGCACTGGCCGGATTTTTCACGGGAGTCAAGCTGAAGAAACTTCCCAACGGAACGGAAGCAGTCGTTTCTTTGGGCGGCAAAGATCTGCCGCACCCACGGACGAGCGAACTCGTTGCTCCGCGAGCACTCGGAGCGTCGGACGCAGACCTGGATGGTTTGATTGATCGCCGTGTGGCGTTCGCGAACTGGCTGACTCAACCGGACAACGAGTTCTTTGCGAAAGCCATCGCCAACCGAATCTGGGCGCACTACCTGGGACGAGGACTTGTCGAACCGGTCGACGACATTCGTGAAACAAATCCGGCGACGAATGAGCCCTTGATGAACGCTTTGTCCCGGCACATGATCGATGTGGAATTCGACATGCAAGCGTTCACTCGCACGCTGCTGAAGTCGCGTGTCTACCAACTTAGTTCTAAGTCGAACGATTCTAATCGTGACGACCAGCAAAATTTTTCGCACGCCGCGTACAAAGCGATTCCTGCCGAAGCTCTGCTGGATGCGATTTCCCAAACGACCGGGGTTGCTGAAAAATTCAACGGCTGGCCGGAGGGCTATAGGGCTATCCAGATTTGGGATAACCGGATGCCTTCTTACTTCTTTCGTATTTTCGGCCGGCCGGTTCGAGCCACCGTCTGCGAATGCGAACGCAGCGGCGAGCCCAGCATTTCTCAGGCGCTGCACCTGTTGAACTCACCCGAGATCATGGCAAAGATTCAGCATCGGGACGGGACGGCGCGCCGTCTGGCAAATTCTGAGTTGACTGACGACGAACTAATTGACGAACTGTACTTAACGACGCTGTCGCGTTTCCCGAACGAAGAAGAACGGAACCTGATGCGGGAAGCGTTTTCAGATTCAGGTTCGGAAAGAAATGAGGCGGTTGAAGATGTCCTCTGGGCACTACTGAATACGAAAGAGTTCATCTTTAATCACTGATTTGATTGCGGACTCATCGAATTTACCGGCGGAACGAGGCAGATTATGTTGCGACTGGAACTCGGAAATCGACCGTTACAAAATTGCGATGGCATCGATCGCCGGCATGCGTTGCGCCTGGGTGCGACGAGTCTACTGGGAGGGTTAAGCCTGCCCACCCTCCTGGAGCTTCAGGCCAAGGCGGGGAACGGTCGCGAAGTCAAAGCAAAGTCATGCGTGTTCCTGTTCCTTGAAGGCGGGCCGCCTCATCAGGATATGTGGGATCCAAAGCCGGAGGCCCCTGAAGAGATCCGCGGTCCCTTCACGCCGATCGCGACCAATGTGCCTGGCACCTTTATCACCGATCAGCTTCCGCACTGCGCGAAGATTGCCGACAAGTACACGATCCTTCGCAGCCATAGTCATCGCATTAACGGACACTCGACCGGTTATCACTACGTCATGACCGGACGGAAGCCGAACTTTGCCGACGGCGACAATCCGATTCCGAACAACGACTACTTTCCGTCGGTCGGTTCAGTGGTCGCTCGCGAACTAGGGCAGGGCGGGGCACTTCCGCCGTATATCAACCTGCCGCATCCGATGCAGGGTGGCGGCCCGGGATTCTACGGTGCCGAGTACGCGCCGTTCGTCATCGAGTCGGATCCGACTCAGCCGGACTTTGAAGTCCGCGACCTGCAACCAATTTCCGGATTGTCAGATAAGCGTGTTTCAACACGACGAAAGCTGCTGGCCGGAATTGAGCGTCTGGAACGCGGCCGGGCTGAGGGGCGAGCCGGCGTTATGTCGACTTACTACGAGAAAGCTCAAAGCCTCATTACGTCTTCAGATGCGAAGCGGGCGTTCGATATTCACTCAGAGCCGGACGACGTCCGAGATCGATATGGCCGCACACAGATCGGCCAGTGCGCGTTGCTGGCCCGCCGGCTTGTTGAAGGCGGATGTCGATTTGTAGGAGTTGACGCTCCGGGTTGGGACGTCCACTTTAATTGCTTCCCGAGTCTGCAGACCGATCTGATTCCGTATGCAGATCGAGCCTTCAGCGCCCTCGTGCTGGATCTCGAAGAACGCGGGCTGCTGGACGAAACGCTGGTCGTCATGATGGGCGAGATGGGCCGCACGCCTCGCATCAATAAGCAGGCCGGCCGGGATCACTGGTCGATGGCTCAGACGGTGATCTTCGCTGGTGGCGGCGTGAAACCTGGACAGGTGATCGGCGCGACGGATAAGCAAGCAGCGGCTCCGACGACTGATCCGGTCGGAGTCAACGATCTACTCCGAACGATTCATACATTGATGGGCATCGATTCGAGCCGAACTTACCTTGGTCCTCTCGGCCGGCCCGTCCCGCTTGTCGACGGCGGCAAGTTCATCGACGCACTCGTTTAGGCGTTTGACTTTATCTGGTGAGACTATGCCTTTGATGATTCGTCCCTGTGTTGGCTTATTGTTGTTGCTGTTTTTCTTTTCGAGCGATGCGTCCGCGCAGCAGGCACCGTCCATTGGTTACATGTTTCCGCCCGGCGGCCAGACTGGCTCCACCGTCGATGTTGTGCTTGGCGGCTATGACTGGACGCCCGATATGGAGTTGTTTGTCCGGGACGCGCACATCCAACTTGAAGTAACCGGCACGCCCGGTCCGGTCATTGTGCCCGAGCCCCCGTACTGGTTCGGCAAGAAAGCCCGCCGCGGACCGTTCATGCTGCCGCGCGAGACTCCGGCAAATTTGAAGCTGCCGGCCAACCTGAAACCGGGCATCTATCGCTGGCAGGCTGCCAACGCGAACGGGGTTACGTCGTCCGGAAAGTTTGTGGTGTCAAACGGGCTGGAATTTATCGAGAACCGGGATCGCCAAGTTCCGCAGCAGTTGCCATCTTTGCCCGTCACAGTTTCCGGGCAGATTCTGAAAATCGAAGAAGTCGACGAGTTTTGCTTCACGGGCCCGGCAACAGGGCCGATGACCTGCGAAATCATCGCGGCGGCTATTGGCTCTCCGCTGACCGCTGTCGTCGAAATTCGCGATAGTTCTGGGCGATTGATCGCTGACGCAGCCGACACCGCCGCGCGAGATGTGAAATTCACCTTCGCTGTGGAAGCCGGACAGAAATACACAGCACGAGTCTACGACGTCGACTTTCGCGGTAATCGTTCGTTCGTATACCGACTTTCGCTGACGCCTGGACCATCTCTTGTGGCAACGATGCCAGCCTTCGTTCAGCGAGATTCGACGCAGGATGTCGAGTTCATTGGCTACGGACTTAAGACGGGAGCGGTAAAACTGGAATCCATCCGCCAGAAAATTCAGGTTCCTGCCGATGTACAGGCCGTGTTGGTCGGAGAAGTAGAAGTCGTTGATGGAAAGAAACTGCGTTACGAAATTACAACCAGCGACATCCCGGAAGTTGTAGAACAACAATCCGTCACTGATTTAAAAAAAATAATTCAGGAACTGAGCGGGCCAGTCGCTGTCACAGGAGTCCTCAGTCAGCGATACGGCACCGATTGCTATCGCGCGTCAGGTTCCAGGGGTGACGTTTGGACGATCGATGTTCTGGCCGAGGCGATCGGGTCGCCGCTTGACGTTTCGCTGGCGATCGTGAACGAAGCCGGGGTCGAGCTGAAACGTGTTGACGATGTTGCTGGTACGACCGACGTCCGAGTCGAATTCAAACTGCCAGCCGACGGAGCGTACGACCTGATTGTCGGCGACACATCCGGAACGAGCGGTCGGCCAGCGTCGGTTTATCGCCTGGTTGTTCACAAGGCGACGCCTGGATTTCGACTTTCGACTCCAGAACGTCTGGCTGTACCGATCAACGGTTCGACCGTGCTTGCGGTCAAAGCGGAGCGATTCGGAGGCTTTACTGGCCCCATTGCCATCTCCATAGACGGCTTGGCGGCGGAAGTTTCAATTCCCGACGGATCAGAAATCTCTGAGAAGAAGAACGATCTCAAACTGAAGATTTCTGCCACTGCAGACGCTGGTACCGTTGCCCGCATGGTGACGTTGACCGGTTCAGCGGTGATCGCCGAGAAATCAGTCACTCACTCACCCGAGCCGACATTACTGGCCGTCACGATGAAGCCGCCTTTCACGATCGATGCGGAAGGCAAAAACGACGTTACTAAATGGCCGCGGGGAACGACATACCCTGCACCTGTGCTTGTCGAACGCGACGAAACATTCAAAGGCGACATCATTCTTGAGATGGCGGCAAAGCAAGGGCGACATCGACAGGGCATCCGCGGTCCTGAGATGAAGATCACCCCCGATCAGAACCGCATTCTGTATCCGGTCTTCCTCCCAGAGTGGCTGGAAACAACCCGTACATCCCGCATGGTTGTCAACGGCGTAACGAAGATCGCTGACCCTGTAGGACGGATTCGCTACTCATCGAGCAAACTTGTGACGCGACTCGGTTTTCTCCCAACGGGAGCCATGTTGAAAATTGAGAGCATGCTAAAAGAACGTGAGTTGACATCGGAATCCGACTTCGAGTTTCCGGTCAACATCCTTCGGGCACCTGGCATGTCTGGCCCAGTTCGACTTGAGGTTGTTCAGGAACCAGAATCGACAGGACCGTTCATCGCCGATGCGGTTATGGTTGCTGAAGCAGCATCGACTGCTACTCTTGTTGTTATGCAGCTTCCCACTGTTGCCGTCGATTACGTCTTGCCGTTGAGAATCCGAGCGACAGGCAAATGGAAGGGCCATTCAGTGGTTGCTGAGACAACTCTGACCGTTGTTCGATCATCAAAGGAGTTGCGCAAAGTGGCGATGCCGTAGTCGCTGCGCAAACTTCGAGATTTGTACGTCGGTTTCTTTGGCGAGGACATCCCACAAATTGGAATTGTGATGTCTGAATATCCGACCCTGCTCCCGGTCGACGACAATTCGCTCGTTGTGTCCGACTGATATTCGTTGCCCCGAAGTTCCTGTGATGACGATCTCTCTGCCGTTGCTGCTGACAGTGATGAAACGCATTTGTTCCATAAGGTGACGCGACAATGCGTTTATACCCAAGACTGCCGGTACTTACTCCCTAACCTCGACGGATGAGTTTTGAAGAGTCGCTTGGAATCTTTCTTTGGTCGTCGTGCTTAATAAGACAGGCTTGCGTTATATCGGCATTAGCTCGCAGCCGGGAAATGCTTCTTACTCATCATGCCACCGGCTCTCAATGATGGCAGTTTTATCGTCAATTGATTTGGACACTTCGTTAAGCTCGCTACGAATTGCATTCGCGTCGATTGCCACATACAGCCACAAAACAGTAATCGGGGCGAGGCAGATCAGAAGTGCCGGGCCATCCAGAAACTGCTTTACCAGTCTGGATCCGGTGGTGATCGTGGAGAGGAAATACGGTTTCGATTCGTTCAAGGATTTCATTCGAAATTGGATGCTGGGGTGGGGTCGATCCTCTTTACTTGAAGGCCAGTTCGTCGGCCTGGGGGAGCTCGTCGAGGCTGCCAATGCCGAAGAGTGAGAGGAATCGCTTTGATGTCGAGTAGGTGACGCGTTTGCGGTTTTCGGTGTCGCGTTCCAGTGAGATTAACTCGCGGCGGAGGAGCTGGCGTAGAAGGGGGGTGGGTTTTTCTTTGCCCAGTTCTTCGATTTCTTCCGACGTGATCGGCTGTCGATAGGCGACAAGAGCAAGGACTTCCAGCACGTCCTGGGAAAGTTTCACTTCACGCGGGCCAATGCCGAAGACTCGATTACGGATTCGCTCGAACTCTTCGCGAAGCACCATGCGGTAGCCGCCTTCGCCGAGTCGGAACTCGTACGGTCGAGCTTCGTCGATGTACTGCAGGTTGAGGTCTTCGATGGCTCGTTCGACAGCGTCCAGGTCGTAATCACCCTTCAGCATGTAGCAGAGTTTCTTGGACGTCAGTGGTTCGCCGCCAACAAAAATTGCCGCTTCGATTACCTGCCGAGCGGTGACTCGCTGGGGAATTGGATTTGGGTTGCTGTTGGGCTGGGATGCTGGTTCGGAATCTTCGTCGGTTGCTGCTGCAACGTCATCAGCGACGGCGTCGTTGGGTGATTCTTCGGGTGAGTCGTCATATTCCGTGGATTCTTCAGCGGGATCGAGGTGGTTGAACTCCCACTCGACGTTGTCGTTGGCTTCGAGAGCTTTTCGATAAGCAGCTTCCAGATCGTTGCTGCCCCATTCGTCGGTCTCGCCGTACGCAACGGTTTCGTCTTCGGTCTCTTCTGAAGCTGAGTCTTTGTCAGCATCGGGGTCGAGTTCGGAATCTTCGAGCGACATTGATTATTTGGGTTTCTGAAATCCAGCCTGGCGAATTTCGTCGTCCTTCAAACCGGAGCTTGGACGTAACGCACCACCGACTCCCAGGACTTCCGGACGGCGAGCGATCTTGTCGGTGAATACACGCATGTCCTGGACGATCGGTTCGAGGTTTCTCAGCAGGATTGCGAGAGACGACGCAGAACGTTCAAGGTCGTCATACAGGTTTGGGTCGGAGAGGAATCTTTTCAGTGACCCGTCAGATTTTGAAGCGATTTCGGTGACGTTTCGAAGCTCACCGGTCATGGCCTCAAGGTTTGACAGGCTGTTGTCGAGTCGGACGACGATTGAGGTTGTGTGTTTGGCTAATGGTTCGGTGACGTTTTCGATGTTCTTTAGATTTCCATTGATTGTTCCGACGGTCTGACACATCGCTGTGATTGTCTGGCGGGTTTCGGAGACGATGACAGGCAGCCCCGCCAGTGCTTTCTGCAGGTTAGCGACTGTTTGCGGATCGGCGATGACTCGGTTGGTATTCTCAAAGGCGGTGCCTGCCTGCTTCATCGTGCGTGTGAATTCGTCGAGCGAAGTCGCCGTTCGCTGCACAACATCGTGCAGGCTGCCCTTGTTTGTCGTGACCAGCGAATTCATGTTGCGAGCCAGCAGTTGCCATTCACGGCTGGTGGCTTCGAAAGATGTCATGGTCGTGGCCAGTTGCTTCTCCATGTCCAGCACGATTTCCATTGCGTCCGGTGGCGTTTCACCTTCGAGAATGGACTGGCGGTCGAAGTCAGTCGGACTGACACCGGGCGTGAACTCGATGGCCGCGTCACCGAGTAGTGATTGCTGGAGTCGAGGAATGGAATCGCTGCGCAGCGCGTATTTTTCATCGATTGACAGGGTGAGCAGGACTCCGCCACGCTGGCGGTCGAGTGTGATTGTTTCGACGTCACCGATTGGAATTCCGTTCAGTCTGACTGGTGAGCCTTCGAGGACACCCGGCGCGGAATCAAAGTGGATTAACACCTGATACTGCTTCTCAAGCAGCGACCGGACTTCGCCAAACTGAAATACCAGTGTCGCCATGACGCCCATCGCGGCGATCGCAAAGAGGCCGACTCGAAATTGAAGCTGTCGTTCATTCATGAGTTTTACATTCGTTTGAATCATGAAAGACACAAAATACGCGAGAAATGAATCAGCCAACGCGAAAATTGATGTTTGATTGTGAGGTCGTTACTGGTTTCGTGTCTTTCGAGGTTGAATTCTTCAGAATGAGATTCTGCGGGTTAGTGGTCATAAAAGAGACAGTTCCTGCATTCGTTCACCGGCCTCTCCGTAAACGAATTGAGATACCTGTGGGTCCTCAGACGCGAATGCTTCTTCAGGCGTGCCTTCAAAAACGATTTGAGGCTGCCCAGGTTCAAGTCGGCTGAGTGGGTAGAACATGATGACTCGGTCGGCGACCTTACGGACGGTTGACATTTCGTGAGTGACGATGACGCTGGTGACCGGCCGGCGTTTGCGAGTCTTTAGAATGAGCGTGTTGATCACGTCGATCATTATGGGGTCGAGTCCGGTCGTTGGCTCGTCGTACAGAATGATGTCCGGCATGAGTGCCAGAGTTCTGGCCAGTCCGACTCGTTTTCGCATGCCGCCTGAAAGTTCGGATGGCATTTTATGAGCGCTTGCGGGTGACATGCCGACATCTTTGAGACGTTCAGTGACAAGTTCTGCGAGGAATTTGTCAGACATCGTTGTGTTCTGACGCAGCCCAAAGGCGATGTTTTCAAAGACGCTGAGGCTGTCGAAGAGTGCGGCTCCCTGAAACAGGTATCCGAACCGTAGCCTGTCGCGAACGAGTTCTTCGTCTGTACGATCTTTGATCGGCACATCATTCCAAAGAACGTTGCCAGCCGTTGGCTGCATCAGGCTCGCCATGATTTTCATCGTGACGCTTTTTCCACAGCCGCTTTCCCCGATCAGGCAGACAGTTTCGCCGGCCCGAATGTCCAGGGAGACGTTGCGTAGAACCTCCTGCGAGCCGAAACTTCGTGAGATCCCGCGCAGCTCGATGATCGATCGGCCGGACTCTTCTCCGGTGAAGGGATCGCTGAATGGGTCACCAGGCTGCATATTTGGATCTTTGTATCGGGTTGCTGTTGGTGTGCTGATTCGTGTCGAGTGTGATTTCAGACGAAGGACGACGGGCCAGGCCAGAGAGTCCAGTAGATGTCGTTCAAGAACATCCCGAGGAAGAAGTCCAGGACGAGGATGACTACGAAGGAAAGAACGAAAGAGCTGGTTGCAGCCTGGCCGACACCTTCAGCTCCGGCGCCGCACTTGAAGCCTCGATGGCAGGCGATCAGGGCGATGGCCGCTCCGAAGAACATGCTTTTCAGGATGCCTGCTCCGACGTCCCAGGCGGCGACGTATTCGGTCGAGTAGTGCCAGTAGTAGGTGGCATCGACCCCCAGAACCTGCGTGCTGAAGACCCAGCCGCCAGCGACTCCGATGGCATCGGCCATGACAGTCAGTAGAGGGATCAACAGAAAGCACGAAAGAAATCGAGGGACGACTAGATATTGGATCGGGTTGGCGCCGAGGGCTCGGAGGGCGTCGATCTGCTCGGTAACTCGCATGGTTCCGAGTTGCGCGGCCATCGCACTGCCGACTCGACCAGCAAGCATTGTTGCGGCGAGGACCGGGCCGAGTTCGGCAACCAGAGCCATATTAATGACGGCTCCCATCCGCGTTTCCATTCGCATCAGATGGAACTGCTGATACCCCTGCACGGCGAGAACCATACCGATAAACATGCCCGTGATCAGGACGACGGGGATGCTGCGTACGCCGACTTCGTACATGCACTCCACAACGACCGAGCGGCGAGGGAGTCCTCGGCACAGCCAGCGGAGTATCGATGTGGCGAACAGCGCAAGGTCGCCGGTTGCCTGGACAAACTCGATTACGAGTTGTCCAAATGCGTTAACTACTGATTGTTTACGTGGAGTGGGGACTGACGACATGACATCCGTGTCAGGTGTTATTGGGTCTGAATATGTCGGAGCGCATTGCTTGTTGGGCGACGGTCGGAAGGTTAGCCAATTTCTGCAAATCGAGGGGAGACCAGATTTGCGACCTCGCCGGAGCAAACGTTCCTGCTGAGCGGCTTGTTAATCTGTCAAGAGATTGTTGATCATCATGACGGCTGCCGGTCCGACGATGACAACAAACACACCGGGAAAAATGAAGATCACGAGTGGGAAGATCATCTTGACCGATGTCTGCTGGGCCTTTTCTTCGGCCATCTGGCGTCGCTTAACACGCATCGAATCAGACTGAACTCGCAACGCCTGAGCGATCGATGAGCCGAACTTTTCGGCTTGGATCAGGATCGCGGCCAGGGCCCTCATGTCGTCAACGCCAGACCGAACACCCAGGTCATGCAGCGCTTGCTTCTTGGGGATGCCCATTTGCAACTGCATGTTACACAGAGCAAATTCGTAGCTGGCGTCGGGGGCTGCATCTTCTAAGTCATCTGCAACACGCCGCATGGCCGCGTCCAGGCCCAGACCGGCTTCGACGCAGACAACCAGAAGGTCGAGCAAGTCAGGTAGCGACAGAAAGATTCTTTCCATGCGACCTTTGCGGATCAGCCACAACCAGATGGCTGGTGCATAAAGACCGATGGCAGTCGTAATTGCCAGAGCCATCATACCCTGCATGTTTGCACCCCAGCGGAAGAATCCGAGTGCGGCGCCGGCAAGCGCGCAGAAGATACCCAGCCCGGCTCGCGCTCCGGCATACACCTGTGTTGCGTTGGGTGAGTTGAAACCGGCATTCGCCAGCTTGACTTTCAGCTCGTTCTGTTCGAGTTTCGATTTGGGTTCGAACGCTTTTGACAATGCTGGAGCCGCTTTCTCAAGCATGCTCATTGAATTTGGATTGTCGTTCATGCCAGCAGATTTGCTGTTCGTATCCTTAAGCTGGTCGAGCCGCTCCGATGCTCTCGAAGAGTCACCGGCAAAGAGCATAAACATCGCCCACAGCATCACTGTGACGGTACCGAAGACGGCAAATTGTCCGAGAAGTGTGTAGTCCATGACGGGAATTCCGTGTCCGTAAAGACGATTGTTTAACTGCTTCCAGAAAGCAGTTCGTGCTAATTAATGTCAGACTTTGATCGCGACAATTTTTTTAATGACGAACGCTCCGAAAACCTGCATCACGATTGCGTAAAACAGCATTTGTTTGCCGAGTTCGTCCTGAAAGAGGATCATGACATACTCGGGATTCATGTAGTAAAGCGTGAGGAACAAACCGATTGGTAACGCTTGAAGCACGATTCCACTGATTCGACCTTCACCAGTCAGAGCCATGACCTGACCCATGATTTTGAAGCGTTCGCGGATGATGTACCCAATCTTGTCGAGGATTTCAGACAGGTCCCCACCGGCTTGTTTCTGAATGCCGACCGCCGTCGCGAAAAACTTAAGGTCCAGGTTTGGCATTCGCTTCATCATATTATTCAGAGCGATTTCGATCGGTATACCGAGATTCTGTTCTTCGTAGGCCAGCATGAATTCAGTGGCGATTGGAGTTGGCATTTCTTCGACAACCACGGCGATGCCCTGGTTAAGTGAGTGTCCTGATCGAAGTGCGCGAGCGATTAACTCCATTGCGTCTGGCAACTGTTTGGCGAAACGTTTGAAACGGCTGCGCCGACGCATCCATAGCCAGATAAACGGTAGCAGTGAGAAGACAAGCGCAAAGATCGGCCAGAGTGGTATCGGAGCACGGCTTGCCCAGCCGACTCCAGTCCCCAGGAACAGACTGATAAAGCTCAACAGGAAGAACATGTCCGGTCTGATCGGAGAATCAGCCTGCTCAAAGAACAGTCCGATGTTGCCAAATCCTGCGAACATTTTTCCGAATAACCGGGTGACACTGCCACCAGCAGCGACTATGTCTTCCTTTATGATGCTCTGATCTTCAGCTCGTATCGCCTTTTTGCCAGTCAACACTTCGAGCCGATCTTCTGTTGTCGACGCGTTGGCATCGTACAACAGAAAGAAGATTGCACCGACCAGAATGGTGACCGCTGCAAATATTCCAAACATGATCAGGTAGCTGGTCATTTCATCTCACCTTGTCCGACGCGGATCAAGCTCCGCGAAGAAAAGAGACGCTCACAACGTGATTTGTACTGATGCACAAGGTTTTTCATGAGGATTAGCTGTGTTGAGTAATGTTGTGTTTCGCAAAGTTTTGTTCTGTGACGGCGTAGTTACTGTCGATTCAGCTCAACTGCCGGGCGTTGAAGAGGTTTGCGGGCAATCGTACGCCTGACGCTTCAAGCTTTGTCATAAATCCTGGCCGTACACCAGATGCTGAAAAGTGGCCGGTAGCACGGCCTTTGTCGTCAACTTCCTCGACGTTGAAGTTGAAGATGTCCTGCATGATGACTGTGTCGCCTTCCATGCCGAGCACCTCTGTGATGTGTGTGATTTTTCGAGGTCCACCTTGCAGACGGTTCACCTGGATGATCAGGTCGACAGCTGAGGCGAACTGAGTTCGAAGAGCACGAAGAGGCAGTTCCACGCCACCCATCGTGATCATTGTTTCCAGTCGAGAAACTGCATCACGAGGCGTGTTCGCATGGATGGTGGTCAGCGAACCTTCGTGGCCGGTGTTCATCGCCTGAAGCATGTCGAGTGCTTCGCTGCCGCGACATTCCCCGATGATGATTCGGTCAGGTCGCATTCGGAGAGCGTTCTTCACGAGATCAGTCGGCGAAATTTGCCCCTTGCCTTCGATATTCGGCGGTCGAGTTTCCAAACGTAAAACGTGTTCCTGCTGAAGTTGAAGTTCGGCCGCATCTTCGATCGTGATGACTCGCTGATCGTTTGGGATGAAGCTCGACAGAGTGTTGAGCAAAGTCGTCTTGCCGGAACCAGTACCGCCACTGATGACGCAGTTCAGCCGAGCCTTAATGGTCCCTTCAAGGACCATGACCATTTCTGGCGTGAATGCTCCGAATCGCAGCAGGTCTTCCAGCGTCAGCGGGTTGGCACCAAACTTTCGAATCGTCAGCGATGGACCATCGAGCGCCAGTGGAGGGATAATCGCGTTCAGTCGCGAACCGTCCGGCAGTCGAGCATCGACCATCGGCGATGTTTCGTCGACGCGTCGACCGACTTTCGAAACGATACGGTCAAGGATCTGTAACAGGTGCTCGTTGTCTCGAAACTGAACTTTATGTCGTTGGATTCGACCGTCTTTTTCGACGAAAATGTGCTTCGGACCATTGATCATGATGTCAGCCACGCCGGGCTCCTTGAGGAGCATTTCCAGTGGACCGAAGCCGAACGTTTCGTCGAGAATTTCCTCAATTAGCCGTTCGCGTTCTGACCGGTTGAGCAAAGGATTTTCAGTGTCGCAAAGATGCTCGATGACCAAACGGATCTCGCGGCGTAAAGTGTCGCCTTCAAGATCTCCAAGACGGGAAAGGTCCAGTTTCTCGACGAGCTTTCCGTGGATTGTTAGTTTGAGCGATTCCAGATCGTTGGCTGCGTTTTCGGAGCGGCTTCGCTGGGTAACAGATGGTGCGGGCATGTTCCGTTGACCTCAGGATGGTCTTGCTGGTTTCAGGGGGGGAAGAGCAGACCTTCTGCTCCGAATGAAACCTGTCACTCGAACATAGCTCACGAAATCGAGTCATTGCCGCAGAGATGGGAAATGTTTCCTGAACGCTCCGGAGTCCGATTCCTCTTTGACTTTCATAATCGGATGTCCTGTTATAATCGCGACACGTGTCAGATTCCGCGAAATTCGACGAAATGGGAGCGGTGAGTATTTCGTCAGCCTCGGTAGCGTGAGGTTCGTCGCATCGAGAGAGCTTGTTCATTTTTCCAAATGGAGAGAGAAACCGCTTTTCGGTTGACGGAGAAAGTGCTTTTCGGCGAGGCTGCCAGCTCCCCCGCGTTGGGCTTTCCGAATTCAGTTACTGAAAGCTTGCCCTGACCCTACTTCCTGCCTCGGGAAGCCCCCGCCATGAGACTTCGCTCTGTTATCTGCATCACGACGCCCCTGGTGCTGATGCTTTTCGTTTGGAGTGGCCCTTCGCCGCGGGCAGCCGACTCCGCTAACGAATCGGTCGCTTCGAATGCGCCGCTGACTTTCGAACGTGACGTGCGGCCGATCCTGAAGACGCACTGCTTCCATTGCCACGGCGAGGAAGAGGAGCTTGCAGGCGGCCTCGACGTTCGACTTCGTCGGTTACTGGCGAAGGGCGGAGACAGCGGCCCGGTCATTGTTGCTGGCAAGCCGAGCTTAAGCATTCTGATCGAACGGTTGCGTCGTGGAGAGATGCCGCCGGGGGATGACCCGTCGAAGAAAGTTTCCTCGTCGGAGATTGACATTATCGCCCGTTGGATTGCTGCCGGAGCTGTGACCACTCGGACGGAACCAGACGTCTTGACTGATGCGGATCTGATTACCGAAGAAGAGCGAGCGTGGTGGTCGTTCCAGCCGGTCGTGCGTGCAGTGCCGCCGACCGTGAAGCATCAGGACTCGGTCAGAACCCCGATCGACGCCTTCGTCGTCAGTCGCCTCGAGAAGGATCGCTTTGGGCTTTCGCCCGGGGCTGACCGTACCACACTGATTCGTCGAGCGTATTTTGACCTGATCGGGATGCCGCCTTCTCCAGAAGCCGTTCGAGCATTCGTCGAAGATGGAGCACCCGAGGCTTACGACCGTTTAATCGATCAGCTACTCGCCTCGCATGATTACGGAGACCGTTGGGGCCGGCACTGGCTGGACGTTGCGGGGTACGCCGACTCAGAAGGCTACACGATTGACGATAAGGAACGTCTCTGGGCATGGAAGTATCGTGACTGGGTGATTCAGTCGTTGAACGATGACAAACCTTTCGATGAGTTTATCCGCGAACAGCTTGCGGGTGACGAAATGGTCCGCCCGCCGTACGCCGAGTTACCGCCCGAAGGCATCGCTCAGCTGATCGCGACGGGGTTTCTGAGAAACGGTCCGGATGGAACTGGCGGCGGAGCGGCCGATGCCGAACTCGCAAAGAACGACGTCATCGCCGAAACGGTAAAGATTGTCTCGACATCATTGTTCGGCATGACGGTCGGCTGTGCTCAGTGCCACGATCATCGCTACGACCCGATTCCGCAATCGGATTACTACCGCATGCGAGCGATCTTTGAGCCAGTATACGATCCAAAGAACTGGCGGACGCCGAACTCGCGGCGCATCTCGTTGTACACAGCCGCCGATAGGAAAGTTGCAGCGGAAATCGAAGCGGAAGCAAAGAAGATTCTCGACGAACGAACGGTGAAGCAGAACGAATTCATCGCCGTGACCTTTGCAAAAGAACTCGCAAAACTGCCGGAAAAGATTCGCGAACAAGCCCAAAAGGCTCGTGATACAGTTGCCAAGGATCGGACGACCGAACAAAAACGGCTGTTGAAGAAGCATCCAAGTCTCAATGTCTCGGCAGGTTCACTTTACCTTTACGATAAGAAATCAGCCGACGCGCTCACGAAGATGTCGGACAAAGCGACGGCTCTTCGTGCGAAAAAACCCAAAGAAGAATTCGTTCGTGCAACGACTGAGACGCCGGGCAAGGTGCCGCAAACATTTTTGTTTGCACGAGGTGATCATGAGCAACCGAAGCAGGCTCTTGAGCCGGCGAGTCTGACCGTTCTGTCACAAAATTCTGTGGATGTGAAGCTGCCGGTCAACGATGACACATTGCCAACAACCGGTCGCCGCCTTCAGTGGGCTCAGCGGTTGACTGACGGAAGTCATCCGTTGGTCGCACGCGTTCTTGTGAACCGAATCTGGATGCACCACTTTGGGCGAGGCATCGTTAATACGCCGGGAGATTTCGGTTCGCTCGGCGATCGACCAACCCACCCGGAACTGCTCGACTGGCTGGCGTCGGAGTTTGTCTTCAGCGGTTGGAGCCAGAAGCATCTTCACCGACTGATTATGACGTCGAACGTCTATCGCCAGCAGGGAGTTGCCAGTTCGATCGCACTTGCCGGCGTTTCGGAGTTAAACGACGAATCGCCTGGTCCTCAGATCGTCGACCCGGACAATACTTTGTACTGGCAGTTCCCAATTCGACGGCTCGACGCAGAAACACTGCGGGATTCGATGCTGGCTGTTGGCGGGCTGTTGAACGACCGTCGCACTGGCTCGCCGGTACCTGTCATGGCAGACATTGTGGGGCAATGGGTCATCGGAAAAGAGAATTTGAATGCCGGGCGACCGGGGCCGGTTCTGGCCATGAATACTGAAGAGTTTCGCAAAACAATTTTTGTCCAGTGGCGACGTTCGCGACCACTTACGGTGCTCGACACTTTCGATCTGCCGAAGATGGAACCGAATTGCGAACGTCGAAACTCGTCGACCGTCGCGCCTCAGTCGCTCTTTCTGATGAACAGCGATTTCATCGTGCAGGTGGCCGAGCATTTTGCCGCTCGAGTTCGTCGCGAAGCCGGAACAAACACCGGCGAACAGGTGCGGCATGCCTGGCGAATCGCCTTTGTGCGGAATCCTGCTGACAACGAGATCAACGAAGCACTCGAGTTTCTTGCCGCCCAGATTGAGCAGTTCAAGATGAAGGCAGTCGAGACAAAGCCAGTAACCAACCGATTTGATTCAAAGGCGAAAAACGTGAAACGGGATGCGGCAGAACTGGCGTTGGCAAACCTGTGCCAGTTGCTGTTGAGTTCGAACGAGTTTCTTTACGTCGATTAAGTTTGCACCCGCAGAATGAGTTATGACATGACAGGAAATGGAATCAGCCGTCGAGAGTTTTTAGGGACCAGTTCGTTCAGTGCCAGCAGTCTGGCGTTGGCGTGGTTGCTTCAGCAGGACGACGCATTGGCCAAACCTGCGAAGCCTGAACTGGAGCCACGATCGTTTGACCAGAAGCCAAAGCAGCCACACTTTGAGCCTGTCGCAAAGGCGATGATTTCACTCTGGATGCAGGGAGGACCTTCGCATCACGACCTGTTCGATCCAAAGCCCGAGATGGAGAAATGGGACGGCAAAGCTTTTCCTGGCGAGATCAAATACGACAATGCGGCGCAGGCCAGTTCGAAAGTTTTTGCGAGTCCCTGGAAGTTTGAGAAACGTGGCGAGTGTGGAACGGAACTCTCCGAGTTGATCCCGAATATCGCGGGCATCGCTGACGACATCTGCCTGATCCGATCCATGAAGACCGGTGTGAATAATCATGGGCAGTCGATTCGAGCGCTGACGAACGGGCGAGTTCTTGCCGGGCGACCGTCGATTGGGAGTTGGCTGACTTACGGGCTCGGCAGCGAGACTCAAAATCTGCCGGCGTACATGTCGTTGATTGATCCCGGTCAGCTTCCAGTGACGGGAGTCGAAAACTGGTCGAATGGATTCCTGCCGGCGGTTTATCAGGGAACGGTGATCCGCGCTCAACAACCAAGAATTCTGAATCTTCAGCCGCCGAGTTACCTTGCAGGAAAAGTGCAGGAACAATCGCTGGCGTTTCTGGAGAAGATGAATGGTCGGCACTTGAAGCAGCGGGCTGGTCAGCTTGACCTGGAAGCTCGGATTCAAAGTTATGAACTGGCCGCACGTATGCAGACGGCGGCCGCCGAAGCGATGGACCTGAGCAAAGAATCGAAGTCAGTTCAGCAGATGTATGGGATGCTCGATGGCGGAACAACGGCCGAGTACGGAAGCCGCTGCCTGATTGCACGGCGGCTGGTTGAACGCGGCGTCCGCTTTGTGCAGGTCTTCACGCAGAATCAACTGTGGGACAGTCACGGTTCGATCCGCAGCGCACTTCCGAATGCGTGTAAGAAAGTGGACAAGGGATCGGCAGCGTTGGTCGCTGATCTGAAGCAACTCGGAATGCTCGACTCAACCATCGTCCAATGGGGCGGTGAAATGGGGCGTCTGCCAGTGATTCAAAACGATGCTGGTGCGGCGAAGATCGGACGAGACCATAACACGTACGGGTTTTCACACTGGTACGCAGGTGGAGGATTCAAAGCCGGACATATTCACGGTACGACTGACGAATGGGGGCACAAGGCCGTCGACGACGTCGTCAATCATTACGACATTCATGCCACCCTGCTTCACCAGTTCGGAATCGATGCCGCAGACTTGACGTACAAGCGGAACGGGCGGGAGCAGACTCTGCTTGACGGTCAGCCGGGAACCGTTGTCGATAAGCTGCTTGCTTAGAGCCGCTGTTCGATTACGACTTCAGTAGTCTGAAGAGTCGTCTCAGTTGCGGACGATTTCGATTCCGTGGTCGAGAGTCATCACGCCTTCGGTCTTCATGACCGCCTGCTGAGCAAGCTGCAGAAGATAAAACTGCGGCAAACGTCCGCTCAGTCGAACCTGACCATCTTCAACGGCAACATCCAATTGACAAAGCTGGTGATAGCTGGTCTTTTGCAGACTGCTCCGGACCGAATTTTCCAGCTCGCAGTCCTGAGAAGATGGCTTGCGAGTAAAGTGGGGGCGAGGTACTGATTGTGACATGAAGACGGGCCCGTGCTTAATTCGCAGAACGAAAGAAGGGGTGCTGGATCCGGGAACCCGGGCATCCTCACCATCGATCCTTAGCACGGCACAACTGGGACGACATTGTTTTTGATTCACTGTTCAGCAGGAAACGCAGTGACCCGTGAGACGTTTGCGGGATCTGCGTCCTGCAGATACACAGACAACGTGTTGTGAGAGCGTAGAATCGGAACAGTTCGTACAGGGGGTGCCAAAGGCGATACCGCAACAGCTGCCCGAGTCTGAAGCCCTCGTCAGGCAGAACGAGTTCAAAGAGATGGTCGGGTAGTTAGAGCACGGCGGTCAGTTTATTGAAGATCACTCAGAGCAGACTCATGGAAAAGACATTCGCAGAATTACCTGATCACTGGCTGGTGATTGATCTCGAAGCGACCTGCTGCAACGACGGTCAGTTTCCTCGCGAGGAAATGGAAATCATCGAAATCGGTGCAGTGATCGTGAATGGGAAAACGTTTCGATCGGTTGACGAGTTTCAGATTTTCGTCCGCCCGCATCGCCACACCACGCTGACAGACTTTTGCAGAAAGCTGACAGGGATTGAACAGGCAGTCGTCGATTCTGCTGTTGGTTTTCCGGAAGCGATGTGCAGGCTGACTGACTGGAAGGCGGGTTTCCCTGATGCTGTTTTCTGCTCGTGGGGAGAGTACGACCATCGGCAATTCGAGCGGGACTGCGAATTACACGATGTCGCCTGGCCGTTTGGAGATCGCCACGTCAATCTGAAAAAGTGTTACACCGACCGATTTAGCCTGAAGCGGGGCGAAGGCTTCGGGCACGCCCTTGGCAAACATAATCTGACCTTTGAAGGACGCCCGCATCGAGGAATCGATGACGCACGAAACATCGTTCGAATGTTGCCGATTATTTTCGAACAATAACGGTGGGCAGAACCGGAAGGTTTTCAGCAAATCGTGGACTCTGCGTGGTGTTTCAAGTCAATCTGCGTACAGATGGCTGAACAAAGATCAGACTCACAATACTGCTGGCGAAGTGGTTGTCGTCGAGGCGGGAGACAATGTAACCTACGCGCGAAGTAACAAATGCGGGAGTGGCGGAATTGGCAGACGCGCTAGATTTAGGATCTAGTGTCCTTAGGACGTGGGGGTTCAAGTCCCCCCTCCCGTACTTTGAATCGTTCGGCTCAGCACGTATCAGTAGTCGAATTCTGAAGTTCAACTCTGATCGCCCGGCATCGTCTTAGATGCGATCATCGGCGTCGCGCAATTGCCGCTCGCGCGGGGATCGAAGATTTGTCGAGAAGTCCGATTAATGAACCGTGCGACGGATACTGCTGCATCGAGAAGCGTTCTTAGCCGCAAGTATCGACTGATTGCTGATTGGAACGCCGTTGAGATCGAAGCTGTTTCCGGCGGTTTCAGTGGTGCGGGTGTTTTTAAGGCCGAAAGTACCGCCGGCACGTACTGTTTGAGACGCTGGCCGGTATCGCAGACGTCTTCGACGCGGGTGCTGGCCATTCATCAGTTGCTTGAACTCGCGAATCATCGAAGCATCGCTGCCGTCCCCGTTCCGGTGCGAGCGGATTCAGGAACGACTCTTTCGGAAGTCGCTGGAGGGTTCTGGCAGCTTGAACCGTGGATGCCCGGTGTTGCTGACTTTTCGACTCGACCCAACGACGAGCGGTTGAAGTCGGCAATGACTCAACTGGCTCGATTTCACAAGGCAATTCGAGACTGGGGGCCGACGGCCCAGGTCAGTCAATGGTTTCGGCCGGAGAGTCTGAGTCCGTGTCCAACAGTCAGACACCGAATCCAACTGCTCGATGGCTACGCTGCGTCAGTTGCTGATTTTAAGGCGGCACTTGCGAAGGAGCACGACGCTCGTTTTCGAGCCGTCAGCAGCCAGATTGTCATGCTGTTTCAGACCGCGCATCCGGGAGTGAAACAGGAATTGGCTGCTGTCGCCGAATTATCGGTCCCTCTGCAACCATGTATCCGAGACGTGTGGCACGATCACGTTTTGTTTGACGGTGACGAGTTGTCCGGCATCGTGGACTTTGGAGCGATGGCGACGGATTCTGTTTCGTGCGATTTGTCTCGCCTGTTGGGAAGCCTGTTCAGCGACGATCCGGCCTCGTGGCAGCAAGGGCTCAGCTATTACGAATCAGCTCGACCGATGACGGAGGCGGAGCATCGTCTGCTTCGGCCACTTGATCGCTCCAGCGTTCTGCTGAGCGGCATGACCTGGCTGAAACGCCGCTACGTTCTCATGAATACTCCGGCCGATTTGTCGCCAGTTTGCGATCGCCTCGACGCAATCCTGGCTAGGTTGACCACGCTGGCTCGCAGTTTCTGACACTCGATTCTGACCTGTCCTCCCGTTTCGTCGATTCTTTTCACAGGCGGCGGTAAGATCGTGATTCCACCTGCGAATACCAAACTATTTGAGAGGATAGTCCGTTGAGTGATACTGAATTCACATGCCCGCAGAACCGTGAAGAGGTCATCAATACCTACTTCATGGAGCATCGGGCCAAGCTGATTGACGTCGCTGCTTATCTTGATCGGCTCGACCGGGCTCGGCCGGTTGGCGAAAAAACCGACTTCCGCGATGCCGCGTTTCGGGATGCGATAGCGATTTTGACGGACGGTGAATCACAGCGTGCTCGTCGAATTCTCGACTTGCTGAGTGATCATACGACGGAAATTCCACAATCCGCAGAGGGGATGAAGGGAGCACTTGGAGCTCCAGTGGTTGCCACGACGGAAGGCGGTGCAGCATGAGGTACATTGACCCGCACATTCACATGGTCTCGCGGACGACCGACGACTACCAGCGGATGGCTCAGGCTGGTTGCATCGCCGTAACCGAGCCCGCATTCTGGGCCGGGTTCGACCGCTCGTCGGCGCAGGGATTTTTTGATTACTTCCGACAACTCACTGAGTACGAACCAAAGCGAGCTGCTCAGTTTGGCATCAAACATTTCACGTGGCTCTGTATCAATCCGAAGGAAGCCGACGATCCGGGCTTCGCTCGCGAAGTAATCGCGTTGATTCCCGACTTCCTGGAAAAGGAAACGGTTCTCGGTATCGGAGAAATTGGCCTGAACAAGAACACGAAGAACGAGTTGATCATTCTCGAAGAGCAAATCGCCCTCGCCGAGAAGTACAACCAGATGGTGCTTGTCCATACGCCGCATCTGGAAGATAAGCAGAAAGGCACCCGCATCATCATGGACGCGATCAGTGCCAGCTCGATCGAACCTGGCCGAGTGCTGATCGATCATGTCGAAGAACACACGGTTTCGGAGGTTCTCGATCGAGGATTCTGGGCGGGGATGACGCTTTACCCGGATACAAAAGTTACTCCGCAACGAGCTGCTGACATCATTGAAATGTTTGGTACCGAGCGACTGTGGATGAACTCGGCCGGCGACTGGGGCTGCAGCGATCCTCTGGCTGTTCCCAAAGCGAGGCTAGAAATGGCAAAACGTGGCCACTCAGCAGAGACGATCGACCAGGTCACGTTTGGAAATCCGCAGACGTTTCTGGGTCAGTGCGAGAATTTCAAACTCGGCTAGACGTCGAGCAGGTCGAGCGTCTGCCAGAGGCTGGGGTCGCTGGCGAATGGAAATGCTGCGTCGACGGTCAGGCAGTGATCGCCGAGTTCTGAGTCTCGCAGCATTGCGTAGAAGGCGAGTTGCGAGGACTCGGCCGAGTCAAAACCGTTGAGGCACTCAGACGGCAGCCATGCTTCGAGTTTGTAACCATGCTTTGTTCGCTCCGACCGGCTTCTGAATGCGTCAGGTTGGAAGATCGGGGCGTCTTCTGCTGCGCGAGCGATTGGAATTTGTCGGACGACTGGTTCGAGGCCATCGTCGCCTCCGCCGTTGGGGAGCAGGCAGAAGTGATGGCACAGCCGGTTTGCTCGGTGAATCGTTGTCGTGTTGCGTGTGTTGATCCAAATCTGCACCGCGTCGGTCTCGTCAGGTCGTTCGATGTTGGACACCGCCGGGTGTTGTTTGCCGGTGACTTCGGCGGCGATTGCAAGCCCTTTTAGATTCCACGCGGCGGACAACTTTAGAGGCGACGGTCCTTCGTTGAGATCGCTGCCCGGCCAGAATAACCGACAGTCATCGGTTAATTTCAGAAGTTGCTTACCTTTTCGCGGAAGCGCGTCGATTCTCTGAAGGGGTAAGGAAAAACGAAAACTGAACGTGGCAGGGATGACAGAATTCATCAGCGAGTTCGCCTTCATCTACAGAGTTGCAAAGTTCTTCAGCAGACGAAGGCCGACACTCTGGCTCTTTTCCGGGTGGAACTGTGTCGCAAACAGATTGCCTCGCGCGATGGACGAACAGAAGTCCGTTCCGTGATTCGTCGACGTCGCGACGACCGAATTGTCGTCCGGCACGACGTAGTAACCATGTACGAAGTAGACGTGTGAGTCTTCAGGAATTCCTTTGAGCAATGGCGAGCCGCTGGTGGTCTGCAGCGAATTCCAACCCATGTGCGGTATCTTCAGGTCGGGTTGCTCGTCAAAGCGGATCACTTTGCCAGGGATGACTCCCAGGCCTTCGAATTCGCCGTCTTCGTAACTGACGTCTAAAAGAAGCTGCAGTCCGAGACAGATTCCCAGGAATGGTCGGTCAGCGGCGATGTGATCCTGAATCGGGCCGACCATGTCCTGATCTTTCAGGTGGCTGATGGCGTCTCGAAACGCTCCAACACCCGGCAGTACAAGCTTTTGCGCGTCAGCAATTTCGCTGGCTCTCGTGCAGACGGTGGCTTTGACGCCGAGTTTCTCGAAAGCCTTCTGTACACTGCGAAGGTTGCCCATTCCGTAATCAATGATGTGAATCATCAGCCGTTTTCGTCGCAAAATCTGGGTGAGGAGCGGTCCCCAGGGATGACACCGGTTTCCATCGGGAGTTCGCCGTCTGATAGAACTTGAGAAGTTGCGACGAGTATCGTGAGGCATTCCGGCCAACGCAAGGACCACTGGATGGGTCAGGTCTGGCCTCGCTGGGAATCACGAATGCTGCTGTCTAAGATGAAAATCCAGTCCTGCCTCTAATAGTCCCGCCAGGGATTCTGACGCGACGGTTCTGCTGTTCCGGCTTTTTCGTCGAAAATGGTGGCAACCGACTCCGCTGTCCACCAACTCACAGATTTTTCGGAGCCTTTTCCCTATGACAATTCGAATTCTGCTGACCGTTGCGCTGTTGATGCCCGTGTTTGCGTTGCGGGGAACAGCCGCTGCTGATGACCACCAGTTGAAGACTGTTAAGGAAGTTCCCGGGGGGCTCTCACCAGAAATCGAAAAGCTGATCGATGCGGCCGGCCATCAGATTCATGGCGAAGATGGAGCCGTCGTCGAACTGTGGCTGCTCAAGAGTCTGCCGATCAAAGCGAAGTTCAAGTCGAGTGCCTCGCAATTGTACCCATTCACGCCGGGCCAGCTTCTGGGAGCGATGCGAGTTCCCAAGGGTGCTGAGTACACCGATTTTCGAGATCAGGACATCGCCCCAGGAACCTACACGTTGCGATACGGCCTGCAGCCTGAGGATGGAAACCACCTTGGCACCAGCGATACCGCTGACTTCATTCTTGCGCTGCCCGCGAAGTACGACACGAAGCCGGCCACGATCGAAGACTTCTACGAGCTTTCCGAACGAAGCGGCAAAGCCGCTGGCTCGACTCATCCAGCGATCTTTTCATTGCTCGATCCCAAAGAGGCTGGCAAGGGATTGAAGCTTGATGAGGATGAGTCCGCCGAAGACTGGATCCTGACTTTTACCGCAAAAGGTGACGTCAAAGGCAAGGCGAAGGAAGTCAGAATCCGACTGGTCGTCATCGGTGAATCTGAGGCTTAAACATGGCACTCCGCTCTGCATCGCAAATCATGATTAGACTGTTTGTGGTCGTGGTCTGCGCTGTGGCGACGTGGTTGTGTTCATTCGGATTTGCTGACGAAGCGGCTCCTGAGTCGAAGCCCGTTGCGGTGAAGAAGCCCGTTGCCGTGAAATCGTCGAAGAAAATTGAGCTTCGTAAAGAATTGTTTGCCGGCACGGTCATGCTTCTGCAGGACGCTCTCAAAAAGCGAGACATCAAAGTTGCGGATGAGATGAAACTTCAGGCTGTCCTCGAAACGAAGTCCGGTGAGCTGATTCCGATCGCCGCGGACTGGCGTGGTCGAGCGTTCTTTCAGGATCAGAAACTGCGGGATCGGCCAGTTGAAATCGTTGGTTATCGGCGGCCGGGCGTTCCGTACCTGCAGGCCTTGGTTGTTTACTTCTTCAACAGGAAGGGCGAACGCGAAGAGTTTGACTACTGGTGCGACATCTGCGCGATTCCGATGTACGAGATCAAAGACTGCGAATGCTGCCAGGGTCCGAGCCGTCATCGTTACCGTCCTGCGAAGCTCCCGGATTATCTCTTCCGACAGAAAGCGGCAAAGAAGCCGTCTCCGAAGGTCCAGGCAATATCGACAGAAAAACCTTTGAGCCCGAAGAAGCTGGCTCCATGAGTGCTTCTTCGGAACCGTATCTTGTTCGTCTGGCTGAGCGGCTGGCGAATGGCCTGTCGCAAATGGAAGAGCCGCGTCGCGAGCAGCATCGATCATTCATTCTGTCGTGCCAGCAGAGCGACGGTGGGTTTGGCGGCCGCGAGGGCGACTCCGACCTCTACTATACCAGCTTTGCGGTGCGGGCTCTCGGCATGCTCGGCGGTATGACCGCGGACGAGGCAAAGTCGATCGGGGCGTACCTTGCCACGTACGACTGGCGGGACCTGGGCGTTATCGATCTGATGAACTGGCTTTACACCGCGCTGGCTGTGCAGGTTTTCGGCGGCGGTGATCTGCTGGAAAACGAAGGTGCCGACTGGCCGGAACAGATTGCTCAGAAACTTGAGAAGGTGCGCACCGCTGACGGCGGCTATGCCAAGTCAGAAGAAGGCGCTGCCGGCAGTACGTATCACTCGTTTCTCGTAACGCTGACTTATGAACTACTCGGCAAGGCTCCGCCGCGACCGAACAAATTGATTCAGTTTATTTATGACCGGCAGCGTGACGATGGAGGCTTCGTCGAGATCGCTCCGATGAAAAACAGCGGTACGAATCCCACGGCAGCGGCGGTCGGTTTGATGTCGATTGTTGGCGGCCTCGACAAGGAACTCTGCGAGGACATCCGAGACTTTCTGAAGGAAACATGGAGCTCAGAAGGCGCATTTCAGGCCAACAAACGAATCGCTTTTGCGGATGGTCTGTCGACATTCACGGGCCTGCTGACAGTTCAGGATTTGAACATCACGAATCTGGCCAGCCAGGCGATGATCGAACAGTTCATCGCTCACGAACTGGAGTTTCCGACCGGCGGATTCCGTGGAGCCGCCTGGGACGACCAGGCCGACGTCGAGTACTCATTTTACGGGCTGGGATGTCTGGCATTGATCTGGTCGCAGGCGGATGCCTGAGGCGCGTTCTGCTCGTTGATTTATGCGTGAGTGAGAATTATGGTGGACGGGCATTTCCGCTTGATCGACTGATAATCGAGGCTCAAAACGCCTCGTCGCACGATTCAACCCGGCCGCACCTCGTGCTGCCATTTTCGGAGTCACTGTCTGATGAAGAATCTTTCTCTCTTTGCAGTTCTGGCGGCGGTGTCGCTGACATTCTACGGTTGCACGAATTCGTCTGATCCCGGCTCAACGGGAGGAGCAGGCGGGGAATCAACGGTCAGTGCGGATGCTCCCAAAGTTGCCTACGTCACAAACGGGATCGCTTCGTTCTGGGATATCGCCGAAAAAGGAGCGATGGACGGCGGCAAAGAATTTGACGCCAACGTCATCGTCAAGATGCCGGCGAATGGTGTGGAAGATCAGAAGCGAATGTGTCAGGACCTGCTGGCTCAGGGCATCAAAGGTATCGCGATCAGTCCGATCGATCCGGACAATCAGGGAGACCTGCTGGATGAAATCGCCTCGCACACAAATCTGATTACGCAGGATTCGGACGCCCCTGACAGCAAACGGCTTTGCTACATCGGCATGGATAATTACACCGCCGGTCGGATGTGTGGAAAGCTCGTAAAAGAAGCCATGCCCGAAGGCGGATCGGTCATCATCCTCGTTGGTCGACTTGCTCAGGAGAACGCAAAACTGCGCCGCCAGGGAACGATCGATGAAATTCTTGATCGTAGCGAAGACCGCACCCGCTACGATGATCCGAACGACGGCGAAATCAAAGGCGAGAAGTACACCATCCTTGATACTCGAACCGATGGCTTCGACTTCGGAAAATGTAAAGACAACGCTCAGGACGCTATTGCCAAGTACGAAGACCTCGGCTGCATGGTTGGCCTGTTCGCTTACAATCCCCCGCTCATTCTGGAAGCTGTACGAGAAGCTGGCAAAGTCGGAAAGATCAAGATCGTTTCCTTCGATGAAGATGAGCGTTCACTGCAGGCTATCCAGGACGGTGAGATGTACGGCACCACGGTTCAGGATCCTTACAACTACGGTCACAAGTCGGTCGAGATTCTCGCTGCACTTGCTCGTGGCGACAGGTCGATCATACCGGAAGGCGGAGTGATCAATATACCAGCCAGAAATATTCGCAAAGACAACGTCGGCGAATTCTGGGCCGAACTGAAACGCCTGACCGCGAAGGAAGCTCCGGTTGAAGAAGAAACTGCTGAAGAACCCGCTGCCTCGGATGAAGAAGCCGAGACCGCTGAAGGAGAACCAGCGGCCGAAGAAGCACCTGCAGAGGCGGGCGAAGCGGCGACTGAATAAGCAGCGAATCGGCACGGCGGTAGTTTGTAAAGTAACTTTACAAACTGCCGCCGTCACCTTATCTTCAATTACTCATCGCTACAGACGGAGCCGCTCGCTGCGATTCGGACATTCAATCTGAACTTCGTTGACGCAGAGCGACATGGATGCCGGACCGACCGCAGAACACTTTTTGTATTCTGCATCAGCTTCGAAACAGATTACGACCATCCATGACCGACTCTCCACAACATCCGCTGCTTGAAGTCCGTGACGTCACGAAGGGCTTCCCTGGAGTCATTGCACTTAGCCGCGTCAATCTGACGCTTGGCCACAGCGAAGTTCTGGCGTTGATCGGTGAAAACGGGGCCGGTAAGAGCACGCTGATGAAAATTCTGGCGGGTGTGCAGGAGCCGGATTCAGGACAGTTGCTGATTGATGGCAACCCCGTTCGCATCGACTCCGTCCAGTCTGCTTTTGATCACGGCGTTGCACTTATTCATCAGGAACTGAACCTGTCCGACAATCTCGACGTCGGAGCCAATATCTTTCTCGGACGGGAACCAAAGAAAAACGGTCTGATCGACAAAGCAAAAATTCGCGAAGACTCGCGAGACTTACTGGCAAGAGTTGGTCTGAACGTGTCTCCTGATACGATCGTTGAGCGATTGCCCATTGGCCAGCAACAGCTTGTCGAGATTGCTCGGGCGCTGTCTGTAAACGCTCGCGTGCTGATCATGGACGAGCCGACGTCCAGCCTGTCGGCTCATGAAGCCGAGACACTATTCAAGGTTGTCAATGATCTGCGCAGCAAAGGTGTCAGCATTATCTACATTTCGCATCGCCTTAGTGAAGTCAGAGAACTGGCTGATCGCGTCACAGTTTTCCGAGATGGAGAAAATGCTGGTGATCTAGGCCGAGACGAAATCAGTCACGATCGCATGGTCCAACTGATGGTTGGTCGTGACGTTTCGCAGTTCTACGTCAGAAAGCCACACTCGCCAGGCGAGGTCGTACTTGAGGTCAAGGATCTGGTTACACCAGCAAATCCTGGCCACAAGCTGAATTTCGCGATCCGGGCAGGAGAGATTGTCGGCGTGGCTGGACTGGTCGGTGCCGGTCGGACCGAAACACTTCAGGTATTATTCGGCGTTGAGCCGGCAGTCGCCGGCACGATTGAGGTCAGTGGAAAAACCATTCAGATTAAAAGTCCAATCGACGCGATCCAGGCGGGACTGGCACTGGTCCCTGAAGACCGAAAGTTGCAAGGGCTGGTTCTTGAAATGGCTGTCCGTACAAACGTTGGCCTGGCCGGATTAAAGCGAAATCAGAAGAAGCTCGGATTTCTGAACTCACCGCAGGAAGGCGCCTGCACGACTGAGATGATCAGCAAGCTGCGGATCAAGACTCCGAACGAACAACAGGTCGTGCAGTACCTGTCCGGCGGCAACCAGCAGAAGGTCGTTCTTGGAAAGTGGTTATCTTTGAATCCGAAGGTGTTGCTGCTGGACGAGCCGACTCGTGGCATCGACGTCGGCGCGAAGCAGGAAATCTATCGCCTCATGGAAGAGTTGGCCGAGCAAGGCATGGCCATCCTGTTTGTCAGCAGCGAAATGGAAGAAATCCTCGGCATGTCGGATCACACGCTGGTCATGCACGAAGGCAGAATCACAGGCAAGCTGTCTCGTGAAGAAATCAGCGAAGAAGCAGTCATGCAACTGGCGACAGGCAACGTCCGAGAGGAATCGGTTGCTTAGGCCGAGCAGCCTCTACGAATCACTGATCCGGCAATTCACTTAGCATTATTGATATTACGATGAAAAAGAACCTTGGCATTCTTGGCTTGTTCCTGGTTGTGTTTATCGCGACCGCGTTCGCTAATCCCGACTTTGTGAACGCGTACAACCTCGAAAACCTGATCCGGCGAGCCTCGCTTTACGGCATTATTGGAATTGGCGTTTCGCTGGTGATCATTACCAGCGGGATCGACCTTTCTATAGGCTCAATGATTGGCCTTGTCGGTACGATGCTGCCGTACCTCCTGATAGAGCACGGAGCCTCGTTGTTTACTGGATTGCTGGCTGTTGTTGTGCTGTCGGCTTGCATCGGTTTAATCCACGGCCTTCTGATTACGAGGCTCAAGCTGCAACCATTTGTTGTGACGTTATGCGGGTTGTTGATCTATCGAGGGAGCGCGCGGTGGATGACCGGCGACAGCGTTCAAGGTTTCAAAGGGAGCTACGACAGTTTGCGATACCTCGCCATCGGAAAGATTCCTCTGGGAAACATTCCGGGCATTGGCGAATTCAATTTGCCAGTTCCATTTCTACTGATGATCGGCTTGGCGATCGTCGCAGCTATCTTCCTGAACAAGACGATCTATGGGCGATACTTGTTGGCTCTGGGACGAAACGAACAGGCTGCTCGCTACAGCGGTATCAACACGGACCGCATGGTCGTGCTGGCGTACATGCTGTGCTCTTTGGTGGCTGGGTTTGGTGGAATCCTTTTTGCGCTGGATTCAAACTCGATCCAGCCAGACAACTTCGGCAGCTTCTACGAACTCTACGCGATCGCGGCGGCAGTTCTGGGAGGATGCAGTCTGCGAGGCGGTCAGGGCTCAATCTTCGGAGTAGTGATCGGGGCGGCGATCCTGCCACTGTTGAGAAACTCGATCAACCTTCTCGGCATGCCAACGACGCTTGAATTCGCCATTATCGGCGTTGTGATTCTGGCGGGCGTCATTGTCGACGAGGTCGTCAAACGTATGGCCGCAAAAAGGCGAGCGGCACTTGCGGCAAGACAGGCATTGGGAGGTTAACGTGAGCCTGACGTCGATTTTGCTATCATGTTCGACGGTTTCCCGTCGTCACTCTTAGCGAGTCGGCTTATGTCTGAATCACCACTCTGCACACCTCATGAACATCGTTTTTCACGGCGGCAACTGCTTGGTAGTGCTGCCGTGGGAGCGGCAGGCACCACGGCATTAGGTGGACTGTTTGGACCGGCTGTTGCCCAGGAAGTTGCCAAGAATGATAAGCAGGTTCTGTTCGTCTGGCTTGACGGGGGAATGAGTCAGCTCGAAAGCTGGGATCCAAAACCGAACACGCAGTTTGGCGGACCGTTTCGATCGATTGAGACGTCAGTGCCGGGGATTCAGTTCTCGGAGTTAATGCCAAAGTCCGCTCGGGTTGCGCATCACCTGGCCGTGCTTCGTAGCGTCCACACTCAGGACAACAGCCATTCCGCGGGAGTTGCCCGGATTAATCGAGGCGATCCTAAGAACCGTGGTGTTGTGTACCCGTACTTCGGATCGGCAGTCTCGAAGCTCCTGGGACCGACTTCTTCAGGGTTGCCACCGTACGTCTGGATTAAGCCGTACAGTGGCGGTTTCAAAACGACGGACGCCGGATTCCTGGGAGCGAAGTACGGAGCACTCGCCTTCGGTGACGGACAACCTCCCGAGAACATGCTCCGACATGCCGACGTTACGGCTGAACGAGACAAAGTTCGCAATGAACTTCGCGAAAAGTTGAATCAAAAGTATCGATCGGTCAGACGTACCGAGGCTGCAGATGCCAGCTCGTATGTATTTGATGTCGCGCAGAAGCTGATGGATCGTACGCACCTGTTCGACGAATCGAAAATCGATCCGCGCGACGTCGAGCGATACGGCACTCACGACCTGGGACGACACATGCTGCTCGGCCGGCGGATGCTCGAAGAAGGGGCCCGCTTCGTCAAAGTGAACTCGTACCACTGGGACAGTCACGGCGACAACTTCAACGCCAGTTACAGCCTCGTCCGAAAGTTCGATCAGTCGTTTGCAGCCTTGATCGAAGACCTCGACGATCGAGGGATGCTTGACAACGTTCTTGTTATTGCGATGAGCGAGTTTGGCCGCACGCCAAAGATCAACTCGCACGTCGGCCGTGATCATTGGCCGGAAGCCTGGTCAGTCGGCATGGCGGGAGCCGGTCTGAAGCGTGGCCTGACGGTTGGCAGTACGAATGACAAAGGAACGTTCGTCGCCGACGAGGAGTACGACATCGGACACCTGTTCCACACCTGGTTTAAGGCGCTGGACGTGCCGGAAGAAATGATGGAGTACGACAACGGCGGCCAGCCCTTGCCTGTCGCTCACGACGACTGCTTCCCGATCGAAAGTCTGCTCGCGTAGATCACTTACGGGTGTGTCTTAGAATTTTCCGAAGAGCTTTGTCGGGTCCAGCGTCCGGCCCGCGACTTTGGGAATCATATCCTGGATGACGGATTGACGCAGATTGAGTTGTTCGAAGATGTTTCCGTACTTACTGCGGAACATGCCAACCAGACCGTTTTGCTTTTCGTTGACCTGCGCGTCCAGTTTCGCGATCAGCGCGTCCTTCTGATCAGAGATTTCCTGTCCGAAGCCTTGCTTGACGCCGCTCGAGATCGTCTCGCCGAGATTTGTTTTAAGTTTGAGTCCTGGTTTCTTAATCGTACCCGACAGTTCGACTGTAGCGTCGATTCGATTGATGTTCTGCATTGACGCTGCAATCAGGCGGCCAAGTGTTTCGTCGTCGGATTTGGTTTTCGGAATCATCAAAACCGGCTCCTGGACCAGCACCACCGTACCAGTTAGTTCATCACCGACGGTTTCGAGATGAACGTTCCAGCGTGTATTGCCAGCTCGAACTTCCACAATCAGTGAATCTTCATCGCCGAGTCTGGTGGTCGTTACTTCGTCGAGAATATAGGCAACGTCCAGAATGTTCGCAGGGATGTTCTGGGTTCGGTCAAGTTCGGCTTTCATCTGCACGTCAGCTTTACTTTTGCCGTTCATGCGAACGATGGTTGGTTTTCCATAGAGTTGCGGGTCAGAGCTGACGTCGACGATCGTTCCCTGGACGGCCACCTGATCGCCGCCGATTTCGCCCTGGCCGGTGACATTGATCAGCCGAGCGAGGTAGCCGGGCAGCGGCGTTCTAAGGGGGAAGAAAATGTCGTCACCGCGTTGGCGTACCGGCTTTGGTGTATCGGAAAAATTGCTGACTTGCCTGTTGCCCCAATCAAGCCAGGACAGTGTTTTACGGATTTGGTGATGAATTGTTGGGCCGAGCAGGAACTCGGACAGTTTGTCACCATCGAGAACCAGCTCTTCGACTTTGCGTTTGATCTCGGCCTGATCCCGTTTACGAGCCTCGTCGAGGTTGCCCAGATCGCCTTCTGCTTTCCTGGGAAGGACTTTCAGATCGTCGCGAATTGTGCTGACATCTCTCAGCAGTCGCGACCCATCGTTGGCAATCCTGCGGTACGCTGCGACGCGCTGGAGTGGATCCATCCGTTTGGACTGGTCGACCAGTTGTTTGAGTTGTCGTCCTGCGACGTCAACGTTTTTAACACGAGCTTCCAGGCCGTCGAAGTCAGTTTTCCATTCGACTTCCAGTTGCTGAGCCAGTCGTACTGACTCCAGATTTCGTGGGTCGTATTCCAGTGTCGCTCGGTCGAAGATGTCGTTGGCCCATCCCTTGCCATACTTTTCGAGTTGATCTCCGAAGCCCTGGCCTTCTGATTCTTCGGATGGCGGCGAATCCGGGAGCAGCCCATCGTCATCTCGCGGCGTGTTCCAGGTCAGGCCGTTGACGACCGCTTTGTCCAGGACGTATGAGCCGTGCAGCAAAGCGAGGCCGTCGATGTCTCCGTTTATCGATTCGAATTGGACGATGTTCGTGCCTGGTTTGTTGCGGCTGGCAGCGGCGACGTTGGTGATGGAGATTTTCGGCGGAAAGAATGATGTTTCCAGCGTGGCGATTTCGACTTTGGCCCGGACAGTCTGCTGTCCCGCGGTGATTGCTGAGTAACGCAGCATCGGATCGAAGGCAAACGTGAAGAACGCCCAGACGGAAGCGACGACGGTTCCTCGCGTCAGGATGTAACTCCACCGAGGGCCCAGACCGGGTTGCTTCTTCTTTTTTATCCTGTCGTCTTCGGACGATTCCGGCTCATCAGCTTCGGCCCGATCAACTTGCTCATCGTTAACAACGGATTCAGTGGCCGGCTCATCAAGTACGACGGCACTGGCTTCTTCTACGACGGCACTTGTAGCGGCAGTTGCAAGTACACCGCCAGGGATCGCCATCAGGTCAGCGACGCTCGGAGTTTCCGCATCACTCCCGACGAGAGAATCTGCGATCTCAGAGACACCATTGATCAGGATGTCTTCAGACAGACCGGTTTGTTTCTGTCGTTCATCCATGCCGGAGTCCTTTTCGCAATTGTCTGCCGACTTGAATTATTCGGCAATCTGCAGGGTGGACAACGCCCACCAGCTAACTTTGTTTTCTGGTGGGCGTTGTCCACCCTGCGGATCGGTCAGTTTATTCGTGTTGAGAGTTCGGTTCCGTGCAGCAGTTGAACCAGCTTGAATTTCCGCAGACGCTCGGACCAGTCTGGGGTGTACTTCCGGAAGATTGGTTTGGCGATCAGAAAAATCGGGACGAGCAACGTCATGCCGAGCACGAAGCTGCCCAGTACGATTGTGTTGTTGAACTTTGTCCACGGAGCCATCGGCTGGTTGTAGAGTTCGGTCCAGAACGGAACGAGCTGGTCAGTTGTCAGCAGAGCATTTCCGATGCGATGTGTGAATGGATCGAGTACGGCTCCCACCCACGAGAAGGCAAACGCCGTCAGCATGCCCATGCCGAGGTTCACTCGGATCGCGCTCAGAACGATCATCAAACTGATCGCGATCATGTTGCCTTTCGGCACCAGGCCGATGACGACTCCGAGTGCAAATCCCAAAGCCATCTGGCTGGGAGTGTTGTCCGTGACGAGTGCTTTGAAAAAGAAGCGAATCGGGCGAAGAAAGAACATGTCGGCGCCTCAAAGTTCAGGCAGATGGATCAGCAAGCCTCAGCGAATGACGGTGTTCGAAACCAGCGGCAGCTCGACGTTGGTCGATTCGACAACCATCAGGCGATCGCCAAGGCCGTATTGCTGCGGAGCTTTCTTATAGATTTGCAACGCGTCTGGGAGACTGCCTCGAAGATCGGCCGCTCGACGAGCATCGGATGGGTGAGTCGAAAGAAACTCCATCGGAGAATCGCCGCTCTTTGCTGCCGAGAAACGTTCCCAGAACAGTGGAGCTTCGCTGGGGTCGTAGCCGGCTTCGGCCATCAGCTTGATTCCAATCAGGTCGGCTTCCGTTTCGTGCTTACGACTGTAAGGAAGAACGCCTCCGTATTTTGAAACGACTCCGTAAGCAGCAAGCACCGTTTCCTGATGCTGGTCGTAGCCGTCTTCGAGGAACCATTTGCCCGCGAAGTCGACGGCCTTCCCACCAAGGTTCTGGATCGTCTGGTTCTGCATTCGCTCTCCGCCGTGACGGGCGAGTGCGTGGGCGATCTCATGAGACATCACGACTGCCAGTCCGGCTTCTGACTGGCAGACTGGAATGATCCCTTCGTGAACGGCGACTTTTCCGCCCGGTAGGCAGAACGCGTTCTGCTGATCCGAAGCGATGACTCGGAATTCCCAGTTGAAATCGTCTCGGCCCGAGACGGCGGCGATGCGCTTGCCAACTCGATTAACGACTTCGATGTACTGCTGACTCTTCGAAGGTTGTTCCTTGCTCAAAATCTGCTCGTAAGCCTCTTCACCAAGTTGGATTTCCTTCGGCTCAGGCGTGAGCAACGCGAGCTTTCGACGACCGCTAACCGGCGTCGTCTGGCAGCCCCAGGCGATGAAGCAGGCGCAGAGCAGCGAGAAGATTATGGCGAATTTGTAGCGGCGCGCTGACACGCCGGACTGGTGGCGCAGAGCCATTGCTGAGACCTCGGTGGTGAGTTGTGGATGGGCGTTTTGACGAGACGACTCCTGCAGGACGCGGAGTCTGAGGTGGAATTCGAATTGGCAGGATGGCCGCCGCAAGGGATGCGGTGAGTGTGGGAAGTGTCTTTGAATTGTCGAAAAAGCGGCAAGATCAGTTCGAACAGGCGATCCGGATGGCGAATCTGCGGAGACTAGCGAATTCGGGTTCGCCACACGCTGGCTGCGGATGGAGCTGGAACGAACATACCCGACGCGGCCGCAGTGCGAGAAGCGGTTGGCCTGGTTTGTCGGACAGGTTCAGGAGTTGCGGCCAGAACTGGCGTCCATTCACCGGAATTGGATGCTTGCGGAATCTCCAGGAACGATGGGTCAGGAACTGGTCCGGTCTCAGAAGAAGTCGAGCTGGATGAACTGGTTGAGTTCAGTGGCTGAAGTTCGCGTCCCAGTTGAACCGGGCCGGACTGAGTCGTCATCGGGATAGCAGTAGAACCGCCAAACGTCATCGGATTTGACGCAAAGGGCGCTCCGATAATCGGGCCCAGCACGACTGGTGATGAACCGACGATTGCCGGCGAACCGGCGATTCCAGCATGATTGTGAGATGTCCAGGTGTTGCCCGTTCCGCAAGCGTTGCAGCTTGACCTGACGTGCCCGGTGACTCGTGGGACCATCGTCGTTCTTTGTTGATAGGTCACGTGCGGAATTTGTCGAGAAACCTGGTACGGCACCTGGTTGTAGACGGTCTGCTGCTGATAAGTCGTGGTCGGAATCTGCTTCTGAACAATTCTGGGCACCCAGACCTTCTGCCAGCCGCCTTCGTCGACCGTGACGGTTTGCTGAGTCGTCACCGGAACAGTCACGGTCTGAGCCTGCACCCGGTATTCGGTCCGCGTGACGTTTTTATAAGTCAAGACGGGTGTCGCCTGAAGCTGTGGTTGCATCGTGAATTGCGGCTGAGACGGCATAGCCTGACAGCGACAAGGATTGCGCCGGCAGCCCAAAAGACCGTGATTGCAGAAGACTCCTGCGGAAAGTGAAACGGGAACAACTTGCGAAAGAGCCAGTAATACTGCCGACACGGCTCCGGATTGCAGAAGACGTCGCATTTCAGAACTCCTTATTCCCAATCTGTTTACCGAGAAATTTCTTCGCCCGGTCCGGGACCACAATTGGGGTGGGACGCGTAGAACGCCCCGCGCACCAGCGGTCTAGTGGAATAATCGGCACAACCGGCAGACTCGCTTGAGTCAACCTGTCTTAACATTCAGGTTGTGCAGCAGAACCTGGCTATTGATTCGTGGTGACCGCCTGGCACATCGGTCGCCGGCTTGAGAGCGGAAGTGGTTACCGCGTACGTTCCGCGGTGAATCACCGAAGTCCTGCAACTCCGGCGATGACTCCCCTTGTGACCAATGAAGAATTGACCGTCGGAAAGAACTCATATGTCAGACGCCTCAGAACGAAATTTCGCCGGCATCCCAATTCGGTCTCTTGGGCGAAGCGACATTAAGGTATCGATTCTCGGCTTTGGTGGCGGACATTTCTGCCGTAAACATCTCGCCGAGGCGGATTCCGTTCGGCTGGTTCACGAAGCAGTCGACTCCGGGATTTCGTTCTTCGATAATGCCTGGGAATACCACGGTGGCGAATCAGAACGTCGAATGGGCATTGCGATGGAGGGCGGTCGTCGCGAAAAAGTGACGCTGATGACCAAGGTCTGTGCCCGCGACCGGAAAACCGCCGAAGAGCAACTTGAGACCAGCCTGAAACGATTGAAGACCGACGTGATCGACGTCTGGCAGTTTCACGAAGTGATCTACGACAACGATCCCGACTGGATTTGTGCAGTCGATGGAGCCCTCGCTGCGGCCGAAGCAGCTCGCAAGGCGGGCAAGGTTCGGCTGATCGGTTTTACGGGACACAAACATCCGGACATCTTCAAGAAGATGCTCAGCCAGGACTTCGAATGGGACACCGTTCAGATGCCGACCAACGTTGTCGACGCGCACTACCGCAGTTTTCAGAAAGAGATCCTGCCGATTCTTAACGAGAGAGGCATCGGGTGTATCGGCATGAAGAGTCTCGGTGGAGAAGGACAGCTCATCACCGACATCGGGCTGACGCCGTATCAATGCCGCGCGTACGCGATGTCACTTCCTATCAGCACGCTGGTTTCCGGAATTCAATCGCCGGAAAACTTGCAGCAGGATCTGGACATCGCTCGCAACTTTCAGCAGATGACTGGTGAGGAAATGACCGAGCTTCAGGACGAGGTCCGCGACAAGTC
>CALGTK010000199.1 GCA_937904325.1 uncultured Planctomyces sp.
ACGGAACGATCGGAAGTGCGTCGACCGTCCCAGTCAAAGCACCATTCCCATACATTTCCGTACATGTCGTACAGGCCCCACGCATTGGGTTTCTTCTGGCCAACCGGATGAGTGGTCTCCTGCGAGTTGGATGAAAGCCAGCCATAGTGACCCATTTCGTCCGAGTCGTCACCAAAGCTGAAACCTGTCGTGGTTCCCGCACGGGATGCGTATTCCCACTCTGCATCTGTTGGCAATCGGTAGACGAAACCGGCCGACTTCTCCTGTGGCATCGCAGACAGTTTGCGGCAGAACTCAACGGCTTCGTTCCAACTGACATTCTCAACGGGGTTCTGCTTACCTTTGAATCGGCTCGGGTTCATCCCCGTCACCTTTTCATACTGCGTCTGAGTCACCTCATAAATCCCCAGTTCGAACGGTTTCTTCAGGGTCACCTGGTGAGGCGTCTCATCGTCATCACCGTCGACAGTTCCGGCAGGACGCCCTGCATGACCCATTCTGAACGTGCCTGCGGGAATGGGCACGAAACGCATACGGATGCTGTTCTCGGCGGGAGCGTTTGCAAGGTTTGGTTTATGAAGCTCTCGCGGAACCACTGCCAGCCACTTTCCGTCGGGCGACAGAACGGTTGAGCGTGTGTGGTCAATATCGTAGCAATCTGGTATTTCAAACGACGAGAGGCGTTTGCCACTGGGCAACTCCCAGATCTGAAAATTTCGGTTTTTGCTGCTGAGACTGGCCAGAGTCCGACCATCGCGGGAAAAACTCAGCCATGTGACACCCTCCTGATGTTGCCCCAGTGTCCGCTTCAATTTGCCGGTTTCGGCATCCCACAGCAAAACTTCACCACCGGCCGAAAACTTTCTGCCGCCGGTGGTAAGGGTAACCACGCCAGTACCGCCGGCCACAACTTTCGCTTGAGGCCCAACGGCAAAGCTGAAAAAACCTCCGTGCTGTGCAGGTTTCTCCAGCCCCATCCTCACAAATACTTTGTCCACAGGCGCTGCGGGCTGATCTTCCTGTTTCGTATAAGGGGGCACGTTCCACAACCGGATTGTGTGATCAAAACTTCCCGAGGCGATGCGCTTGCCATCCGGGCTGAAACTCACGCTGCTGACACCCTCCCTATGTCCCGTGAGCGTTTTGAGTTCCTCGCCCGTCGACGCGTCCCACAGCTTGATCATTTTATCCCAACTTCCCGAGGCGATGCGCGTGCCATCCGGGCTGAAACTCACGCTGCGGACCTTATGCCTATGCCCCTTGAGCGTTTTGAGTTCCTCGCCCGTCGACGCGTCCCACAGTCGGATTGTGCTGTCTCCAAAATCTCCTCCCGAGACGATGCGCGTGCCATCCGGGCTGAAACTCACACTGAGGACCGCAAACTTATGTCCCGTGAGCGTGTGGAGTTCCTCGCCCGTCGCCACGTCCCACAACATGATTGTGCCCCACTTTCATCCCGAAGCGATACGCTTGCCATCCGGGCTGAAACTCACGCTGCGGACCTTATGCCTATGCCCCTTGAGCGTGTGGAGTTCCTCGCCCGTGGCCGCGTCCCACAACTTGATTGTGTTGTCTCCGCTTCCCGAGGCGATGCGTTTGCCATCCGGGCTGAAACTCACGCTGGAGACAAATTCCGTATGTCCCTTGAGCGTGGTTGTTTTCCCCGGCGTTGTCGGCTGCGCTTCCGGCTTCGTATCCGGCCCACAACCCGTCATGGCAACAAGCAACACAGCAAGCAGTAGATGCCTCATGGCGACAGCCTTTCCTGATCGGTCTCACGGAAATTCGCGCCACGAAGTCTACATCCCCTGCATGTCACCCCGAAACCATGACATACCTGCAGCGCAGGTTTAAGCTTACAGCAGCCTCGATACGCAAACGATGGGTGCAGTCCCAGCATTGTCTGCCATTCCCGCGGTAAAAACTGACGCGTCAAAGCTCTACATTTAGAGAACGCGTGGTATACGTCATGACTTGATGAGGCACAGAAATCAGTCACCGGCAAAGAATATTTATTGTCGATCGTAGAATCAGAGCCCACGAAATGAAAAACAAGATCACATCACGACGTGACTTCTTATGCACTACCAGCGCGGCCGCGAGCTCGATCATGCTGCCTCAGCAGGTCATGGGTTCGTTGGGGAAAATAAAGACGCCCATCAAGCTCGGTATGATCGCCGACCTGCACCAGGATGTTATGCACGATGGCCCGGCGAGACTGCAGGCCTTCCTCGATGCCATGCAGGAAGAACAGCCCGATGCCCTGGTACAGCTTGGCGACTTCGCCTATCCGACAAAGAAAAACGAGGCGGTTACCAGGGCGTTTGAAAACGCGCATCCCAGAACGCTGCATGTTCTTGGAAATCACGAGATCGATGGCGGGCACACTTTTGATGAGGTTGCGAAGCTCTGGGGAATGAAGGGACGCTACTACACCGAAAACGTTAATGGTCTAAATCTGGTTGTCCTCGATGGAAACGAGAAACCGCAGAACCATAAGAGCGGTTACCCCGCGCACATCGGGGAGAAACAGCTCGAGTGGCTTGCGAAACAGCTGAACACCCTCAATGGCCCGATTCTCGTCATGTGCCATCAGCCTCTGGCAGGTCCTTCAAGTATCGACAACGCGGAAGCGGTCCAGACGCTATTGAACGCAGCAGCCGACAAGGTTCTGCTGGCTGTCAACGGGCACACCCACATTGACCACGTGGCACATGCGGGCAGGATCCCCTGCCTGCACGTAAACTCGGCTTCCTATAAATGGGTCGGCGGGTCCTACCGCAACAAGAGCTACCCGGCCGATATCCACGCCAGGTTCCGCTGGGTCGAGTATACCTGCCCCTACCGCGACAGCCTCTTCACTACCCTCACCATCGATCCCGCCCGTGGACGCATCGACGTCAAGGGCCGCGAGAGCCGTTGGGTCGGAAAATCTCCTGCGCAACTGGGGGTCGCCGCGAAACCTGACCTGATTGATGGCAAGGAAATTTGCCCCGAAATTCGCAGTCGGCGCATCAGGCCAGCCGAGAAGTAACCGAAGCAGAAAGCATCCAGAGCGATCGAAGACACGAAAACCATCACCTGTTGGTCCAAGTTCACGGCAATACTGCGACGACCAGGCCGTTTCCGGTTCGGCTTACCCAAACAGTTCCATGACTGGTTTGCCGGTTGTCAGAGAGGCTGAAATGCCGCTGGCGTCTGTTGGATCGTTGATCGGAATGTCGAGGGCGTGATAGATGGTCGCGGCGAGTTCTTCGGGACGAACTGGCTTGTCGGTGACATACTCGCCTCGCTTGTTGGTCTTGCCATACACCTTCCCGCCAGCGATGCCCGCTCCGGCGATGATCGACGAGAAGCACTTTGGCCAGTGCTGCCGTCCTGGTGGATCCTGTTTCAGCACGAACGGTGTGCGACCGAATTCGCCTGTGACGACGACAAGGGTGTCGTCCAGCATGCCACGCTCGGTGAGGTCAGAAAACAATCCGGCCAAAGCCTGATCCAGACGAGGCAAACAGAATCCCATGCCGTAGGAGCCGTTGCCGAAGGCGTTGCCCATACCCATGTTTCCGCCGTGCATGTCCCAACTGCTGCTCGGCGGACCTTTCTTGTCGTGCTCTGCCTGGCCGGTCCAGCCGTTGACGGTGACAAAGCGGACTCCTGACTCGACCATGCGCCGCGCGAGAAGAAGATTCTGCCCCAGCGGATGCATCCCATAGCGTTCCCGCGTTTTGACCGGTTCCTGATTTAACTTAAACGCCTGCCGGCCTTCCTGGCGTGTCATGGCGTCGTACGTCTTCTCACGCAGGTCAGACCAGTCTTTGACCTGACTGTCCTTGTCCAGTCTGGCCGATTCAAGGCTGCTAAGCAGCGACTTACGCTGACCGAATCGTTGTTTGTCGTACGGATTGTAGAGTTCAGGCGGCTCAAAGTTGTCCATAGCCGGGTGATTGGTTGCCGAGCCGACAAACATCGGCGCATAAGCCGATCCAAGGTAGCCACCGATACCGATGTTGGGCGCGCAGAAGACGGGTGGACCTACACATTTGATGAGCCAGGCATTCGACACGAAGTTGCGCGTGCTGGGTTTGTGTTTGGCAACGAACGAGCCGAGGTACGGATGCTCGTCCGGCATGCCCTGTTGCACTCGCTTCTCAGACTGACCACTGAGTAGATTGTGCATCGCGTCAAAGTGATTACTGATTGATCCCGGATGCGACATCGAGTTAATGAGGGTGAAGTGGTCCGTCAGCTTCGCCAGTTCGGTGTGCATCTCATTGATGCGCATCCCGGGTACTTTGGTGGCAATCGGCTCGTAAGGGCCGCGATAGTCCAGCGGTGCGTCTGGTTTCATGTCCCAGGTGTCGACGTGACTTGGTCCTCCGCAAAGCAGAACAAAGATGCAGGACTTGTTTGAAGCGACAGCTTTGCCGTCTTCGTCGACCTTGTCGCTGCCCATCACGACGCCAGGCATGCCGAGGCTCATTGTTCCCAGACCGCTTGCGATGAGGGCTTGTCGCCGGTTCATTTGAAGTTCGTTCATGCAGAAATTCCATTTCGAAATTGACGACGCGTGCAGGTGCTCTGAGTCTATCAGAGTTCAGCTGTTTCTATAAATGGAGAGTTGCTTTCGTGTAGTTGTCAGTTTGTTACGAAACCGTTATTGCCGAATACACAGGTACGTTGTCGGAGTACGGTTTGCCTATAATGAGACCAGAGATTACTCACAATCGTGGGCACAATACCGCAGTCCCTGAAATTTACGGGCAAACATTAAGGAAGAACGAGCAGAATGTTGAGTTCAATTTCTGTCGCGATTGAAGAAGTACATCGGTCTCTGCTACGCGTGTCACCTGGCGGCTTACGAGTTTTCATTCTTGCGACCGCGGCGTGCGTTGTGACTGTGGTTCCGCATGCGAAATTGGTCGCGGCAGAGCCTGACGCTCGACCGAACATTGTTTTGATCATGGCGGATGATCTGGGGTTTTCAGATCTTGGATGCTACGGTTCGGAAATTGAAACTCCGAATCTGGATGCTCTGGCGGCCAAAGGGCTTCGGTTTTCTCAGTTTTATAACACCGCTAAGTGTCACTCCTCGCGAGTTTCACTGCTGACCGGTCTGTACTGCGACCAGGCGGGTGGGGCGAGTCTCAGTCGTGGGGCGACGATTGCTGAGGTCATGACGCGTGCAGGCTATTCGGCTTCGATGGTCGGAAAGTGGCATCTCAGCAAGCAGCCAACGGACTTCGGTTTCGAGCGATACTGGGGACATCTTTCCGGAGCGACAAACTTTTTCACCGGTGACGATACGTTCCGTCTGAATGGCGAACCGTGGGTCGTGCCGAAAATGTTGAATGGTCGACCGTTCTACACGACTCACGCCATAACGGATTTCGCGTTGGGCTTTCTTGATGAGGCAACGGCCAGCGACAAACCGTTTCTGCTCTACACAGCGTTCAATGCGCCGCATTACCCGTTGCAGGCTCCCAGGGTTGAAGTCCTGAAATACAACGGCCGCTACGATGCTGGATGGGATGCGCTCAGGAAGTCACGGCACCAAAGGCAAATTGCTTCGGGGCTTCTACCACGGAAGTGGAAGCTGAGCCCCAGACCAGAGCATATTCCGGCGTGGAAGAGTCTTACGGACGATGAACGAGTGTGGGAAGCGGACCGGATGGAAGTCTTTGCGGCGATGGTAGACGTACTCGATCAGAATGTTGGCCGTCTGGTGAAACACCTCAAAGATAAAGGCTTGTACGAAAATACGCTAATTCTGTTCTGCTCGGATAATGGGGCATGTCCGTTCGAGCGAACGCGGGGTAAGAATCTGAAACCGTGGGACCCGGAAAGTTACTGGACCTACGACGCCAGTTGGGCTCACGCCGGTAACACGCCGTTCCGACTCTACAAACAAAACCAGCATGAAGGTGGCATCTCATCGCCGATGATCGCTCACTGGCCGAACGGTCTGAAAACGAAGCCCGGATCGGTTACTGATCAGCCTGGTCATCTGATTGACTTTATGGCGACGTTCATTGATCTGGCCGGAGCCGACTATCCCAGTGAAATCGGAGAGCGAAAAGTCGATCCACTGCAGGGAAAGTCGTTGCTGCCGATATTTCGCGACGAAACACGCCAGGGGCATGAACAGCTTTACTTTCACTTCGGATCGGACCGCGCGCTGCGTCAGGGGCCGTGGAAGCTGGTTTCCGCGAAACTCGGGAAGTGGGAACTTTACAACCTGGACGAAGACCGCACGGAGCTGGACGACCTGTCAAAGAAGCATCCCGAACGCGTTGCGGCGATGTCCGCAGAATGGTTTCGAGTGGCGAAAGATGTCGAACGACTTGGCGGAAAGGGCCTTGCACCGATTGGCAGGAAAGTCAAAGAACTGAATTTTCGCGGAAAGTCTGCTTCAGGAACTTCGAAGAAACGAACCAAAAAGAAATAGCTTCGATAGCCTGACATGTGTTCAGCCTGACATGTGTTCAAGAAAATCCCGACAGGTTCCAGGGACCTGCCGGGATTATTCATTTTCGGCTGAAGTAGCATGCGACGCGACGCACCACGATTATCGCCAGGCGAAGATTACGCAATGATCTGTTTAATCGGCTCGGCACCTTCGACTCCGACGAGTCGTTGCTCGAGACCATCGTAGAAGTACGACAGCTTGTTTGGATCAAAGCCGAGCTGGTTGAGAATCGTGGCGTGCAGATTCTTGACGTGGTAGCGATTCTCTACAGCCTTACTGCCCAGTTCGTCTGTCGTTCCGACGCTGGTTCCGCCCTTGATTCCTCCCCCGGCCATCCACATGGTGAAGCCGTAGCTGTTGTGGTCTCGGCCAGTGCCTTTGGCGTATTCGGCCGTGGGCTGTCGACCAAACTCGCCGCCCCAGACGATCAGTGTGTTTTTCAACAGGCCTCTTTGTTTGAGATCTTTCAACAGGCCGGCGATCGGCTTGTCCGTCTCGGCAGCATGGAGGTTGTGGTTGTGCTGGAGGTCGCCGTGAGCATCCCAGTTGGCATCATTGTGATTGCCGCCTGAGTAAATCTGGACGAAGCGAACTCCGCGTTCGACGAGCCGTCTGGCAAGCAGACACTGCTTTCCGAAGGTGCCGGATTTCTCGCCGTTCAGTCCGTACATCTCCTGCGTGGCTGCCGTTTCCTGTGAGATGTCCGTCGCTTCGGGGGCGGCGGTCTGCATGCGGAAAGCCAGTTCGTAGTTGGCGATTCTCGCAGCAAGTTCGGTGTTGTCCTGCCGAGCTTTCTGATGCTCCTTATTGTACTGATCTAAAGTCGCCAGCAGTTTCTGTTGCGTCTCGCTTGTCATTCCTGCTGGCGGAGCGAGGTTCAGGATTGGTGTTCCCTGGGCCCGCATGATCGTTGCCTGATAACTGGCAGGCATGTACCCGCAGCTCCAGTTCTTAGCACCCGAGATCGGGCCTCCTCGTGGATCGAGCATTACCACGAAGCCAGGAAGATTCTGGTTTTCACTGCCCAGGCCGTAAGTAGTCCATGAACCAAGACAGGGACTTCCACTGAGAATCTTTCCACTGTTCATCATCAGCATGGCCGATCCGTGAATTGGCGAGTCAGCGGTCATGGAATGAAGAAACGCAATGTCGTCGACCATTTCGGCTTTGTGAGGGAACAGGTCAGAAACCCACTTGCCGCACTCGCCGTACTGTTTGAAGTTCCAGCGAGGTTCGACAATCCGTCCCTGGTTCCTATGGCCGCCGCGACCGAACGTTTTGACGTCGATCGTTTTGTTGTCCATCCCTTTCATTTTGGGCTTGTAATCGAACGTGTCGATATGGCTTGGTCCTCCATACATGTAAAGGAAGATTACCGACGTCGCTTGCGGATCGTGGTGTGGCTTCTTCGGTGCCAGTGGGTTCGTCCAGGCGGTCTGTCCATCGGCGGCGACGGCTTGATTGTCCAGGAAGCCGTCTTCGCTGAACATGCCAGCGAGGGCCGTGCCGGTAAATCCAGCTCCGGTCTGCCAGAGGAATTCTCGCCGTGTGCGGCCACAGAAATTTGATTCAGTCATCATATCACCCCGTTATCGATTAACTCAGTATTCGAGTAGTTGTCTGGTTTCGGCACAACCCTTTGGTACTTGAGGAAGGCCGAACGACGGATCAGTCGAGATAGAGGAACTCGTTCAGATTGAACAACGTCAGGCAGTAGTACTTTGTGGCGATGTCCTCGGGTACACCGTCGGCCTTCAATGAGTTGATCAGGCCGACGCCTCGGTCGATCTCTGGTTTGGTTGGCTGTCTTTGAGTAGCCCGTCTCAGTCCGAGCGCCACTTGCTTTGCCGAATCCGGGCCGGCTTCCTTTTTGAGGAACTCGGCGAAGATCGCCGCCTGTCGATTCATGAATTCACTGTTCAGCAGGCTGAGTGCCTGGGTCGGTTGAGTCGTCACAAATCGAACAGGGCAGGTGGAGTCGACATCGGCGAAGTCGAAATCTGCCATCAGCGGTTCGACCAGCGATCGCTTGATGAAGATGTAAACTGCTCGGCGAGCACGCTCCTCTTCGGACGAGTTTCCCCAGCCTGCACCCGGTCGTGACTGACCGGCGAATACTTCCTGTGGGATGACCGGGTAGATACTGGGCCCGCCCATCTTCAAATTCAGGCGACCGTTCACAGCGTGGACGGAATCACGTAGCTCTTCGGATGAAAGTCGCCGCATGTTGAATCGCCAGTAAAGATTGTTGGCCGGGTCGGCCGCCAGTTCTTTCTCGCTGGCCTGAGAACTCATCTGATATGTATTCGAAAGCATGATCAGCTTGTGCATGGATTTAAGCTTCCAGCCACTCTGCATGAAGCGGGTCGATAGCCAGTCAAGCAGTTCCGGATGAGTGGGCTTGTCGCCGATGTTTCCAAAGTTGTTGCTTGAGTTGACGATGCCTCGCCCAAAATGGTGTTGCCAGATTCGATTGACCATGACTCGGGCGGTAAGTTGGTTTTTCTCACTGGCGATCCAGTTGGCCAGTGCCGTGCGGCGACCACTTGAATCAGTCATCGTTGGAGTCTTAATGACTGGCTCCGGTGGCGAGAGTACCGATGGAAATGCCGGCTCGACTTCGGCACCTTCGACATTCGCATTACCGCGAACCAGGATAAACGTATCCCGTGGTGTCTTTCCGACTTCTTTAATTATTAAAGCCTGAGCGACTTCCGGCGGACGGGTGTCCAGAATCTCTTTGCGCCGCTGCACGGCGGTTGCGTATTCGGACACGAGTTTTTTCGAGAGTCCCTTACCGGAGTACTTTCGAGCAATGTCGACTCGAACTTCGACTGCTTTGAAGTCTTCTTTTTCCGGCGGAGTCATCAGTTCGTTAAGCCGCCGGTTAACTTGATTTATCTTGCGATCCTGTTCGCCAAGTTCACGGTCCATTGCCTGACGAGAGTCGTTGCGTTTCCGGTCATCCTGATTAACGGCGATGGGGCCGATCGAATTGTTCTTTACCGAGTCGTGGCCGCGGACGCCGTAACGTTTAAAACCGCTGAAGAATGCGAGGAAACTGTAGTAGTCCTTTTGCGGGATCGGATCGATCTTGTGATCGTGGCAGCGGGCACAGTTCATGGTCAGGCCAAGAAAGACCTGTGACGTTGTCAGCAGGATGTCGTCAAGATCGTCGTACAGTGCCTGCTTCTGGCTGACCGGTTCGTCGTCCCAGATCCCCAGACGGTAGTAGCCTGTGGCGACGATTGAGTCGGGAGTTGGTGGCTCAAATTCATCGCCGGCAATTTGTTCCCGGATGAACTGTGTGTACGGCTTGTCCTCGTTGAAGCTTTTGATGACGTAGTCGCGGTACCGCCAGATGAATGGCTTGGTTCCGTCACGCTCGTAGCTGTTGCTTTCAGCGAAGCGGACCAGGTCGAGCCAGTGCCTTCCCCAGCGTTCGCCGTACTGGGGCGAATCCAGCAGTCGGTCGATGACCTTTTCGAATGCCCGGTCAGACTTGTCATTAACAAATGACGTGATGTCGTCGATTGTGGGCGGTAAGCCGGTGAGGTCGTAATACGCGCGTCGAATGAGCTGCTGTTTGGCGGCCGGCGATGACGGAGATAACGTGGCTGATTCAAGCTTGTTAAGAATGAAATTGTCGATCGGGGTAACGGGCCATGTTGAGTTTTTTACTGGGGGTACATTTGGATTCGCAACAGGCCGGAATGCCCAGTAGTTTTTTGTTTCCTCGGTGACGAGCGTCGCCGGATTCGTGTGGTCGAGTTCCGGGCGTTCCAGTTCGGAATCTTCTGGAATCGACGCACCTGCTTTTACCCATGCTGTCAGGGCTTCGATTTCGTTGTCAGGCAGCTTACCGTCGGGAGGCATTTCGTATGAGCCGTAGTTGATCGCGTCGAGAAACAGGCTGTCTTCCGGAGCGTCAGGATCAACTGCAGGACCGGATTCGCCACCCGTGAGAATCCCGTCACGGTTTCCGAGGAACAGTCCGCCCTTCAGTTTGGAGTCCGGTCCGTGACATTCGAAGCAGCGTGCTTCCAGGATGGGCAGGACGCTTTCGTTGTAGAATTCGGCCGATCCGGCGTCGGCAGCTGACGCCGAAGCGGCGGCGGTCACCTGGACGAACATTGACAAAGCAGAGATTGATAAGAGTCGTGTTATCATGATCAGGATTTCTTGTCTGGTAAACTGACTTCGCTGAATCAGGAATTCTGAGGGATAAACGTTTTAGTTTATTTTATTTATCGATTTTCAGCAGCAGCAGTTGCGACGTCGATTGAATTATTCGCTGGTGCGAACAGTCCGTCGACGCCTGGAACCAGGGAGTCGGTGAGGTATTCGATAATTCCAGCGACGGCCCCCTGGCTCTTGCTGACACTGGCGCGGATAATTTCACAGTCGGCAAACGCGGGTGCAAGAGTATCGGCGGCTGTGGCTGCCAGCAGCTTTTCGAACAGTTTCTCGTCGAGGTCGAACATGCGTCCGCAGATGAAAATTTTCGAAGGATTGTAAAGGCTGATGACGGCTGAAATCGCGAAGCTGAGGTGTGGGAGAACCTGTCTGATTTCATCCTGAACGGAAAGCTCGCCGCTTTGAGTCAGTTGAAAAATTTCGTCGATGCTGACGGACTTGCCGATCCGCTGAGACACCAGCCAGGCGAGTGCAGAGTCGCAGGAAACTGTTTCCAGACATCCACGTTTTCCGCAACCGCACGCTCGGCCGTCGGGAATGCGCGGGAGGTGTCCGAGTTCGCCAGCCAGACCGCTATGTCCAGTCAGCACGCGGCCGCCAGCCATCACGCCCATGCCCAGACCGGCTCCGATATCGAGCATCACGAAGTTATCCAGACCGCGGGAATTGCCGCCTGCCGTGTCGCCGTAATGATGCTGAGCCAGACACAGCGAATGCGACTCCTGCAGCATTACGCAGCCGATGTCCAGCTTTGCGGTCAGGTCGCGAGCCAGCGATTGCCCGTTTGTGATAGGAACGTTCGGCGAGAGCAAACCTTGCTGCTGTCGATAGTCGATCAGGCCGGGCATGCTGATGCCGAGTCCCAACGTTTCGACAGCCCGTCCATTTGAAACCTGTTCGTAAAACTTGACGACCTTTGAAATCAAGCCGCGATACGTTTTCGGCGTTTCGAATATACAAAGGTTCGCATGATGCAGTTGTCCGTCCAGTCCGGCCGAGACAAGATGGCAGTTCTGCGCGTCAATGACGAGTCCGATCACCTGAGCCGTTTCTGTCGCCAGTCGAAGTTGCCGCGCCGGGCGACCGACTCCGTCCTGCTTGCTGTCGAATTCTTCGAGCATGCGTCCACGGAGCAGCGACGAGACGGCCTTGGAAACTGTTGGTGCTGTGACTCCCAGCCTGCGTGTCATGTCCGCTCTTGAGCAGGGACCATGCTGCTGCAGCGTGCGCATGACGGATCGCTCATTCATCTGGCGAAGCAGTCGCGGGCGTGTTTGAGGTGGGACAGGCATGCGGCAAGTCTGTTAAGGCGTGAATGTAGACTGACAAAAACGTATCGTGCATACAGAGGTTTGTAAAGAAGGTTTACAAAAACTTTCAGCGCGATCTGTGGTCGTCCTTACGACGCACTTGTCTGTCGAGGCTTTGGTGGTCGGTCGGCTTGAGTGTGGACGATGCCCGTCGTAGTCTCTGACCTTCTTCTTCAAGTTTCATTTCGCTATTCGGTACTGGCTGTCAATCACGCAGCTTGGAGATTATGTCAGAGCCTGCCAAAACAAAACGCGGCCTTGTCCGACCGCTGACGAGCAGTCGTACTCTGAGTCGAGTCGCATTCATGGCGGCCGCGTTTGCTGCCTACGGAGCCGTTCCGCTACTGCCTTGGTTTGCGAATTTTCGCGATGCGGCACTCATTCCTGCAGAGATTCACGCGGCGCTGACGCTGGTGCTCGGGTGGCTGCTGGTGTTTCGAACGAACACAGCCTACGGACGCTGGTGGGATGCCCGTACCCTCTGGGGCGAGATCGTCAGCGTCAGCAGGACACTGGCCGCCAAGTATGCACACATGGTGAACATTCCTGAAGAAGAACTGGATGGCGTCGGCCGGTATTTAGTGGCGTTCTCGTGGGGACTCCGTGATCACCTGCGTGATGCCGCGACTTCTGAATCTCTCTCCGAATGCGACGGGTACGACGAGACTGTCAAGCACGTGCCGGTCTTTCTGGTCGATCGACTTTACAAGTGCTTGTTTCAATGGAAGGCGAATGGCTGGATTGATGGCGCTGACCAGCGAGTGATCGATGCCGATCTTCGCCGCCTGCATGAGCTGGCCGGGCAATGTGAATGTATCAGATTGACTCGGCTGGCCAGTTCGTATCGTGTTTTTGTTCGGCAGTGCATCGCGGTGTGCCTGTTGACAATTCCCTGGGGGATTTCGGCCGACTTCGGTTGGTGGGCCGTGCCTCTGACAGGCTTAACTGCGTACTTCATGCTCGGTCTGGAAGTGGTCGCCGAACATGTCGAAGAACCGTTCGGCGACGACGAGGACGATCTGGATCTTGACCGGCTTTGCACGGCAGTCACCGACACCGTCCAGGAAACGATTGCCCGTGCGAAGCAGGTGCCGAAGGTCGACGGATGACCGGCGTGTTGCGTTGCCGATTCGCGTATGTCATTCTTCCTTTTCAGAGACGCGATGCTTCACTCTATCCATGTAGTTTGTAACAAAAAATTCACAAAGGTATTTCATATGTGGCATCCAGAATTCGCTCGACTTGCAGTTGTCGTTGGTGTGATTTTTACAGCTCCAATGCTGACCAGCGCTGGTCAGAATGAGTTGACGGAAGCTGAATCCCGCTCCGGATGGAAGCTTCTGTTTGATGGCAAAACAACCACGGGCTGGCGTAACTACAAAAAGGATGCAGTCGGCGCTGGCTGGAAGATCGATGATGGAATTTTGTCGCGGGTCGATAAGAAGGCTGGAGACATCATCACGACCGGACAGTACGAGCATTTTGAACTGCAGCTTGAATACCGCATTTCAAAAGGCGGCAACAGCGGGCTGATGTTTCACGTAACTGAGGAAAATGATCGTCCGTGGCAGTCGGGTCCCGAGATTCAAATTCAGGACAACGTCGATGGCCATGACCCTCAAAAAGCAGGTTGGCTGTACCAGCTTTATCAGCCAAAGAAACCGGGCTGGGCGATGAAGTTTGAAGCTCAGGTTGGCTATAAAGGCATCGAGATTGACGATGCCACCAGACCGGCTGGCCAGTGGAATCAACTTTACTTCCGAGTCACCGCTCGCGATGGCGAAGTCTGCATGAACGGTGTCAGCTACTTCAAATTTTTGAAGGGCAGCGACGATTGGAACAAACGCGTTTCAGCGAGCAAGTTTTCGAAGTTCAAGAACTTTGGAAAGGCGACGAAAGGGCACATTTGCCTGCAGGATCATGGCAACCTTGTCTCGTTCCGAAATATTCGGATCAGAGAACTTCCGGAAAGCGGCGAAGCTCCTGAACCAATCGATGCCACACTGAAACTGAAGCCGGAAGTGGCATTTCCAAACGTTACATGGGAAGGCTGGTCTGCATTTAACGAAAACGGAAAACCAAACCCACAGAAGCGACCGATTCACGTGACGCACGCCGGGGACGGCACGAATCGAGTATTCGTCGTTGATCAAATCGGACTGATTCACGTTCTTCCGAATGATTCCTCAGCAACCAAGGCAACTGTATTTGCAGACTTCCGGAAGCTCACTCATGAATTCACGAAAGATAATGAAGAAGGATTGCTCGGCTTCGCCTTTCATCCTGACTACAGGTCGAACGGGCAATTCTTCGTCTACTACAACACGAAGTCTGGCGATCGGAAGATTCAGCTTTCGCGTTTCACAGTGTCGAAGGACGACGCAAACAAAGCAGACGTGTCCAGCGAAGAAATTCTGATGACGATCCAGCAGCCATTTGCCAATCACAATGGCGGGCCGATGGCGTTTGGCCCGGACGGATACCTTTACATTGGCATGGGCGATGGCGGCGGCCGGAACGACCCGGAGTATTCGGCACAGGACAAAACTTCGTTTCTGGGTTGCGTGCTCAGAATTGACGTGGACCACAAGTCTGACGGAAAGAACTACGCGATTCCCAAGGACAATCCGTTTGTCTGGAAGAAAGGAATTCCCGGCGAAGTCTTCGCTTCCGGCATTCGGAATCCCTGGCGAGTTTCGTTTGATTCGAAGACCGGTTCGTTCTGGTTGGCAGACGTCGGGCAGGATCTGTGGGAGGAAATTAACATCATTAAGAAGGGCGGAAACTACGGCTGGAGTGCTCGCGAAGGTTCGTTCGCATTCGGCAATCACAAAGGTTCGAACGACATCATCGGGATTGATCCGGTCTGGGAGTATGATCACCGCATTGGAAAATCGATCACCGGCGGGCACGTCTATCGAGGCTCGAAACTGCCAGAACTGGCCGGTCATTATCTTTACGGCGACTTCGTTTCCGGCAAGTTGTGGGCGCTGCACTACGACGAGGCTGCCGGCAAGGTCATTCGCAACGTCGCGATTCCCTGGAACGGTTTGAACGTCCTTGCGTTCGGCGAAGACGAGCAGGGCGAAGCGTTCGTCACGACGCCCAATCGAAACGGCAAGGGCATCTATCGTCTCGTCAAGGAGTAGGTAATCTCCGTATTGGCTGCTACGCAGGGTGTACCGCCCCAGGTCATTCTGGTTGGTGGGCGGTGTCCACCCAGCGAGCTACCAGTTCGTGAACGATCCGTCGGCTCTGGTTAGACGAGGGCAGTCTCCTTCGACTGGTGGATACTTCGCGAGTGCGGCTTCGTCGAACTCAACTCCCAGTCCGGGCAAGGTCGGCGGCAACATGAATCCGTTTTCAAACGGGATCTGTACGGGGAAGAGATCCGATAGAACTTCGCCGGGAATTCTTGCGCATTCCTGCACGGCGAAGTTGCTGGTAGCAAGGTCCAGGTGCAGGCACGCGGCTGTTGAAACCGGGCCGAGCGGGTTGTGGGGAGCGATCGGGATGTAATGAGTCTCGCACCAGCCGGCGATCTTCCGAGCTTCGGTCAGCCCACCCACGTTGCAGACGTCCAGCCGGCAGAAGTCGATCCAGTCGTTTTCGAGGGCCTCACAAAACTCCCACTTCGTTGCGTATTGTTCCCCCATGGCGATCGGCGTTGCCACATGTTGGCGCAGACGCCCGATCGCGGCTGGATTTTCGCAGCGAACCGGGTCTTCGACGAAGTAAGGGCGAAACGGTTCGAGTTGCCGGCACAGTGTGATGGCGTCGGGTGGGTCGAGCCGCGTGTGAACGTCGATGATGATCTCAGCTTCAGGTCCGAGTTCGTTGCGGACCGCTTCGACCAGTGCGATGCCTTCGCGGACGGAAGTCGTGGGTTCAAGGTTGTCGCCCTGTGATGGCAGATTGAATCGGACGAACTTCCATCCTGCGTCAATCTTCTGACGGCAGGCTGCGACCATTTCTTCCAGTGTGCCATCGGGGACGTGCGGGTAACACACGACTTTCTCGCGAACCAGTCCGCCGAGCAGTTCGTAGACAGGGACACCCAGAGCCTTTGCCTTGATATCCCACAACGCGATGTCGATTGCGCTGATCGCTGCCGCACCGATTCGTCCACCGGGAAAGAAGCCGCAACGGTGCATGACCTGCCAGAGATGTTCGATCCGGTTGGGGTTCTGGCCGATCAGTGACGGAGTCAACGCGTGGACGAATCCAGCCATCGCTTCTTCCCGCCACGTGATGCCGGCTTCGCCGATGCCTGTAACACCTTCGTCGGTCTCCACGACAACGAACAGAAAGTTACGGACTTCGCCGACAATGTGAGTCTTGATCGATGTGATTTTCATATTGAGCTTGCTGCTGGCCGCCCATCGGTTTGAGGCTGCTTGATTGCGGAGTGGAAGTGGTGTCTCTTAACGTGGATGCTTAAGCCGAGGCAAGCTTGCACCACTTCTGACGCGAACGGAAAGCCGATGTCCGACGAACGCTCTTTGCAAGGTACGCAAATCCCGACGAAACGTCGGTGGATTGTCTTCGGGCTGGCGGCCGCGACGTCGTTCATCCTCTACCTGCACCGCTACACGTGGAACTTCATTCGTCCCGAGTTGATGGACGAGTACAAGTTCTCGAATCAGGAAATGGGCGTACTGGATACGGCGTTCTACGTAAGTTACAGCTTCGGTCAAATTCCTGGCGGTATTATTTGCGACCTGTTTGGGCCGCACCTGTTCGTTGGAATCATCATTGCGATCTGGTCTCTGACGATGCCTTGCCTCGGACTGGCTGGTTCAATGAATGGATTGATTGCGGCGAGATTCGGTTTCGGAGCTGCACAGGCCGGCTGCTATCCGTCTCTGGCGAAAGTAACTCGAGAATGGTTTCCCATCGGGCAACGAACGAGTATCCAGGGACTTGTTGCCAGCTTTTTTGGGCGAAGTGGCGGGGCAATTTCTTCGCTGCTGTTTGGTTCAATTCTGATGGGAGTTTGCGGGTTCAGTTGGCGAGTGGCCCTCACGATGCTCGCATTGCTGGGGTTGGTTTTGGCAGGTCTTTTCCTGTGGCAATGTCGAAACCGTCCGGAAGACGACCCTCGGTGTAACGAGGCCGAACGGGATCTGATTCGCGCGGGAGACGAAACGCCTGACGACGATCAACCGAAACTGTTACCGGCAGGCCGCGCGTTGAAGAACGCGAGCCTGCGAATGTTTGTCGTGCAACAGTACATGAATGCCGGCGCCGATTATGTCTACTCCGTTTTGATGGGCAGTTTTTTCATCGAGGCCCGAGGAGTCACTGACAAAATTATGCTCGGGATTCTGGCAAGCATGCCATTGTGGGGCGGAGCGTGCGGCGGCGTGGCCGGTGGCTTCCTCAACGACTTTCTGATTCGTACCACCGGCAGTCGGCGTCGAGCTAGAACGATCGTTGGGTTCTCCGGCAAGGTGCTGGCCTGTTTCTTTCTTTATGCCGCCTTGATGTATCCGAACGTGCCGATCCTTCCTTCGATAGTCGAATGGTGGGATGGATTTATCGCGTCGTTCATCATGTCTGAGTATGAAAAGTTCGGGCTGTCTTTTGGAATGTGGCAGAGTTTCATGTCGGATCAGGTAACTGCAGTCTTGACCAGAAACTCAATGCCGTTGGTGGCCGCCGCCATGCTGTTCGCGACCAAATTTTTCACGGACTGGACACAACCGACAGTCTGGGGAACGTCAACGGACTTAGGGGGGCGATACTCAGCGACTGTCTTTAGCATAATCAACACGGCGGGTGGAGTTGCGGGAGTGATTACGCCAGTCATTGGTGGCTGGCTGCTTGATCGATACGCGACGATTTCGATCGTAAACGGCGAAGAAGTCATGGTGACGCACTACGAACCGGTCTTTGTGATGGTCGGTGTGATGTACTTGCTCAGTGCCGTCTGCTGGCTGTTTATTAACAGCGAGAATTCTTTGGATCGAGGCGAACCTAAGTAGGCCAGACGCTGCGAGCCCTACGACGGTTCGTGGACAGGGGCGATGCTCGCGCGGCCGTAGTATTCGGACCATTCTTCTGAGTTTTCTTCGACATGCACCAGGTGGGCTCCTTTTACGAAGGCGGGCAGGTCTCCGGCTTTGAAGGCGTCCCACATTTGTTGGGCATGCGTGAAGTAGGACTTCGACCCGCTCGGCCAGTCGAGGCGCAGCAAGAGTCCGGGGTACGGGTAGGGGCGAGCCTTGGGGTCGATGCGGTATTGCTCGACGATGTCCCAGTCGACGGTGACGCCGATGCCGGGCGTGTCGGGAATCTTTGCCATGCCATTTGAAACCGTCCACGGTTCAGTCACGAACTGCTCGGGGTACATGTGGTTGCAATGGATCGCCGGCCAGCGGGCGTGTGAGAGTGCCGCCTGAACGTGCAGACAGAACGTCGCTCCGAGATTCGAGCCGACCCACTGCAGCCAGAACGGCTTGTTGAATTCAGCGCAGGTTCGGCCGCGGCCGATTGCGTGCGTGACTCCGCCTTCCATGACAAAGCCGTCGCAGATGTCCCGTCGGATCTGAGTTTCGAAAGCCGGGCGTCCGATGTGCTGAGCGATCGGAATACTCAGGTGCTGTCGCAACATGCGGTTGCCTTCGACGTCTTCCTGTTGGATTGGACTCTCCCAGATCGCAACTTTGGAGTACTTCTCCAGCCGCTTGCATAGTGGCCGGATGACGGCGGGATCGAGTCCGAAATCATTAAAGTCGAGGTCCAGCAGAAAGTGATCGGGGACGGCTTCAGAAAGTCTCTTTACCTGGTCTTCAAGGTCGAACCACGGGCGTGCCTTCGTTTTAAAAGTCGTGTATCCGCTGGCGGCGGCTTCTTCGCATTCGGTGATCCAGTCTTCAGCAGGCATGTCGATGGCCCACCAGCCGACGTGGGCGTGAGTGCGAACTTTCTCGCCCAGCAGCGACCAGACGGGGGCCTCCAGCGATTTAGCGACGGCATCAAATAACGCCATCTGCAGCCCCGCTCCCAGCGAGTCGTCCCACATGACCGTTGCGGCGTGCTGGCCGGTGGCTCGATGGACGGCTTCGTCGGTGACCTCGCCCCAGGTGTAGTAGGGCATGGTTTCGCCGACGCCCTGGACGCCATTGCTCAACGTGACTTTGCAGATTTCGAAGAGTGACCAGTGAGGAATCTCTCGGACCATGTTTCGAAAAGGGACTTCCTTCAGTGGGATGTCCACCCAGATTCGTTCGATCGATTCAACTTTCATCGTGCGGTCACTCCCCGTGTTCATGCTGATGTCGATAGACTCTTCCGCTCACGCTTTCGGCAGGTCCGAATGATAGGAACCGATTGGCATCGAGGGGAGCAATGACCGTTCGAATAGAGAAGATTCGCTGCATCGCAACCGCACCCGCCGATATTCGGCTGGTCGTTGTGAAAGTCGAGACGTCGGACTCTGGCTTGTATGGGCTTGGCTGTGCGACATTCACGCAGCGGCCGTCGGCGGTGATCGAGGCCGTGGAAAGTTACCTCGACCCGTTTCTACGAGGCCGGGACGTCAACGAGATCGAGGACATCTTTCAGTCTTCGTACGTCAGTTCGTACTGGCGGCAGGGGCCGGTGCTGAACAATGCCTTGTCGGGCGTGGACATGGCCCTGTGGGATATCAAGGGCAAGCGAGCGGGCATGCCCGTACATGATTTACTCGGCGGGAAGACTCGCATGGCGGCTCCGGTTTACGTTCACGCCAGCGGGCGGGACTTTGCCGAGGTTACCGATCGGGCTCGGGCGTTGATGGCCGAAGGATTTCGTCACGTTCGGATTCAATCGGAAGTTCCGGGGCAGTCGACCTACGGAACTGAGTCGGATCTCAAGACGCACGAACAGGTCAATGGTCCCACCTCTCCGCAGAACATATTCGAACCGGCCGACTATGCGCGGCTGGCTCCACGGTTGTTTGAGCATGTGCGCAGTGAGTTAGGTGACGAGGTTGAACTGCTGCACGATGTTCATGAGCGTCTGCCCGCACCTCTGGCCATGCAGCTGGCAAAAGATCTGGAGCCGTATCGGCTGTTCTTTCTGGAGGACGCATTGCCTCCTGAAGAACTGACTTACTTCCGACGTTTGCGGGAAGCGTCTCATGTGCCGCTGGCGATGGGGGAACTATTCACCAACGTAAACGAGTACCTGCCATTGATCCGCGAGCAACTCATCGATTTTATCCGAGTTCATATTTCGGATGTTGGCGGCCTGTCGATGGCTCGGAAGATCGCTGCTTTGTGTGAATTCTTCAGTGTTCGGACCGCATGGCACGGTCCTGGCGACACATCACCGATTGGGCACGCCGCTAATCTTGCTCTGGATGTTTCGATTTCAAATTTTGGGATTCAGGAGTTCACGGTCTTCAACCAGGCTACGCTGGATGTATTTCCGGGGTGTCCCGAACTACGAGACGGAATGCTCTGGCCAAACGATGCACCTGGCTGGGGCATCGAACTGGATGAAGAGCTAGCTGCCAAATTTCCATACCCGGACCATCCATTCAACGGAGCCTGGCCGGCCATTCGACGACGAGATGGCAGTTGTGTTAAGCCATAATTGAGAAGCTGACTGAAGTTAGCAGAGTAGGGGCGAATCATGAGTTCTGCAGGAGAGTCTCGAGTTGTCTGGACATGCCCGGAGTGCTCACGGGTGTTTCGGATTCCCAGGTCAAAGCCTCAGCCGCGTCTTTGCGTGAAGTGTTCCAGGAAGGAAAAGGCGTCGGGGGCCGCACAGTCGTCAGGCACAGACGATGCTGAAGAAATGTATTTTCAGGAAGCGGATCGGACTCGCTCGAGCCCGCTGAAGTTCGGAGTCGTGGCTCAGCCTGTGACTTCGCCAGTTCAGCCCCAATCGTCGCCAGTTCAGCCCCAATCGTCGCCAGTTCACACAGACGCTTCGTATTCTGACAGCGGCAGTACCACGTCGATCGACGAACTGTCGAATCGTGTCGACCAGATTCTGGAGCACCTTGAAGGTATCAGCCGTACGATGAAGCTTGTGCGGTGGGTGATGTGGGGGCTGGGTTTCGCAACAGTCGTGAGCGTCGTTGTGACAGCGGGCGGGGTGCTCTATTCAATCAGCATGATGGGGTCGCTCGGTGATCTTCTCAATCAGCCAGCGGGAGAAATTCCGCTGGGCGAATTACCTGGCAACGGGGCCCAGGGTGGAGCCATGCCTCAAGGAAACGCCAGAATTCCACCGCAGCTTCAGGAACAGTTGAAGCCGATCCAGGAGTACTCCAACGTACTCAACGAACTGCTCGATGAAGTCAATCAATGACGCCGACGGAACCGGCTGTTGTTGCCTCAATTTGGCGGCGATGAGTCGCAAGCCGGTGCAGAATCGAGGTTGGAGAGGATTGAGTCCTGACGCGGTCGTTCCGGGATGCATCCCAGATTTCGATGGGCGATCAACTCGGCCACGATGCTCACCGCAATTTCTGGCACGGTTTGGGATCCAATGTCGAATCCCAGCGGAGCATGCACTGCTTCTAACGCGTCGCGAGAGATTCCTTCCCGCAGCAGATCTTCGAAGATCAGCTTGATCTTTCGGCGGCTGCCGATCATACCGACGTATCGAGATTTGGTTTCCACCAGATGGTACAAGGCTTCTTCGTCGTGGTTGTGACCGCGTGTGACAATGATGGACATTGTGTTGGCATCGATATTCAAACCGCTGAGCGAACTGTCGATAGGGCCGACGATCAGTCTGTGGGCTCGCGGGAATCGATCCTGATTACAGTATTGCTCGCGGTCATCGACGACCCACACGTCGAAGTCGACATCGGCGGCAAGGTCGGCCACTTTCTGGCCAACGTGACCGGCTCCAACAATTAATAGTCGGCAACGTTCAAGCTGTGGCAGGTACGAGATTCCGTTTTCGACATAGGCCCTGGGGCGATCAAGGACCGGTCGTAAATCTGTGTGCAGAGATTCCGGCGGAGTGTTCGCTGGCCGCTGACAGGCGATTTCACCATGTTCATCGATCAGATATCGACTGGCATCTTTGCCACCGTTGGATTTTTCGGCGTCAATGACGATTGCTTCTGTGCAACCGCGACCGTTTCGCAGAACGTTCAGATATTGATCGAAATAGCTGAGGTCATCGCCCGGGCGAACCGGATCGACCAGCATTCGCATGCGCCCGCCACATATCAGACCGTCGTCCCATCCATAGTCGCTGTCCAGTTGGAAGGACATTAACTCGGCGTCGCCTTCGTCGAGGAGTCGCAGTGCGCGGCGTTTAACTTCTGCCTCGACGCAGCCTCCGCCGAGTGTTCCCGCTTGAGATCCGTCCGGGAAGACCAGCATGACAGCTCCGGCTTTTTGAGGCGTGGAGCCCCTGGTTTCGACCAGAGCTGTATAGGCAACGGATTGACCGTTTGCAATGGCGTGTCGAAGTGCTTCGATGATCATTTGCATGGTGAAGCGTCTCAAAGGTGGTGATTTTCTGACGCGATTCAATCCGGAGACACGCCGTCTGTCAACGAAGCAGGTGTTTGTTGACTGGGCATGGTTGTGGCTCATCTGGTGGCTGTGCATCGGGCTGGTGGCGGCTGAAGTCGTTTGGCACTTGTGTTGTTCATGTCGCGAGCGACGAATGTGGCGGCAGAATTTGACTCGTGGAAACATCGACCTACGTTCTTAGTGTTGAGTTGTGCCGAATGTGCTCGCATTTTGTGCTGGCACGCGCGACAGAACCGAAGGAAACACGAGTAATGCAGACTGAACAAACACCGGTGCATCAGGATCAAGCGTCTCAAGGACCGGTATATCCGGTGCAAGCGACGCATCCGATGAATTCGTCGCGACTACTTCTGGAGTTGATGCAACTCGGCGGTGATCGAACAAATACCGGCAGTTTCGATTCGGTGATTCTTCGATCAGCCATGCGGAGCCTCATGCTCTCGTTGCAGTATCGGGATCCAAGCATCGTACAGCATGCCAGACGAGTCGCTGCTCTGTCGGTCGGTGTGGCTGAGCAAATTGGCTGGGACGGGCGCGATCTGCAGATTCTTGAAGCTGCCTGCCTGCTTCATGATATTGGAAAGGTTGGAATTCCAGACATTATTCTGCACAAACCCGGCCAGCTTGCTCCCGACGAAGCCGAGTTGATGGGGTTGCTGTATCAGCTGGCCGGTGACGTCCTGCAGGCGTGCGGGGCTGATTCAAACGTCGTGCAGATCGTTACTCAGTCGCAGTACCACTACAATGGCGCCACTCACGACTTCTCAGCGATTGGCTCGGACGTGCATCAGGGCGCGAGAATTCTTGCGGTCGCCGATGCTTACGATTCGCTGGTCACCTCGCAGGTTTTCCGCGAAGCACTTTCGCATGAAGAAGCGATGGACGTTCTGCAAAGAGGTGCCGGGTCTCAGTATGATGGGAATGTGATTTCAGCGATGAATCGTTGGTTCGAGTTCGAGCAGATTCCGGCGCAGTTACAGCACGCTCGCCACGATCAGTATCAGCTTTCGCCGGAAGAGATCATCGAAGCTGGTTCCCTGAGTCACGTCTTTTCGTATCTGTACCTGCTGGAAAGTTTGTATCACGGGTTTTATATCGCATCGACAGACGGTCGCGTCCAGGTATGGAATCATGGTTGTGATGAACTGATTGGAATCTCACGCGACCAGATTATTGGGCAACCGGGTCTTGGGGGGCACATCCAATACCGAAAGCAGTCGGGACAGGATTTGGGGATTAACGAATGTCCGATTCGGCTGGCGATTGAGACTGGACGGACACAGTCGTCCGAACTTCAAGTTCGCAGATCGGACGGAGATTGGCTGTCGGTGGAAGTCCAGACGTTGCCTTTGATCGATGCCGCAGGATATTTACAGGGCGTCGCTGAAATATTCCGGGACGTATCTGGTGGCCGGGATAAAGGTCATTACCGAGACCTTCGTTTGATGGCGAGTCGTGACGCACTGACCCATGTTGCGAACCGTGGGGAGCTGAAGAAACGGCTTGATCTTGAATACTACAACTGCAAGGAACGCAAATTTGAATTCCCGTTCAGTATCATTTTTCTGGACGTTGACCACTTCAAAAAATGCAATGACACCTACGGTCATGCGGCTGGCGACGAAGTCTTGATCAGCGTTGCAAGATTACTTCAGCACGAGATGTATTCTGGTGAACTGGTCGCTCGATACGGTGGTGAAGAATTCGTTGTACTTTGTCCGGAGACACCACTGAATGATGCTTTTCAAAAGGCAGAACGGCTGCGTCAGGCTCTTGAAAAAGCGACCGTCGTAAAGACGAACGAATTCAATATCACGGCATCGTTCGGTGTTTCTCAACTGGAGCCAACCGACGAAGCCGACGATGTTCTTAAAAGAGCTGATAAGGCTCTTTACGTGTCGAAGCATCAGGGAAGAAATCGCACGAGTCACCTGACTTCAGAGCAGTTGCGAAATCACGATGCCGAAATGGTCAAGCCATCGCTGGAGAAACCCGATGCGTTTGTGTGCGACGTGGTTTTGAAGGCCTGTATGGCTGCAGACATGATTGTCTATAAGCTCAAGGCGTTTGTAGATGGAAATGGTGCCAAGCTCGGTAAAGTCAACGCCAAGTCAGTTGAAATGCGGCTTGGTACTCGTGGAATACTGCCGGGTTGGGGAAAAACGGGTGACAGGCAACCGGTGGATATCAGGCTTGAAATCGGTGACAGCCGCACGATCACTCAACGAGGGGCGAATCGGCTCGTCGAAATTAAGGTTCGAATAACGCCCATCGGCAGAGTACGAAAAGTGGACGTTTTCAAGACGCGATGTAGTTGCGTATTGAAAGAGCTCCGACAGTACCTGGCAGCAGACTTCGATGACATGAGCGAGTGGGATTAGCCATTTGACTGGCTACCGACGTCTTGATGCCCGCTATGAAACGACCGGCAGGTCGATTTTCAGGCCGTGATTGATCTGCCGAGTGACGATTGAGCCAAGCAGCGTTGTGGTTGTGGTGTCGTGCACGTCAACTTCGACCATCGAACCGGCGAGGCGTCGGTTTCCGTTGAAGACAACGATCCGGTCGCAGTCCGTGCGACCAACAAGTTGAATGGATGGTGCGTCTCCGTCCGCATCGCCGCGTTTCGTCGCGGTCTTGCTGGCACCTTCGCAGAGCACTTCGACTGTGGTCCCGATGAACTCAGCATTGTCTTCTTCGCTGATTCGATTCTGGAGTTCCAGCAGTTCGTTGTTTCGGCGTTTCTTCACGGCATCAGGAATGTCGTCCGGCCAAAGTCCGTTGGCCTTTGTGCCCGGTCGCTCGCTGTACTTGAAGATGAAGCTGTTCTTGAAGCGAAATTCTTCTACCAGAGCCATGCTCTTCTGAAACGACTCTTCGGATTCTCCACAGAACCCTACAATAAAGTCACTGGAAACCGCACAGCCAGGAATGATCGCGTTAATTCGCTGCATCATCTCACGATATTCGGCGACGGTGTAACCGCGTTTCATCGCTTTCAGTTGCTCGTCGCAACCGGACTGTGCCGGGACATGCAGATACCGACAAACTTTTGGCAGATCACGAACGGCGTGCAGCAGGTCGTCGGTCATATCCTTGGGGTAGTTGGTGACGAACTTGATTCGCTTAATGCCTTCCGTGTCGTGAATCAGCTCAAGCAGGTCAGACATCCGATATTCGCGGCCGTCTTCGGTGTGACGGTAACTGTTGACTGTTTGCCCAAGCAGGGTCACTTCCTTAACGCCTTGCTCGGCCAGTGTTCGCACTTCCGATGCGATCAGGCTTGGCGGACGACTTTGTTCCGGGCCGCGAGTCATCGGGACGACGCAATATGTGCAGAATTTGTCGCAGCCGATCATGATCCGTACGAAAGCCTGGTATGGCGACGGACGCATTTCGGGATCGCGTAGTGGGTCATAACTTTCGAAACTGTTCGCGACAGATTCCCGACTGCCGCCTTTTCGATCGAGACTTAAAGCGGTCTGCCGTTCGTTGCTGTTTCGAGCTCGGTCGATCAACCTTGGAATTTCGCCAAGTTGTCCTGTGCCGACAACCAGGTCGACGTGTGGAGCCTTCTCAAAAATCAGCTCCTGATCCTTCTGAGCCATGCAGCCCATGACACCAATTACGAGGTTCGGTCGGTTGCGCTTTTGAAATTTCAGTCTGCCGAGCTGACTGTAGATTTTGTGTTCGGCATGTTCGCGCACGCTGCACGTGTTGAAGAGGATCGTGTCAGCAGCCTTCACATCCTTTGTCAGCTCAAACTGCTGTTTCCGCAGCGCAGCAACGACCAGTTCACTGTCCAGCATGTTCATCTGGCAGCCGACAGTTTCGATGTAAAGCTTTTTGTTGTGGGGGGTTCCGGACATGGGGGCATTCTCTACAGTCGCTCGACCTGCTGGGGCGACGTCGAGGGCTGATTCAGATCCAACTTAGGCGACCGCTGCCTGTGTCTGCTGTTCGGGTGAAGCGGTTTCCGCTTCATCTTTCGCTTTTTGAGCTTCCAGTTCTGCTGCCATTTTGGCCAGATGATCGCTGACCGCGATGTGCTCGTATTCGTTTCGATAATTTGTCATGAGCTGAATAAACGACCTCAAGGCGAGCACCGCTGCTGCTGAGTAGAGAACGACATGCCACGTTGCCATTTCGGGCCTCCTTTGTCTTCCTGACTGTGGAGAGCTTCCAGGTTGCCACGTCGACAATACCGGAGCTGACTATGACTGATTTTTTCAGTTTCAATCCGTGATCTAGTGGCCTGAGAACTTTCCGTTCTCAGAATGTTGGTGATCTATTTTGCCCGCTCAATATAGTCGCCTGTCCGAGCGTCGACTTTAATCTTCTCGCCCTGATCGATAAAGGCCGGTACCTGCACTTCGACGCCTGTCTCAACCGTCGCTGCTTTCGTCACGTTGGCCGTCGTGTTTCCTCGTGCGGCAGGTTCGGTATAGGTGACTTCGACGACGACGTGAGCAGGCGGATCAACTCCGATGAGTTGCTCGTTGTAAAACAACAACTCACATTTGGCACCGTCGAGCAGGAAGTTGGCAGCATCGCCCATTTTTTCGGTTGTGATTGTATACTGCTCGAAGGATTCGTCTTCCATAAAGACGAATCCTTCGCCGTCGCGGTAGAGGTATTGACCGTTTGATTTGCGAACGTCGGCGGCTTCAAGGCTGTCACCGCTTCGGTACGTCGGGGCGATGATCGTTCCCTTCAGCAGATTTCGAAGCTTTAATTTGTACAGAGCCTGTCCTTTGCCTGGCTTGACAAAATGGCATTCAATGATGTCGTAAGGCTCGCCGTCGACAAGGACTTTCAGGCCCTTTTTGAAGTCACTCGAGTTAATGTTCATTCGGTATCACTCGTCTCTGGGCAGTTCTGAAGCTCGTTATTGAGTACATCGACGGATGTTCGCCGATTCTGGCAGTGATTGACTGCTGGCAGCGAGGCGTGACAATAGCAGATCGCTTCCGTGGCACAAACCTGAAGGTGTGAGCCAACCAGTGGTTCCGTCGAATCTGACGTCGTCGTGTCGGCATCATTGGCAGTCTGCAGGCGGTTGTGTTCGGAGTGACCTGCTACATTCCGAAATGATACGGAAGACGGTCAACCAATCGGTGTTTGAGCGAGAAACCAAGTGTCAGTACCCGAAGTAGATGAGCGAACGAGGTCGAATGTACTCTCGGATTGGCATTGTTCATTGGCCGCCGCAATTCGCGATACAAGTGAACTTCTGGACGAACTTCGGCTGAAAGATTTTGCTGTTCGAGTTTCTCCTGACGCGGCAGAAGCGTTTGCGCTCATGGTTCCGCGGAGCTTCCTCGCAAGGATGCGGCCGGGAGATCCTGATGATCCACTGCTCAGACAGGTGCTTCCGCTGGACGACGAACTCCGGCCGGTCGCAGGCTTTGATCTGGACGCTGTGTCGGATGCGGAATTTCGTAAGGCTCCGGGATTGCTGCACAAGTACCATGGTCGGACCTTGTTGATTGCCGCCGGAAGCTGTGCGGTGAACTGTCGATACTGCTTCCGACGTCATTACCCGTACGGCGACGAGCCGAGACGACTTGATGACTGGGAGCCGGCACTTCAGCAACTTCGAATTGACACGTCGATTTCGGAAGTGCTGCTCAGCGGCGGCGATCCTCTGATGTTGACCGATGTGCGGCTTGGCCAACTGATTGCGCGTCTGGAAGCGATTCCGCATCTCAGACGGTTGCGGATTCACACTCGCTTGCCAATTGTTTTGCCAGACCGCGTGACGGACCAACTGCTCGGTATACTGACCGAGAGTCGGCTGACGCCGATTGTTGTAGTGCATTCCAACCATGCTGCCGAAGTGGTGGCTGATTGTGAGGCGGCGTTACGACGTCTGGTTCGAGCGGGTGTCACGGTTCTTAATCAGGCGGTACTGCTGCGTGGTGTCAATGATTCCGTGGATGCGCTGGAGGAATTGTCCGAGTCGCTGATCAATGTTGGCGTGATGCCGTACTATCTCCATCAGTTGGATCGTGTTTCCGGAGCTGCGCATTTCGAGGTCGATCCTGACGTTGGGCGACGTTTGATTGCAGAGCTTCGGAAGCGTTTGCCCGGATACGCCGTTCCGAGATACGTTCAAGAAATCACTGGAGAGGCTCACAAAACAATCATCGAGTGACGACAGTCGTCTGCCGGTGGTCGTCTCTTGCTCATACCAGAAAGAGGAATAACATTGTGACTTCGCAAACAGCACACTCACGAATTCTCGCTTGGCTGTCCGTGACGGTGGCTGTGTCAGTCTTCGTCGGATCGAATCCAGCCCAGGCTGGTTCATCCAACAGTCTGATGGATATTTCTGCGGATGGATCGTTGCTGGCATGCAGCAATCGCGACAGCGGTACGGTTACCTTCGTGGATCTCGGCACAAACCAGGTGCTCCGCGAAGTCTCGGTTGGGCATCATCCCGAAGGTGTCTCGTTCATTGGGCAATCCCGCGAGCTTGCCGTGGCTGTCTATGACGATGACGTTGTTGTCATTATCGACGCAGACTCCGGTAAAAAACGATCGACAGTGTCAGTTTTCGACGAGCCGTATGGAATCGTTTCGACAACGGATGGCAGCCGCATTTATGTGACGCTCGAATATCCAGGCCAGGTGGTAGAGATTGATCCTCGGACCTCAGAAATCACACGCACGTTCCCGGCGGGATCATTTACGCGAGGCATCGCGATCACGCCCGACCAGAAGCGGCTTCTGATCAGCGAATATTTGACGGCGAACCTCCGAGCGATTGATGTGATATCTGGAAAGCTGGTTGATGAATGGCCGGCTGGCAGCACAGATAATCTGGCAAGACAACTCACAATTCATCCGAAACGCCCCAAGGCCTACGTTAGCTTCATTCGGTCAAAAGTAACGGCGCACCAGGGGGCCGGATCAATTTTCCCCTACCTGGCCGTTGCGGATTTGATCGATTCAGAAGATTCACGCCGCAAGCGAATGCCGCTGGATTCTGTTTTTGGGACACCAGTGACGGCTAATCCTTGGGAAATCGCCATCAGTCCGGACGGGCGAAGACTGTTCGTCGTATTTTCCGGGACCGACGACATGCAGGTCTGCAACACAATTGATGACGATTATCGCGAACTCAGTCTGGCGAAGTACATCACGACCGGACATAACCCTCGCGCGGTTCGTGTGTCGCCGGACGGCTCTCGGTTTTACGTTTACAACGCTCTGGACTTTGAGGTCGTCGCATATGACGCTCAGCGTCTGCGACCGATAGCGAATATACCCGTCACTAAGAATCCGTTGTCCCCCGAAGTGCACGTCGGGAAAGTTCTGTTCTACACAGCCTTGCAGCCAATGACGGCTCGCCGTTGGATTTCTTGTTCAAGTTGTCACCCCGACGGACAGCCTGATGGACGTACCTGGCACAATCCGGAGGGCTTGCGTCAGACGCCACCGCTGCGTGGTCTGGCGTTTACTCACCCACAACACTGGTCGGCAGATCGTGACGAGACTCAGGATTTCGAGCATACGATTCGTGGCCCTTTGATGGGCGGCCGAGGGTTGCACAAGGGGCGTTTGAACAAACCACTCGGTGCGACGAACAAAGGACTGTCGGCGTCGCTCGACGCTCTGGCCGCTTACACGAACTCGCACACATTTACCCTGAGTCCATACGCGAAGAATGGGCTGTCTCCTGCAGCCGAACGTGGCCGAAAGTTGTTTGTATCCAGGCAGACGAAGTGTGCTGAATGCCATTCCGGACCGTTCTTCACTGATTCTCAGTCCGGTAAACCAGGCGTTCGACACGATGTCGGAACCGGCAACGCCGACGAATCTGAAACGATGGGGTCGTCGTACAATACGCCGATGCTGCTTGGTCTTTATCGATCGGCACCGTATCTGCATCACGGAACGGCGGCGTCGTTGCAGGACGTGCTGACAACGCAGAATGATGGCGACAAACACGGTACAACCAGTCACTTGTCAACCGCAGAGGTGAACGACCTGGCGGAATTTCTGAAGTCTTTGCCGTACGAACTGCCGGAACCGCTGGCGGCTGCCGCGAGCATAATTAAAGTCGCGAATTGAGCTGTCTTTGTGGTTGCTGCGCAGGTGCTGACGGGTTTGTAAATTCCAAACGCCCATCCTGCTGGTCACGACAAGCTAATTTGGAAGAGTGATCACGCTGAATGCTTCAGGATAAATCAATGGACCAGTTGCATGGAGTTCTCGAAGATCTTGATCGAGCGGGGCTTGAAGAACGGCAACTGAAGCAGCTCCAATCGTTGCTTGGGACAATAGCGCAAAGCAACGGTTTCTGGCAGGAGCGAGTTGCCAGGCTTGGACAGCGAGGCGATCGGAACTTTGTCGTTGAATCGCTCGATGATTTGCAGTCGTTTCCGGTGACGGCCAAAGCTGATCTAGTACAGGATCAGAATCAAAGCCCGCCGTACGGGACGAATCTGACGTTCGGACGCAATGACTACTCGCGACTTCATCAGACATCGGGCACGACCACCGGTACACCGATGCGGTGGCTGGATACTCCTGAAAGCTGGGGATGGTTTCTTGAGTCGTGGGCACAGATCTTTCGGATGGTTGGTCTTACTCCGGAAGATCGACTTTGCTTTCCGTTTTCGTTTGGCCCGTTTATCGGGTTCTGGGCCGCGTTCGAGGGGGCCAATCGGTTGGGGAATCTCTGCCTGGCTGGCGGCGGGATGAGCAGTCAGCAGCGATTGTCGCTGATTGCGGATAATCAGGCGACAGTCCTCTGCTGTACACCAACCTACGCTTTGCGACTCGCTGAGGTTGCGGCAGAGCAAGACATTGATCTTGCATCGGGCTCTGTCAGGATGCTGATCGTTGCAGGTGAGCCAGGTGGTAGTATTCAGTCGATCCGTTCGCGGATTGAATCCGCCTGGGGGGCGCGCGTTATTGATCATTGGGGGATGACCGAAATTGGCGCATTAGCGGTTGAGTGTGCGGAAAATCCCGGCGGGCTGCACATGCTCGAATCAGAATGTATCCCGGAGATTGTCCACCCCGAGACATTGGCGCTCGCGACGGCTGACGGAAACGGAGTACGACGCGGCGAGTTGGTTATCACAAATCTAGGGAGGGTCGGTTCGCCTCTGATCCGGTACCGAACGGGTGATCTGGTCGAAGCTGATTCTGAACCATGTCCATGTGGCCGAGCGTTGCTTCGACTGAAAGGTGGAATCCTCGGCCGCGCCGATGACATGATCACGATTCGAGGAAATAATGTCTTCCCTTCCAGTATTGAGGCCATTCTTCGCGAATTTAAAGAGCTTGTCGAATTCCGGATTGAAGTCAGAACCGTGCGATCGATGCATCAGATCCGACTGCAACTGGAACCACAGCCCGAACTGTCTGAAAACGCTGCGGCAGAATTGGGACATCGGATCAGGGGTACGATCAAGGATCGTCTGAATTTTCAGCCGGAAGTTCAGATCGTCGAACAGAACAGTCTGCCGCGGTTCGAACTGAAGGGCCGACGGTTTTTCAGAGTCGACGAGGACTTATGATTCCTGGAAGCCTTCGATATTCGACGCGAAATGGGCAAGATCGCTCTGCTGAAGATTCTTCAGCAGGATCGCCTTCTTTTCTGCCTGGCTGAATCCGTGAATGATGCCAAAAATTATTGATCCACAGACGACGGCTGTAACCTCAACGACGCGCATTGGAAGTTGGAATTCCTTGAGGTCTGCGGAGATTTCGTCATCGCTGCAGTATTCGCCAAACTTCTGACGGCAGTACAGAAATTCGATGCCCATCATGTCGCGAGACCACTCGTAGTCGAACGGACCGAATTCCCGGTGTCGATGTCGCACCCAGAACGCTGACCCTTCGAATCGAAGTCCGGACGCCGTCTCCACGAATCACCTTGCTGGAAATTGAATACAAATAGTTGCGAAACAGCCACGCATTCGGACCATCGCAGATGGCAGCATTGTTAGCCGTGGCTGCTGCATCCCGCAACAGCGATCGTATTTGGAGCGATCTGCGAGGTTCCGTCAATTCTCAATATCGAAACCAGGATTGTCGGGCAGTCCGTTGATTCTGCGATTCAGTAAAACGGCGCCGACGACAGCAGTCGTTTGAAACATGGCTCCCACGATGGGGATCAGCATCAGGCCTGCGACGATTGTTCCGAGGCCGAGCGTTGATGGCAGCCACCGCCTGGCAAACTGTTGTCGGTCCTTCCAGCGAATTCCTCGTAGTTCTTGTGGGTAACCTAGAAATTCGGCGCCCAGAACCCATGCATGCATGTATCCACCGATGACCAGCGCTGCGACAGTGCCAATGAGCGGGATGATGTTCAAGAACAGAATTCCAACGTCGATAAGCAGGAGTTTCAATGCTGAACGTAGCGCATCGATGATTTGTCCGCTGTACGAAATCTCGGAAAGTTCGTCGGGTGTGGAGCCAAGGAAAAGTTCGACGCGATACGCCAGTTTGCTGAACGCCCACGCGCAAAAAACGCTTTGCAACAGGATGTAACATGCCAGACCAATGCCAAAGGCCAGCATGAGGATTGCGATGAAGCCGATCCATTCGACGATTGGAGTCCACCAGGCGATGGGCAATTCGGTGGCGAACGACGTCCACGCCGACGTGCCAATCCAGAAGGTCATTAATAGCGAAGCAAAGGCGACCGCGATATTTGTTAACAATGCCCAAACGCCATATTGCCAGAGCGATGGATATCGACAAAGAAAACGAAACCCGTCTGCCGCCGTCGAGATACCTTCAATATAGTCCGATACAAGTCGACGTTCCTGTCGTGGTTCCAGCACGTGTGAGTCGTCCATCAGGAATTTCAGTCTTGTTTGAGGCTGATTGTTGCTTGTGTCAGATCAGCGGGTAGCGGTGTCGGTGACGTGATGAGAATCGTCGAGGCGTCCAGCATATTCAGCGATTGGACAACGCACTCAACGCCCCTGGGATCGAGATCCGCGAGCGGTTCATCAAAAAGAAGCAGTTTGGGTTCAAGCACGCACGCTCGTGCGAGTGCTGTGCGGCGTTTTTCGCCACCGGAAAGTGATTCAACGGAACGACGTGCCAGGTGAGCGACGCCGAATCGTTCAAGCCAGAGTGTTGCCTGGTCATGTCGGGTTGATTTGGAGATGGATCGAGCTTTCAGTCCGTATTCGACATTGCTGAGCACTGTTCCGCTGAACAGGTACGGGGATTGATGCACTAAGACGCGATCGGTCACCGAGGCGTCGACGACACATTCGCCGACGAATGCGGTTTCGATTCCGGCCAGAACTCTGAGCAGTGTGGACTTTCCGCTTCCATTCGGACCGGTGACTCCGACTGTGCTGTGCTGCGCGACTGTAGCGTTCGCAACCTGGCAGACCGTCTGTCCGCGTTTAGTGACGGTCAGGCTAGTGATGTCGATCATCGACCGGAAAGTAGGTTGAACGGGAACCGTCATGAGGCTGGCTCCACGGTTTCTCGATTCAGTAAGGCAATTGCCAGAGTGACCAACATGGAAATGCTCAGCAAAATGAGGCTCATAGCCACGCCAGACGCGAATTCGCCGCGAGCTGTTTCCATCGCCGTCGCCGTGGTCAACGTCCGCGTACGGCCAGTGATGTTACCACCAACCATCATTGCAATGCCGAGTTCAGTAAAGCAGCGTGAAAACGCTGTCAGTAATGCCAGTAAGATGGCGAGCTTCGCTTCACGCAGGTAAGTCAACGCTCGTTGGAGAGTTCCCGCACCTAGCGTACGAGCTGTTTCGAAAGCTCTTGGATCAAGACGAGCGATCGCTCCGTGGGTTAAGGTGGCGACGATTGGGAGTGCCAGAAAGAACTCACCCAGTATGATCGCGGTTGGCGTGTACAGTAGTTCAAGTTCCCCCAGAGTTCCCCGACGAGAAAGCAGACCGTAGCAAAGCAGACCGATCAGTACGGTGGGAACGGACATTCCGACTCGGAACAGGAGCACCAGAAGCGATCGGCCCGGAAATCGTTTCCGTGCGAGAAGCAACCCGATAGTGATCCCGACGACCGTCGCAGTCACGACGGCGACAATGGAGATCCACAGGCTGCGCGATGCCGCGTCGATGACCGAAGCATCAAGATCAAGCAGTAGTTGCAGCGCTTCAAGGATTCCTTCGCGGATCACTCAGGTGTTTCCTGCTTAAGGCGGTCAGGGTGAAAGAGTCGTTGGCCGTTAATTTCGTAGTTTTTAATCAGTTTTTGAACACGTTTGGAAATCAGAAATTCCGAGAATTTGTTGGCTAAGTCTACATTTATCGCGGATGACTTTTCAGGATTGACGACCAGCACAGCATAGGGATTCTTGAGGTCGTCGGTTCCTTTGACCAGCGGTACGAGTTGGAACTTGTCGCGTTGCTTCATCCACGTGCCTTCATCGGTCAAGACGTAAGCTTGCATTTCGTCTGCAATGATCAGAGTCGGTCCCATCCCCTGGCCACTCTCGATGTAATCTTTCCACTTGGCGAGACCTTCAATTTTCTGCCAGAGTAACTGCTCACGTTTGTGAGTGCCGCTGTCATCGCCGCGTGAGACAAATCGGTGTTTTCCGGCTCCGATTTTCTGTAGTGCTGAACCGGCGTCCCTGCCTTTGACCTGTGCGGGATCAGCAGCCGGACCAGCGATGATAAAGAAGTTGTGCATAATCGGTTCATGCCGGATCCCATGGCCACCATCCATGAACTTGTCTTCAGCCGATCGGGCATGAACCAGCACGGCGTCGACATCGCCAGCCTGTCCCAGTTTCAATGCGGCACCAGTCCCGACCGCAATCAAATCTACTCTGCAGTTATTGGCTTTTTCGAATTCAGGCAGCAGAACGTCAAGCAGTCCGGAATCTCTGATACTTGTTGTCGAGGCGACTTTTAATACAGATTCTTTTGGCGAGAAGCCACTTGTGGATGACGTCGTTGTTGTATCGGACGCCGACTCGCTGTCGGTGGGCTGAGTTCTGTTGCAGCCAACGGCAAGTATGCCAGATGACAGGAGCATTACTATGTGCAGCATCCATGAATTGGATATTCTTTCCCGAGGCATGGCAGCTTTGATGTACCCGTTGGTGGCGTAACTGAAGGATGCAGAGTTGCGTTGTTCCTGCTGGCGACAACCGGCGCGAAGGGTAGGGGGTTGGTTCGTCGAATTACAACGCGAGGGCAGTCATGCGTCGGTAGCAGCATGCCCATTGCAAGAGGAATGAGAACTCGCGAAGCCGACCGTGCTGTTTACAGCCGCAGCTGGTTGGGACGCGTCCAAACGAACTCCTGTCGAGACCGTAATCACGCGATTAGAAACAGAATTTCCGAGTTGGATGATTCGTGGTCAGTTCTGTTTTGGGCTGTCGGGCGCCGAATTGGCTGACGCAACAGAACCCGTCGGAAGGCTTCACACAATGTTCCTGACGATTGTCTGGTTCTGGGGGTTCTTGCCGCATCAGAACTAATGGTACTGGACGTGGGCGCTTCCCATTTCCGCTGTCTGTCAGATTACGTGCCAGGCTGACCGTATCCGAACTTACCTTGATCTATTGTTTCTGGTTCCACGCGCTGGACACATCGGGCCTCGGTACGTGCTGTAACGATGCCGGATTCTTTGGCTTTGTTGTCTAGTGGATTAAATTCGATCCGTTTTTCGCGTGGTTAATGTTCGCGTGGATTCGCGTTCGATTTATTTCTACTCGGTCTTGATTCCACATAAAACGATGGTAGTTGGACTTTTGATTGAGCGGAGACTACAGATTTTGAAGAACGGCGTCTGTGAACGCTGTCGTTGTTGCCGAGCCGCCAATGTCTGCTGTTCTTAACTCACCGGCGGTGAGCACTGTCTGGACGGCTGTTTCAATTTTCTGTGCGACCGCAATCGCCTCTGCGTCAGCGTGCCGCTCACCGAGCCAGTCGAACATCATGGCTCCCGACATAATTGTGGCGATAGGGTTGGCGATGTTCTGGCCGGCGATCTGCGGAGCTGTTCCGTGCGACGGTTGGAACAAGGCGTGGTCTTCGCCGATCTCGGCCGATGGTGCCATGCCCAGCCCGCCAACGATTCCAGCTCCGAGGTCCGACAGAATGTCACCGAACTGATTTTCCATCACCATCACATCATAGGCTGACGGATTCTGCACCATGTACAGACTCATGGCGTCGACGTAGGTGGCTTCTGCTTCGATTTCAGGATGCTCTGAAGCGACGTCGAAAAACACTTCACGGAAGAATGCCATGCTTCGAAAAATGTTAGCTTTATCGACGCAGGTGACCATCTTCTTCCCATCAGACGGTCGGCCATTTCGTCGAGCAGCCAGTTTGAAGGCGTATTCGCAGACTTTCCGAGTGCCTTCCCGCGTGATCACCATCGTGTCTGTCGCGACCGAGTCGCCGACTCGACATCCTCCCCCGAAGGATGCGAACAACCCTTCAAGATTTTCTCGTAAAATGACGAAATCGATGCCTTTTTCGCCGGTTTTGAGGCAGCTTTCGATGCCAGGATAGAGTTTGACTGGACGCACGGCGGAGTGCAGTCCCATCGCGCGACGGAGGCCAACCATCATGTCTGGCTGCACCTCGGTTCCGTCGGGTTTGCGTACGTCTGGCAGTCCGATTGCGGAAAGCAGAACGGCGTCGGCGGCGAGGCAATCATTCAGAACATTGTCAGGCAATGCGACCCCGGTTTCACGGTACAGCGTGGCTCCGGCATGACGTTCCTGAAGTTCAATCTGCAAGCCACACGCTATCGTTGCAGCATTCATGACTCGAGTCGTTTCACGCATAACTTCAGGGCCGATGCCGTCTCCAGGCAGTGTGACGATTTTATATGGCTGACTCATTGGGTGACTTCCTCAATTGCGATGGCTCGGACTGGGCTTCCGCCGCGGTCCGTAATTACTTAAACGCAGGGCGTTAAATTCAACCCTTTTGCTGTTATATCTCATCGAAGTTGATTAAGCCTTCGACAAATACCACTCCGTCACGAAACATCATGATGAAGGTCGCTTTCGGTATCAGTTTATGTTTCTGCGGCGTCCGTTTCTTTTAGACGCCAGTTGAATAATCACCTGGCAGAGTTTTGGCCAGGGAAAACATCCAGGCAAAGGAAACCGCGTTGGTGGAGTGGACTGAAGTCCCGTTATCCTCGATCACCTGGCTGGCCGACCTGTAAATGTTTTCCGAGCGATATCGCAGTTGAAGAGACTCGTTTTCGAGTCGCTCAGGCTGGGTTGTGTACTACAGCAGGCTCTCCCACTGATGTCTGTGACCGAGCCGGATAAACTAAGTGACATTCGGCGATGAAATGGACATGCCCACGTCGTCAAGGAACGGCACGATCAGCATGCTGATTGTGGTGAACACTGTCCTGGTAGCGGCAGCGAAGGGGATCAGGATGATCATCACCATGGTAAGTTCGTGTTGCGGACTGGAGCGATCGCTGAACCATCCGGGCGGAAGTTGAGACAGTGCATATCCGATCGCTGCGATTCCGAAGATGTAATCCATCATCTGATCATCGAGATCAGAGATGTCCTTCTGCATCCAGCCCTTCGCTGCCGGTATGCAGACACGATCCATGCAGGTTTTGTTCGTGTGGAGAAAAACTAAACACGAGTGCTTGTAGCCGGCGTTTCGGACATTCAGAGCTCAATTCGCATTCATCGCTGAGAGCTTGAGATCAATTGTTCGTAGATGAAGTCTTCTTCGATCCTGCTTTCGGCTTAACTCGCTTACGAGGGGCAGGTACCGGTGGTTTCGATGGTCGTTTTCCAGTTAGATCGTAGAATCGCATGTTCTTTCCGACTTGATCAAAGTCTCCGAGATCTTCGCGCATCGATTCGGCCAGAGTCAGGAGCCTGTTGACAACGTTGGGATTTTCGTCAGAGACATCGGTCGTTTCACCAATATCATTTTCCAGGTCAACCAGGAACGGTTTGGAGAAGCCGATCCGATCTTTCGGTCCGATGTGAGTATTTCGGCTGAATGGCGCGGCTCCGATCGGCGCTTTGTCGCGAGGCAGGTGAAGCTTCCACTGCCCCTGCCGGACTGCCTGCAGATGAATTCTGAGATAGTAGTAAAATGCTTTAGCAGGGTTTGCTTTATTAAACTGGCCGTGGAAGAGATTGCTGATGTCTTCGCCATCAATATGTCTGTCTTTGGGTGGGGTCGTTCCAGCGAGAGCGGCAAATGTTGGCAGGATATCCAGCGTGCTGGCCAGTTTGTCGCAGGTCACACCGTCTGGGACTCGTCCAGGGCCCCACACGATTGTCGGGACTCGCACGCCGCCTTCAAACGTGGAAACTTTTCCGCTGCGTAAAGGGCCGGCCGAACCTCCATGGTCGGATACAAGTCGGCCGTTGGCGTGGTTCCGATTCTTAATCAGCCACGGACCGTTGTCGCTGGTGAAGACGACGTAGGTTTTTTGGGCGACTTCGAGTTCTTCGACAGTGTCGAGAATGCGTCCTGCGTTGAAGTCGATTTCCTCAATCACATCGCCGTACAAGCCTCGTTTGCTTTTGCCCTTGAACTGCGGTGACGCATCCAGCCTTGTGTGAGGCATCGTGTGTGGGATGTAAACAAAGAATGGCTTGTTCCTGTTTCGCTGCATGAAGGCGATGGCTTCGTCCGTGTACCGCTTCGTCAGCGTCGACATGTCAGCATCTGAATCGATTAACTTTTCGTTACGATAAAGATCTGCGATGCGGTCGTTGCTGGTTGGCGTCCCGAAGAAGTAGTCAAAACCCTGATAGGTCGGAAACAGGTCTGGAAAGAAATCCTTCTGACTGTGTCTGGCGAGATCCCATTTTCCGAAGCAGGCGGTCGTGTAGCCTTGCTGCTTGAGAACTTCGGCCACTGTGATTTCCTTGCTGTGAAGGATCGGATGGACTTGTTTTGTGTTGCCTCGTTCGGCAACACGCATCGGGTAACAGCCTGTCATCATCGCAGCCCGCGAAGGGCCGCAGACGGGCTGAGCGTAGAAACTCGTGAACTTCATCCCCTCCGCAGCCATTGTATCAAGACGGGGTGTGCGAATGTCCGGGGAGCCGAAACAGCCGACGTCTTCATAACCCTGGTCATCCGTGAAGATAACGACGAAATTTGGTCGGAACGGTTGCTCGGTAGCAGCAACCTGACTCGATTCGCTCAGTAGTAACCCATTAAAAACTGCAGACATGACGAAAAGCCAGGTCACTTTCGCAGGCAGCGCGATGGTTTCGTGATGCGGACCGTTGTTTACGAATCTATTAGATCGGATCATTTTGAAGTGGCTCTCGTGGCGAGCAAGTGAAAACCGGACAGTCGCGGTCGTCGTATCCGGGCGAATTGTGCATAATGGTGACTGAAGAACCGCTTCGCAAAGTTACAAAGAGTAAGGTTTAGCTGATGTTAAGCAGATATGGCCTGCACACGTTGAATTTAATTCCTTCTGTGCGACTTCAATCGCGCCTCGTGCTGTTCGTTGCGCTGGAGACATGCTGTCTTCTTGTTTCCGGAAACGTGCTGGCTGATGACGGGCCTGCTGCTCTGGAATTCTTCGAGAAAGATGTGCGACCTCTGCTGGTCAAACATTGCTATGAGTGTCACTCAGCCAGTGATGTCGATGGCGGTTTGAATCTTGATTCGAAGGTAGGCGTCGCCAACGGGGGTGATAGTGGTGTTGTCGTGATGGCAGGTGCCCCTGATAAAAGTCTGCTGATTGAGGCAGTGCGGTATAAGAATCAGGATTTACAGATGCCACCGAAGGGGCAAATGTCGTCCTCAGAAATTGAGATTCTTGAAAAGTGGGTTCGGCTTGGCGTGCCTGATTCCCGGACGGGAAGCCGTCCTGGTACGGTTCGACCAACGGGTATGACCATCGAAGATGGCCGCGATTTCTGGTCATTCAAGCCCGTTGCGGATCCAGATATTCCATCGGTCGAAAATGCTGATTGGGTTCAGATGCCAATCGACGCGTTTGTGCTGTTAAAACTGGAACAACGTAAGGCTAAGCCCGCCGAACAAGCTGACAAGCGGACGCTCATTCGCAGAGTGACGTTTGATCTGATCGGAATCCCCCCCACTCCGGAAGAGATTGCGGCGTTTCTTGCAGACGAGTCGTCGGATGCTTTTGAGAAAGTTGTCGAGCGGCTGCTGGAGTCACCTCACTATGGAGTTCGATGGGGTCGCCATTGGCTGGACGTCGCTCGGTACGCCGATTCGAACGGATTGGACGAGAATCTAGCGTTTGGAAATGCGTGGCGGTATCGCGATTACGTTGTGGACTCGTTCAATGATGACAAACCGTTCGATCAATTTCTGATCGAGCAGCTTGCTGGCGACCTGGTCACCGAATCGAATCGGGAAACGAAGACGGCAACGGGGTTTCTGGTTCTCGGTGCAAAGGTCCTGGCCGAGCCGGACAAAGAAAAACTGTTCATGGACACTATCGACGAGCAGTTGGACACGATCGGCAAAGCGTTCCTGGGTATGACGATTGGCTGCGCGCGGTGTCACGATCATAAGTTCGATCCGATTAAGCAGACTGACTACTACGCGCTGGCAGCCATTCTTAAAAGTACCAGAACCTTCGGTGACACTCAGACTGGTGTGATTAAACACTGGCACGAGTATTCGATGGCGACGGAAGACGAGTTGGCGGATCTTAAAAAGATCAACGCGGAGCTGGCTGAAAAGAAGAGCGCGGCGTCTTCGTTCAAGAGTAAGGAAACGGTCAGGCTGCGAGATAAAGCTCGTGCAAAAGCCGCTGACTATCTGGCGGCAGCAGCAAGGATTTCTCCCGATACGTCACTGACCGATGTGTCTGCGATTGCCGAGCCGCTTGGTCTACATCCGCGGATTCTGCATCATTGCCGGTTGCATTTGAAGTACCACGCAGACGACCCGGTATTCGCACAGTGGCACTCGCTTAAGCATTCAGACGACGCGTCGGGAAACGATGCAGCGGAGCAGATCAAGACGCATTACCGAGCGTTATTTGAGCAGGCAGAATCTGCATTTGCGAAAGCTCGTAAGAAAGATGCAAAAACAAAGACGCTCGACGATGAAAGCCTGGAGCCTGTACGTGCCGCTCTGTACGACTTGTCGGGATTTCTGGCTGTCCCCCCAAAACCGGAATTTGCTTTCGACGAAGAGACACTGGCCGAATATTACCGGCTGATGGAAGAGGCTCGTCTGGCCGAAAGCAACGCTCCGGATGAACCGTCGATCATGGGGGTTGCGGACGGGACGGTACTGACGAGCCTGCCGATTCATATTCGCGGCAGCCATCGGAACTTTGGCGAGCCGGTTGGTCGTGAGTTTCCGGAAGTCATGCGGACTTCAAGTGTTCGGCCGGTTCTTCCAAGGAACCAGAGCGGTCGGCTGGAACTGGCTCGCTGGATGGCCAGCACACAGCATCCGCTGACTGCTCGTGTTTACGTCAATCGAGTCTGGCGATGGCATTTTGGAGCTGGCATCGTCAAGTCGACTGAGAATTTCGGAAGGCTCGGCGATCGAGCATCGCATCCGGAATTACTCGATTGGCTGGCTCGGCGGTTTATGGAGAGCGGCTGGTCGACAAAGGAATTACATCGGTTGATCCTTTCTTCGAGCACCTATCAGATGGCCTCGTCTAATTCTGATGCGACGATTGCGGAAGCGGATCCGGAAAATCGACTGCTGTGGAAGTTCGGTCTGCGACGCCTGGAAGCTGAGCAGATTCGCGATGCGATCCTTGCCGTATCCGGGAGGCTGAATTCAGAGTTGGGCGGCAAGACCGTCCCTTTACGAAATCGACAGTTTGTGTTTAATCACACATCGGTCGACCATACGAAGTACGACAGTCTGCGACGTTCGCTCTATCTTCCGGTGATTCGAAATAACGTTTACTCACTGTTCAGTCAGTTCGATTTTCCAGATCCAACAATGCCCACCGGAAGTCGCAACGCGACGGTGGTCGCCCCTCAGGCACTGCTGATGATGAACGCGGGGCTGGTCATGGAATCGGCTGACGATCTTGCGAAGATGCTGCTGAACGAGGGGCTCGACAACGCAGGACGTGTCAATTCTGCTTATGAACGAGCACTTGGCCGCTTGCCATCGGAATCAGAAGCCAAACGTTCGCTGGCCTTCGTTTCGGCCGCGATGTCAACCGGACTGACCGACGCGGCGAGTGTTGATACTGAAGCTGAGCACAACGCATGGTCGATGTTCTGCCAGGGCCTGTTCGCGAGCAACGAATTCATCTATCTGAGGTAGTTATGGCTGAAGGTACGTCCGCTGAAACCTCATTATGCAACGACGCGTTGTTGCCGCTGCGCCGCCGGTTACTCAAAACTGCGGCTGTCGGTTTCGGACAGCTTGCATTCAATGCCTTGCTTGCTGCTGACGCAACAGCCGACGATGTCGCGGCTGGGATATCCGCTCAGCGTGGTGGCCCACTCGCTCCAAAGACGCCGCACTTGCTGGCTCGAGCGAAACGAATTGTCTTCCTCTTTATGAAGGGAGGACCATCGCACGTCGACACGTTCGATCCAAAGCCGTTGCTTCATCGCGACAACGGAAAGCCATTACCTTTTGACCTCCCGCGAGTAACGTTTGCCAAGCAGGGGAATCTGTTGCGGTCGCCCTGGAAGTTCAAGCAGTACGGCGACAGCGGGCTGCCGGTAAGTGCTCTCTTTCCCAATGTCGCCAGGCATGTCGACGATCTTTGTATCCTGCGTTCGGTTCATGGTACAAATCCGGCTCACGGTGGCGCGTTGCTGAAGCTGCACACGGGTTCGGATCAGTTCGTGCGTCCCAGCATGGGGGCATGGTTGATCTACGGTCTGGGAACGGAGAATCAGAACCTGCCGGCCTTCGTGACGATTTGCCCAACACTCGCGCACGGCGGTGTCAACAATTGGGGTTCGGCATTTCTGCCGGCTCACTGCCAGGGGACGCCAATCGGCAACGCGAGCCTCGCTTCCTCGGCAGCGCAGGTAAAGCACATACGGAACTCGCGGTTGACGACGAAGCAGCAGCGAAAGCAGCTTGATCTGATTGCTGCGATGAATCGAGACCACCTGAAAGTTGTCGGTAAAGACCAGGCATTGGAAGGGCGACTGAGTTCGTTCGAACTGGCGTTCCGCATGCAGTCAACGATGCCGGAAGTTCAGGATTTGTCGCAAGAAACCGGCGCGACGCAGAAGCAGTACGGAATCGACGATCCGGTTACTCAGGACTTTGGACGCCAGTGTCTGCTGGCTCGAAGGTTTCTGGAACGAGGCGTTCGGTTCGTCCAGGTCACGCACAGCGACAGCGAGGTTCAATGGGACCAGCATGGTAATCTTTATCAGGGCCACACAAAGAATGCTGCGGAAGTAGATAAGCCCATCGCCGGATTTCTGCAGGATCTCAAAGATCGAGATCTGCTCAAAGACACGTTGGTTATCTGGGGCGGCGAGTTTGGTCGAACTCCGACCGCTCAAGGAACGAATGGCCGGGACCACAATCCGCACGGATTTACGATGTGGATGGCCGGTGGCGGCGTAAAGGGTGGATACGCCTACGGAGCAACCGATGAATACGGCTATTACGCTTCCGAAAATAAGATGCACGTCCACGATCTGCATGCCACGATTCTGCACCTGCTCGGCCTCAATCACGAACGTCTGACCTTCCGTTATGCTGGGCGAGATTTCCGACTGACTGACGTCGCTGGCCGCGTCGCAGAAGATATCATGGTTTGAAAAACAACAGGGTGGCACTGCACACCAATTCGATGCTGCGTGAATCGGGATTACCTGAGCAGGGCAATGCTCGAACCGCGAATACTGTGCGTGTTTGAATTCAATAATGTATGCGTTTAAAGAATCAGCACTTGCTCAGTAATCCGCCATGAATATCGAAACAGTCGAACAACTTGATGATGCTCTTAGTCAACCCCCCGAATGGCTGGTTGAGTCACTTGCTCAGGTCGATGGCGATATTCTAGTTCTGGGCGTTGCTGGAAAGATGGGCCCAACGCTCGCCCGGATGGCCAGGCGAGCATCCGATCAGGCGGGCATCGACCGGCGAATAATCGGCGTTGCGCGATTTTCGAAAGCTGCCGAGCAGCAGAAGCTTCAAGGCTGGGGCATCGAAACGATCAAAGCTGACTTGCTGGACGAGCAAGCGGTTGCCGGGTTGCCCGATGCTCCCAATGTTGTCTTTATGGCCGGAATGAAGTTTGGGTCGACCGGCGGCGAGGCGATGACGTGGGCCATGAACGCTGTCGTCCCAGCCATTGTTGCCAGTCGATATCGAGACTGCCGGATTGCAGTGTTTTCAACGGGCAACGTTTACGGTTTGGTGCCTGTGTTTAGTGGAGGTTCAGCCGAGACGGACTCATTCAACCCCACCGGCGAATACGCGATGAGCTGCCTTGGCCGCGAACGAATCTTTGAACACTTCAGCCGAACTCACGGCACGCCGATGTCCATTATCCGTCTCAACTACGCCTGCGAGTTGCGTTATGGCGTCCTTGTTGATCTGGCCACAAGAGTTAAGAACAGGCAACCGATTGATCTGACGATGGGATCATTCAACGTCATCTGGCAGGGAGACGCCAACGCTCACGCTTTAGCCAGTCTCATTGACTGCGATAGTCCGCCGTTCGCGATTAACGTGACTGGTCCCGAGATTCTAAGCGTGCGGACAATCAGCGAACAGTTGGCTAAGCACATGAACCTGCCAGTTACATTTGAGGGAAAGGAATCGCCCACGGCATTGCTTAACAACGCCAGCACGTCGCACTGTCGATATGGTGTGCCCGCCGTCTCAGTTTCGGAGTTACTTAATAACGTAGCCGTGTGGGTAAACGAAAACGGCGATAGCCTCGGCAAACCAACTGGCTTTGAAGTAAGGGACGGAAAGTTTTAATTCCGCAATTTTTAATTCCGCAATAGTGATGCAAAGTTGTATTCATCAATGCTTCGTCCATACTTTTGATTCGGTCAGGTTTCTCACCTCGATCTGACGACGGATCAGCTCAGGCATTCTTCAACGATCTCGCCATGAACGTTCGTCAGACGACGTTGAATACCATTGTGGTAGTGAGTCAGACGTTCGTGATCGATTCCGAAAAGATGCAGCAGTGTGGCGTGAAAGTCGTGCCAGGGAATCGGACGCTCTGTGGCTTTCCAGCCGACGTCGTCGGTGGCTCCGACTGACGTTCCGCCTTTTACTCCTGCCCCGGCCAGCCAGCATGAGAACCCGTAACGATTGTGGTCTCGGCCGGGCCCAACGCTGTCGGCTGCGGCTTGCGTAAATGGCGTTCGGCCAAACTCGGTCGTAAACAGAACGAGCGTGTCTTTCAGCAGACCTCGTTGCTTCAAATCAGCGAGTAACGCAGCGACAGGCTTGTCGATGCGGCCGGCTTCGAAGCCGTGATTCTGCTCGACGCTCTCGTGAGCGTCCCAGCTGGCGCGAGGGTTTCCGGCGATGGGGCCTCCGGAGTAAAGCTGCACGAAGCGGACTCCTCGTTCGAGGAGTCGGCGTCCGAGCAGGCAGCGGCGTCCCATGTCAGCTGTTGTTTCGTCAGTGATCCCGTAATTCTGTTGCGTTTGTTCGGTTTCTCCCGAGACGTCGCTGACTTCGGGGATCGATAATTGCATTTTAGCAGCAAGTTCGTAGCTGCGGATGCGGGCGGCAAGTGCGGCGTTTTCACCAACTCGTTCAAGGTGTTTTCTATTAACCGTGGCGATAAAGTTTTGCGTCGCAGCGTCGGCACCGCTGGCCAGTTTCGTTGCCGGAAAGAGGTCGCGGACGGGTTTGTCGCCACCGCGAAAAATGACGCCCTGATATTCTGCGGGCAGGAATCCGTTTGACCAGTTGGTTGCTCCGCCGTTCGGGGCGCCGCGTCCGTCAGGCAGAACGACGTACGACGGCAACTCGTTGGTTTCGGAGCCCAGTCCGTATGACAGCCAACTGCCCATTGCGGGAAAACCATTGGATTCGAATCCGGAATTCTGAACAAACAGGGCAGGGGTATGGTTGGCCGAGTTCGACACCATTGATTTCAGCACACACAGATCATCGGCCTGTTCCGCAATGTTCGGAAAGAGCTCCGAAAGCATCAGTCCGCTTTCGCCTCGTGCTTTGAATTCCCAATCGTTCTTTCTTAACAGACCGACCTTGCCAAAGAAGATGTCTGGCTTCTTATCGTATGTAAGCGATTTGCCGTGCAGCTTCTGAAGCTCCGGCTTGTAATCCAGCGAGTCGATATGGCTCATGCCTCCAACCAGGCAGATGTGGATGGCTCGTTTTGCAATTGGCTCGCGAGACATCCACAGAGCGTTCCTGCCGGGAGACGAGGCTGCGCGAACAAACCCATCGTCACCGAGCATCGACAGCAGGGCAGTGGCACCCAGGCCTTGAACTCCCCAGTCGAAGAGTTCACGCCGGGAAAGTGATTGAGAATCGATCATCGTTAGTTCCAAATCCGTTATTCAACAAGCACGAATTCGTTGATGTTAAAGAGGCCTCGGCACAAAGCGGAAAGACCATGTTTCGACAGCAGTTCGGCAGATACCTGACGCTCATTCTCGGTCGGAGATCGCGCGACAGCCAGTTGCCAGGCTTTCTCAAGCTGAAGGGACTGATCATCGCCCGACTCTTTGGTGATGCGATCGGCACAGTAATGCGACATGCGTAGAACAAACGGATTGTTGAGCAGGCTTAAGGCTTGAAGAGGTGTCGTGGTGACGGCTCGAAGTGGAGCTGCCGTCGCAGGGTCAGGGCAGTCAAAAGTATCCAGCAGCGCGCTGCGGCCACCTCGCGGAGTAAACCGATAGATTGTTCTTCGGAAGAATTCGTCGCCGTCAGGATCGAATGGTTCGTAGTAGGTTGTTCCTTTGATTGGTAGGAGTTTGACATCCTGGAAACCTGGTCCGCCCATTTTTGTGTTGAGTTTTCCCGACACTGACAGAATTGCGTCGCGCACTGACTCGGCTTCGAGGCGATGAGGTGCCTTTTGCCAAAGCAGTCGGTTGTCAGCATCGAGTTCTTGAGCGACCTTGCTGGTTGACGAGCCTTGTCGATATGTGGCCGATGTCACAATCAAACGGTGCAGTGGTTTAAGTCGTAAGCCGTTTGTTCGGAATTGTCCCACAAGCCAGTCGAGCAGGTCCGGGTGGCTCGGTCGTCCGCCGTTAAAACCAAAGTCGCTGGACGTTTTGACCAGACCGTTACCGAAGTGGTATTGCCAGATGCGGTTGACGATGACTCGTGCGAAGAGCGGGTTATCGGGACTCGTAATCCAATCGGCGAGTTTTCTGCGTCGTTCTGCGTCGCCAGCGTCAGGTGCTAACCCGAAAGCGGCAGAGACTCCGGACACCGAGGCAACAGCTCCGGGAGAAACGATGTCGCCTTCCAGTTCAATATCGCCGCGAGTCAGGAACCGGATCGTTGCCGGCTTGCCCGGGGTCATTGTGTATATCTTTCGGTTCGCTGCGTCTTCCGCCTGTTTGCGTTCTTCAGTGAGTTTTGTGACTAGCGACTTTAGCGATGCTCGATCTTGAGCCTTGTCTGGAGTCAACGAGGCGACAATCTGCTCTTCGGAAACGAAATCGCTATCGGTTCCAGCTGATGCGGCGATGGCCTGGTGGGAAAGTGCCCTGTCGTAAAGGCTTGCCTTGTGAATGCGAGCCTTAAGATAGCGATTGCCGCCTCCTGGGCTGTGTCTCAGTCCGAACAGAATCCGAGACTTGCCGGCCGGGTAACTCTGCAATCCTGACTTCCGAATAGAGTTTCCGTACGGTTTGCCATCCCGGTATCCGATGATGGTCCCGTCAGTCTGATAGACGATGGCGAAGTGAACGACCCTCTTCGTTGCATCGCCTTCTTCTGTTCCATTGAACGTCTCCGTCCTCACAAAACCGTTGCTGCCAGCCAGCCATCGTCGCTTTTCACGCTCGGCGTAGACGATTGAGTCGAAGACTCCACCGGTTGTGGTTTCCAGCGTGATGGCTCCGCCTCCGCCTTGATCAAGCGTGTCGAGCTGCACCCACGCTTCCAGCGTCTTCTCGCGAATTTCTGCTGGGACGATTGCAGTTTCGACATATGAATTGTCATCGACGACCAGTGCCCCGTTTTCAAGCTTCGCTGAACCGACGAACTTTCCGTTCAGGTTCCCGATGCTATCGTTGAGATCTGTGTCGAAATTCCACTGCGCGAATGCTTGCGGCGGAGCAGGAAGCTTTGTTGTTCCTTTTTTGCGGGCTTCGAGAATCGTTTTTATAATGCCAATATCAAACGTTGAGAGTTTTTTCGATGCTTCGGAAAGGTCGGTGGACAGTCTGGTGAGTAGCTGTACTTCATCAGGAGTCCGCTCGACTCGCTGGCCGTGGTTGACGCCGGAGATGGTTGAGATCATTTGGTAGTATTCAGTTTGTTTAATCGGATCGAACTTATGGTCGTGACACCGTGCGCAGTTGATCGTCAGGCCCAGGAAGGTTTGTCCGACGGCCGAAATGATTTCTTCCAGTTCATCCTGCTTGGCGAGTTTCTTCATTCGCTCGCTGCCGCCCACGACGGTGTTATGGATGCCCGCCACGAGGAACCCCGTCGATGCGGCTCCTTCGGGACCTGGCTTGATCAGATCGCCGATCAATTGCATCCGGGAAAACTCGTCGTAGGGCATGTCGTTATTCAGCGAGTTGATCACCCAGTCGCGAAAATACCAGAAATTCAGGCGTGGGTCGTTTCGTTCAAAACCATTGCTTTCGCCGAAGCGCACGACGTCCAGCCAGTGACGCGCCCAACGTTCGCCATAGCGGTGTGATGACAACAGGTCGTCGACGATTTTGAGATATGCTTTGTCTGAGGGATTGGCAACGAACGCGTCGACAACTTCTGGCGCCGGTGGGAGTCCGATCAGGTCGAAATAAATTCGGCGAATCTGCGTTCGTGGTGTCGCAACCGGTGTCGGAGAAAGCTGATGCTCGGAAAGTCGCGGCAGGATGAATTGGTCAATACCGTTACGCGGCCAGGTGGTATCGTTGAGTCGTGGAAGTGAGACATCCCGGACGGGCTTTAGCGACCACCAGTCGTAACCCGCTCTTGATGTGCTGGTGTAACGAAACCGGTCGATATTTCCCCCGCTCCACTTTGCGCCGGATACGATCCATTGCTTGAATAGTTGCTTCTCCTCTTCGGAAAGAGGGTGCTTCGGAGGCATCTCGTTATCGTTAATGCGCAGCCAAAGAAGACTACCCGTTGGATTGTCAGCCTTAAAGGCGATCCCCGAATCACCGCCTTTGCGGAATCCGTTCCGCGTCGCAAGATCCAGCCCACCCTTGGGAGATGTGCCGTTGTGGCACTCAATGCACCGGGCCGCGAGAAGCGGTGCAAGTTGTGTCTCGAAATTCGGCTCGACGGCGCCGCAATGGCGAGCGCGACTCATCATCAGTGAGAAGATGATCACACAGATAGAAACCGAGAAGTGTCGAATGAGCATGAATCGATCCTACGGAATTCGTCACAATTAGATTGTGCGTCGGATTGGCTTATCACATTGAACTAAGCGTTAGCCATCCACACGATGAGTCCTATCGTTTTCGGTGTGGTCAGGTCAACTGATCTGTACAGTGTTCGACAAGCGAGACTTGTACGTCCTGCCTGCAGGTATTCGCTGGTTAACGTTCGGTGGTTGCAGGTTTGACGGCTCGGGTTGCGATGAACGTGGCCATGTATTTCGTAATCGGATTGTCATTGGCTTTGTCGTAATGCTCCTCGTAGAAACCGATTAGTGTCAGCTCTGCACTCGATTGACCGCCAATCTTGTTTTCAAGAGGGTGCCGAACGCGACTTGCTTGCTGGATTTAATGGCCTGTTTGCCGGGAACACAGCTCTTGTTATCGAGCTCGTAATGAGGCAGTGGACGGTGAACATTCAGCAACCGGTTTTCCGCACGTTCGTCGTGAAAGATGTATCGCACGCTGTTGGTGAATCTGGCCGGGAGTATGCCACTGAGTTGCAGAACGCGGTAGAACTCTGGCCACACAGAGAGTACGTTCGGGACGAAGCGGTATGAATACGGATGGAAGATCAGGTCGAATCATTCGTTTCTGAATATGGCAGTTCGATGAAGAACATGATTTCGGCGGGCCTGGTTGGGGCGGCGTTGACGTTATGCAGGAAATGCATGTAGCAGCGGCGGTGGTTTTGTGAGCGTAGTGCGATGGAAGGCAGGCAACAGGGGATACGATCGCATTCAGGGAGCACTCGCTGCATTGACGCGTTTTTCGCATCTCAGTCGCGTCTAAGCGAGCATTATTAAGACTGCGAACATGGCCGATCCGGGAGTTGCATCGCGACATAACTCGAAATATCATCAGTGTCTGGCTTGAGATGGTGAAGTCTATCTTTTTTCATTGGTACGGGACGTGGCTCAGCTTGGTAGAGCGCTGCACTGGGGGTGCAGAGGTCGCAGGTTCAAATCCTGTCGTCCCGATTCGGAAGGCTTATCAGAATTACCCTCTGATAAGCCTTTTTTCGTAGGTTTCGTGGGGTTTCTGTGACTATCCCTGCTCGTATTCCGTGACGTGGCTTCAGCCGTCAAAATGACAGGAAGTGACTCAGATAGCCCTGGAAGGGCACCAGTAAGGGGAAGCACAGGGGGAAGCGCGCCAGCGGTACCTGTTGCACGCATTGCTTCGGATGGCTTTTCCGGTGGCCGATCAGGTGAAAATCTCGGAAGCTGATCCAACGCGCCGCTGACGTTCAACAACTTCGCATCCGTGTAGGTTTCCATTGTCAGTCGGATGTCCGAGTGCCTCAGGATTTCCTGGGCGGTTCGCGGTGCGACACCGGACTTGTTGAGCATCGTAGCCAGCGTCATTCGCATGCCATGCAAGTCAACTGTTCTGTTCCGATGATCTTTCTTTGATATACCTGCCACCGCCAGGTCGCTGTTGAATGCTCGCAACAGACTTGTTGGGACGAAGAACAGCGGTTGTTGCATGAACGCTTCAGGTTCGCCGGTGAATTTTTCTCGTTTGTCTTCAATCCATTTTCGCAACTCAACAACCAGGTCTGCCCGAAGTGGGACCTCTTTGCCTTTGCCATTCTTTTCATCGCCTGCTTCCAGAACCACGAACGGTGTCGGAGCATCGAGTTCGAGCCAGCCAATCCTGAGTGATGCAAGTTCGCCACACCGTAGTCCAGTGAGCACCAGCATACGGTGGATCAAGGCACGCTCACGGCCTCGCTGGTCGAGTTTCGCGGCAAACTGCGGATTGCGAGCCAGTCGCTGACGTGCATTGGCAACCGTGGCTTCCAGTGTGTCGTACGTGATTGGTGCTTTCTTCCAGTTTGACCGTTTCGAGCCGTCGTTGGTTTCAGGGCGGACAGTCACGCGTCCGTACTCTGCCAGCGGTCTCAAGC
>CALGTK010000200.1 GCA_937904325.1 uncultured Planctomyces sp.
CTTGCATCCTCGAAACTCAAGAAGCTGCTCCGTGATGGAACGGAGCGAACTGTTGACGCACTTTGGAATCTATGCGGTCGCATCCTCGACCAGTTCTCAAACGAAGAATGTCGCAACTACTTCAAACACTGCGGCTACCGCTGCGATTAAATTCGATCGGCTTTAGTTCGAGGCTCGAAGGTCGTAGCACGCGAGGGCATTTTTCAGGCGGACGTACATTTTGCCGTCGGCGATGGCTGGGGTGGCGCAAGTGAGTGGGCCCTGTTTTCCGATCTTCGACTGGTAGAGTTTTTCGGATTTTCCCTGGCTTTCTTTCGCCAGAGCGTTGACGCCGTGAAGTTCTCGCAGCGCGTCTTCGGTGTTGAGCAGTCCAGAGTTATCGACTTTGGCGTTGAAGAGCGGCGTGAATTCTTCAGGTGTTGCTTCGACGCAAAGTATTCCTTCGAGGGCGTAGTAGACTTTCGAGTCTGCGGCAACAAGCGATGTGTACTGTGGCTGGCCGACGTCCATGGTCGTCATCCACTCGGAGTCGCCGGATTCGAGATTCACGCAGGCGAGTCTTTTTTCACCCTGGACGTAAACATAATCTCCGACCACAACTGGGCTACTGCCTTTGTCCTGGCAACCGTTGAAGACCCATTGCTCTTCGGCACCGGCGGTCGACATTTTGAAACAGCGCATGCCTTTCTTGCGGCTGTTCGAATAAGTGATGAGACGATCGCCTGAAACGACAGGCGTTGAAAGCCCGGCTTCGGACTTCACTGACCAGACTTCTTTGCCAGTATTGGCTTCGACGCAGATACTCGTTCCGCCGCCCGCGTTCAGGACGACAAAGTTTGTTCCGTCGTGTTGCCACAACACAGGGCTGGTGTGCGTGCCGCTGGTTTTCTTTGGATCGCCTTCCCACGTGATGCTGCCGTTTTCGAGGCTGACTGCGTAAAGGTGCCCGGCCAGAAAGATGGCCAGGTCATCCGTGATGAGAAACGATGACTGCCAGAACTCGTCGCGGAATGAGACTGGGAGTCGGACTTTCCAGATGCTCTTACCTGTTAAGGCGTCAACGCTGCGTACGTGACCGCCAGCTCCGAGAATGTAAAGCCGTCCGTCGGCGACGGTCGGTGAACCTGACTGCGGGAACCTTGTGTAGACGGAGTCAGTTTCGTTCTTCCAGATTTCTTTTCCATCAGCCGCGTTCAGGCAGTAGATCGTTTCGCGAAACACGTACGCTTTGGCGATGGCTTCGTCCTCGTCGCGACGCTTGACTTCGTACTCGGCGTATTCAGCATCCGTCATGCCGACTCGTTTTTGCGGAGCCAGCCAGGGAAACTTCTTTTTGGGAATATCGCTGATCTTCACCCGCTTGTGCGTGAAAAGGTAAACTCGCTGCTCGGCGGTTTCGTTACCCGGAAAGCTCGCAACGACCGGCGAGCCCCAGCCACCTTCGTTCTTGCCCGAACCGATCGGCTCGCTGATCCATGCCGCCTGCAGTCCATTTTTCGGCAGGCTATTCAGCAGGGCAGGGGACTCGCTGGCAACTCCATTTCGTTCGTTGCCTCGCCACTGCGTCCAGTCTGCGGCGTTTACTACGACCGCGAGTGTGAATGTGACTGTGATGGCAGAAGCAGAATGACGGACGGCGTGCGGGAAGAATTTCACGGAAAGCTCTCCAGGTAATCGGGCTGGATCATGCGGCGGGCCGACTGGTTGCATCGGTCTGGTCGACCGGAACCGGATTTGACTATAACAAAGACGTGGCACTCGGAAACCCGATCCGGTTCATCGACGTCGCCACTGAGACCGGTTGCTGCCCGATCCGAAGAACACGTTTGATTAAGGTAGCGTATTGGAGAGTTGGACGTGAAGAGTGCTCCGTCGCCACAGAGTATTTCGGAATCGGACTCGGTTGTGACCGGCTCTGTCGATGATGGCAAGCGATGGTCTCGTCGTCGGTTTCTTGCAACGGGAGTCGCGGGCAGCTTTGCAGCCTGCACAGCATCCGGAGCGTGGGCGTTGTGGGGAGCACCTCACAACGTCGAGCTCGTAAATGTTCCGATGCCGCTGCGTGATCTTCCTGACTCGCTGATTGGCAAGACGATCGTCCAGATCAGCGATCTACATGTTGGACCAATCGTCAGCCACGAATATCTGAGGCATTGCCTGGAGCTGGTGTCATCTTTGGAGCCAGATATTGTAGCGGTGACCGGCGACTTCGTTTCGTACGACGGACCCGCTCGGATTGACGAGGCCGTTTCTTTGCTCGCCGATATGCAACGGGGGAAACTGGCGACGATCGCCGTCACCGGGAACCACGACTTCGGCTTTTCTCGCGATGGATTTACGAATCGCCAGGTGGCCGATGCGCTGACTGAGAAACTCGACGGAATCGGTATTCAATTGCTGCGAAACTCGGCTATTGAAATTGGCGGCTTGCGGTTGCTGGGCGTTGACGACTTCTGGGGCCCGACTCACGAACTGGACGAAACATTGTCGTCAGGCGATGGGGATCGGCCATCGGTAATGCTCTGTCACAACCCGGACTTCGTCGACCAGCCGGGGTGGGATGACTATCGAGGCTGGATCCTGGCAGGCCACACGCACGGCGGTCAGGTTCGGCTGCCGTTCTGCAAGCCGCCGATTCTGCCCATTCGAAATCGCGACTACGCTGCAGGGGAAATCGATCTTTCCGGAAGCAGGACGCTCTACGTGAATCGCGGACTGGGATATCTTCGGAAAGTTCGGCTTAATGTTCGACCAGAGATCACCGTGTTCGAACTCTCTCGTGCAGCGTTAAATGACCTCGCTTCTTGATCAGCCTTCGGTTTGCGAGTTGTTAAACCACCGAGCCGCGGACCTTCTCAAGTTCGTCAGAGAGTTCGACGATTCGTTTCTGCTGGTCTTCGCAGACCATGCACAGTTCGGCAACGATATTCGCCAGTTGTTTGACGTCCTGATCTTTGACCATCAGGTTAACGGCATTTTGTCGCAGTCGTTGGATGACAGAAGTAGCCATGGCATATCTCCAGATTCTGAGCGTGTAGTGCTTTGAAATTGGAACGTCAAAGGCGGGGATTTCGAGGTGGGACGTCGGAAGGTAGCGATGTAAAACCTCGATGTCGCGTCTATTGAAACTGCCAGCAGGATTGCTTGCGGTAAGCCGCGACTGAACTTGTCAGAGTCGTCGCTGGATGCCGCCATTCGAAAGCGGAAAAAGTCGACAGAGCTGAGAATCTCAAACTTCTGCCGGCTTCGGTTTTCCACCATTTCAGCCAATTGGAACATCGGTTAAGAGTCGGCTTTGGCATCATTTCTTGAGTATAGTTATGAAAACGTTCGGACAAACAACTATGTGTTCTGCTCGAGGGACTCTGGTCGCAGTGTGACCAGAGTCTGGAATATTCGAGGAGTGTTTGGCTACCGAAGATGAAAATCCGCGACATCGCAGACGGGACAAGCAATACGATCGCCGTCAGTGAACGTGTCAAAGGAACCAGTTCCGGAGGAACTGGCGAGAATGGAACATAGCGAGTGATCCAATTGGACATGGCCCAAATCAACTGCTGGCAGAACCCATCTTTGGCGTATTCCGGGATCGAGGGCTTAAGATCGTCTCAGGAAGAGTCAAATTTCGCTCTGGGTGATCGATTTGAGACGGACAGACCCAAAGAAATGGGTTCGTTGCAACCTTCCCACCAAATGGTCCCAGTTGCTACAACGGAAACAATGGAAATGCCGACTCAGACCATGCTGTTGTGACTGCAACGAACGCACACACCCACCGGATGTGTACACATCCTCTTTTTGTGCCTGAACGCTTTGCGGATCAGTAAAACCGGCAATCGGCCCAACGTTTCCAATCTGCACGACCGGCCTGGCTGTTTCTAAACACAACACAAACACGAAGAGGCACTAAAACGCGTGCGAGCCCATATTCGACCTGACTCGCCTGTCAATCCGGTCCGAAATTGTCAGTTACAAGGATCAGTGATAGTGGGCATTCTGAAGTTCACTCGAAAGTTCTTGACGAAGGTTTGTCTCAGGATGATTCTGATGCAAACTGTAGGGAACGGGAAGGAAATCCTTCCGCGCGCCGAAAGTTACAGGAGTCGTTGCGGAACCAGGTTTCTAGTCAACTACTGAACTCACTCAATTATCAGTCCCAGGATTACGGTCTGGATATCTACCAGGCAGACAAGCTGCTGGCAGATATACCCACCCAGGAGACGAGTTATGCAGGTCCGAACGCACCAGCCTCGAATTTTCGCGACTCGACGCGGATCGACAGACGCGACCATAATCGTTGTCGTGGCTTGTCTCACGCTCGCCGCGGCTGGCGGATTCTTCTATCAGAAGATTGCCCAGACGGCTGTCGCTGAAGAGGAGCAGGCTCGCGCCGCAGAGATTGCCGGGCCGCTGGCCGCGTTTAAAGCTTCTGCAGGAGATAACGAACCCGAAGTTGCAGGTGCGAATGAAACTACGACAACGGTCATCTCAGTCGCCGCCAGCGATCCTGGTAACCTTGACCATCAGGTTGCCCTTGCTTCATTGCGGGAGAACCTTACTGATCGAGACGAACTGGCCGACCCAGTCACCTCGCTCGAAGATCAGATTCTGGCTCACATCGAATTCGGCGAATTCACGCGGGCTGTTGAGATTGCCAAAACGTCGACCGACGCTGAAGAGCGATCACAATTGCTGGGGCTCGTCGCTGATGCTCAACTCAAGATTGGTGACTTTGGTGCGGCTCTGGGTTCGATTCGTTCGATGCCAGACTACAACGAACGGCAGATCGCTCGTGACAGGCATCTTGACGAGCAGGCTCTGGCTGGCGGCAACGGTGCTGACTTCACACAGCTCATCGATCTGATCATGCAGGAAACGGAAGGCCTCTGGGAAGAAGTCGACGGTTCGGGCGGAACGATCTCTGAATTCGAACAGGGTGTTCGGGTCGAACCGAACGGCGTGTTGCGAACTCAGACTGCTCAGGAACAGTCTGGTCGTCTTAAAGACCTCGGCATTCAGGTTCGCGAAGCTCTGTTGAACAACGAAATAGCTCAAGTCAGCGGCCTGCGAGTCATCTCGCTGCCTCGGCTGGAGGAAGCCGTTGCCAGGCGGCTTGAGCAGGGCAAAGAACCAACGATTTCAATGCAGCTGCTCGGTGGACTGACTTCGATCAAGCACGTCTTTGTTTATCCGGAGGATCAGGAAATCGTGATCGCCGGCCCGGCCGAAGGCTGGAAGTACAACGACAACGGCCTGCCGGTCGGTGTCGAAAGCGGCAAGCCAGTCATGCAGCTCGACGACCTTGTTACGGTATTGCGAGCGTTCTCGGCCACCGGCCAGAAGTTCTTCTCCTGCTCAATCAATCCTCGGGAAGAGGGTCTTAAGAATCTGAAGGGCTTCGTCGAGCAGACCAGCTCGCGCCCGCTGCGTCCCGGTGCCGCCGTTCAAAACTGGGTCGGCCAACTTCAGCAGCAGCTCGGACGCCAGGACATCGTCTACTCAGGAATCAATCCTGAATCGCGAGTCGCTCGAACGATCGTCGAAGCTGACTACCGGATGAAACTCATCGGAATCGGTAAGTACGACTTCGCAGGCAGCTCAAAGATTCCAAGCATCTTCGACCTGATGACAGCCGAAGAGCAGAAAGCTTCGAAGCTGGACGCTCTGCGCTGGTGGCTGACGATGAAGTACGACGCTGTTCTGCACACTGCAGACCGCAACGGATTTGAATTCGTTGGCTCGTCAGTGCTCTGCCAGTCGGAGAATCAGTTTCTGAACGCTCAGGGCAAGCAGGTTCAGACCGGGCAGTCTGAGGGTTCGAATCTGGTGTTTGCTCAAACATTTACGACAAAGTACGAGGAACTGGCGAAGCAGGACATCGTTTTTGCCGATCTGAAGAATGTCTTCGACCTTTCGCTCGTCGCCGCGATTCTGCAGCACGAGGGAGTAGCTCGGAACGTTGGCTGGGATTTGGGAGTCTTCTCCAACGAAGGTTCGTACATCACCACTCGGCACGACGCTCCGCGGGAAGTTGACTCGGTCGTCAACCATCGAGTCTTCCGTGGTCGCGACATCGTTGTTCAGGTTGCCGGCGGTGTCCGAGCTGACCTTGGCAGCGTGATCGCCGACGTCAGCGTCTACCGTGCAGGCGTTCGTCTGGACGGTACGGCCGACAAGGTTCGAACGGACGAAGAACTGCCTGCAAACCGCTGGTGGTGGGACGCTCGCTGATTCTTTACAGGACTGGTGTTCTGTACTGAATCAGCCAATGGGAGATTCACAATCAGAATTGAATTCAAGAGGGGCAGGCCATCATTGGTCGTCCCTCTTTTCTTATTTGCCGTCGCTTATGCAATACTGAGAACAAACGAGCGCAACGAAGAAGTTCAGGGGCAGGATTCAGAAGGAAATTCCAGTGTTTGCGGCCGACTCGTCCGGTTGCGTAAGAACCACGGAATCCGTATCCTGCTCGGCCTTGTAGAAACTGTCCCGGACGTAATTTGCGCCGGTTTTCAACAACCTCTCAGTAAACAACGAGAGAGGCGATTAATCATGAGCAAGCTCAGTTAGTAAAGAAAAAGGGGCGTTTGGTGGTCAAGTTGCGACTTCGAGACGGGGAGAAGATTCAGGACGCAGTGAAGCGATTTCGGAAGCTCGTAGAGCACGCTGGGATCAAGAAGGAAATGCGTCGTCGCGAATACTACGAAAAGCCGAGCGATACTGATCGTCGAGCTCGCCGACGTGCAGAACGTCGCGCACGCCTCAACAAAGCCACATAATTGGTCTGACAGAATAATTACCAGTAGGCCGCTTTCTGTATCAAACACAATGAGCGGCCGCTTTTTTCGACGCGAGTGGCCCACTTCCCTCGAACGTTGAATAAGAGAACCTTGCTGGGCAGTACCATTGGCACCCTCAATACATCGAGGGTGCTTTTTCTTTTTGGTGAACCATGCCGACTCCCCAGGAACTACGAACCCAGAACCTCCGAATTCGCGGTACCGAATCGCTGATTTCGCCAAAGGAACTTAAGGACGAGTTTCCAATCTCCGAAGCCGCGACTAAGACTGTCGTTGCTCATCGCGAGATTCTCCAGAAAATCATCTCTGGCGAAGATTCGCGGCCAGTCGCGATCGTCGGTCCTTGCTCGATTCACAACACGAATCTTGGGCTGGAATACGCACAAAATCTGAAGACACTGGCCGACGAAGTTCAGGATCAGATCTTCGTGATCATGCGTGTGTACTTCGAAAAACCACGCACGACAGTCGGCTGGAAGGGGCTGATCAATGATCCCCACATGAACGACACGTTCGACATCAATACCGGGCTCCGCCGAGCTCGCAAGTTGCTGCTGGACATCAACGAAATCGGTCTCTCTGCCGCGACCGAACTGTTGGAACCGGTTACGCCTCAATACATCGCCGACCTGATCACGCTGGGAGCGATCGGTGCCCGCACGACGGAATCACCGACGCACCGGCAAATGGCGAGCGGACTTTCGATGCCGGTCGGATTTAAAAACGGAACCGACGGAAGCCTGCAGAGCGCACTCGATGCATTGCTGTCCGCAAAGACCGAACACAGTTTCCTCGGCATCGACGAGGACGGCCGAACCTGTATCGTTAACACCGCGGGAAACCCGTGGGGGCACTTGATGCTGCGAGGTGGTCGGTCGGGTCCGAACTTTGGCGCCGAGTCGATCAACTCTGCCGCCGAGCGACTGGAATCAGCCGGCCTGACACCGAAGATGATCGTCGACTGCAGCCACGCAAATTCCAACAAGGATTACAGCAAGCAACACGTCGCCTGGAACGACGTCATCGGGCAGAAAGCCGCCGGCAACGCCTCAATCATGGGCCTGATGCTGGAAAGCAATCTCAAAGCCGGCAATCAGAATCTTACCGATCCAGCGAAAATCGAGCACGGTGTTTCCATCACGGACGGCTGCATCGATTTCGCAGAAACCGAGCATCTCCTCCGCACTGCTGCCGCCACGCTGGCTGGGTAGATGGCGACAATGGCTCGCGTGTCTGAACGGTCTTTTGCACAGGGTGTGTCTCGACGCACCACTCCTTCGTGGGTACTGGGTACCAGTGTCGTGCAGCGACAAGAGGAATTTCTTAGCTGACGGTGCCATGCCTCTTGCGGCCTCGTCGTACTGGTTGCGAGCAACCTGTGCCACCCACTGTCTTCCCAACGTCGCTCCTCACCAGTGTTAGACTTTACCGGTTATGACGGTTGTGGGTGACGTAACGGTCCCGAAATCTGCAACGACAGAAGCGGTCGATCTGCTTGCTGTCGATTTTGAGTTTCGATTATGACGAAGACTCCAGACGTGTCGTTTACGCGGCGGACGTTCTGTCTGTGGAAAGTCCGTCCAGCGGCAACACATCAGCAGTTCCCAGTTCGAAGAGTCGGGGCTGCTGATAACACTAGGTTGACCGTTTTCGACGTGACAAGTTTGATAAACGGTTTCTGCATTACAACGGCGGGCTGAGCGGATCGCCAGCTTTCAAGGATACGGTGATTTCTATGAAGTCGACTGCAGCCTCCCTGACACTTGCACTGCTGGGAATCGTCGCCGTATCAGGTTGCCATCAGACGGCACAGCGTGCCGCGTCCATCGCCAGCAGTCTGCCACTTCCAAGTCAGCAGATTGAAGACTACGAAACCCGCCTCAGTATCGCTCGACAGAACGAAAAAAGAGGCAAGACGAAAGTCGCGCAGAAGTCCTACGAGAAGCTCGTCAAAGATAACCCGAAAAACCCTGTGGTCTATCACCGACTCGGGATCATCGCGGCGGCAAGCGGTGACTTTGACACAGCGAACGGTAATTTCCGGCGAGCCTTTGAACTTTCGTCGGAAGATCCGCAACTGCTTGCAGACTGGGGTTACTCCCTCTTTCTGCAGGGCGAGTATATCGAAGCCGAAGAGCTGACTCGTCAGGGAGCTGAACTTGCACCTTACGACACGCGCATCGCCAATAATCTGGCGATGATCTATCAGAGCTCACCCCTCAGCCCGACAGTTGGACCGCAATCCATGCCGCTCATGCCGGATGACCAGCAGGGAATCGTTGTTGCGGAAGCACTCGACCCAACTTTTCCGGGTTCAGAAGCTGAGTGGCTGCATTCTCGCTACGCAGACGAAAGCATCCATCCGTTTGAAGATGTGCCGCTGCCGGAACCATATTCTGAAGCTGAAACAATCGCTCAGGCGTTGTCTGCAGAAACCGCGGTGGAGTCGTTCACAACAGAAGAGCCAACACTCGTCGAAACAGCAGAAGAAACTCCGAAAGGTGATGTCAGTGATATTGCATCTGTTGAGCCACCAGCCGAACTTCTGATACTCAACGAACCATTCGCTGTCGAGACAGCAGATGCAGTTCCGGTGAAAGACGCTTCGCTCGACGAAACGAGCATCGCGCCCGAGTATGTCCGAAAGCTTCTGACACGAGCCCGGCTGGAACTTGCGGCTGGAGACGTCGAGATGTCTCACGCCTTCGCCGAAGCCGCTGCCGAGACCATGATTCCACTCAAAGTATTTCAGGAAACGCCTGGGAAATTGCTCGACGAAATCGAATTTGTCACAGGTCACAACAGCGTGATGTCTCTTAAGAATCCGGCGTTGACGACGGCCGAGTTCTCTCAAGTCGTTCCACCGGCTCCGGCAGCGTTTGAAGAAGGCACAGCAAGCTACGTTTCGACCGCATCCATCTGGGATGAAGCGGCGGCCAACGACCCGGAAGGCTTTCGAGCCATCGGGCGAAAGTCGCTCAGTATTACCCCGAAGCTGGTCGACGGCGATGGTGAAAGACGATTGCTGCCGGAACGCCGAGCCTACAGGAAACTCAGCCAGGCTCCCGTCGTTCAACACACGGTTGGCTATAGTCGAGACTGGACGCCGCTGTCGTACTCGTGGGAAGCTCCTCAGTTGAAATATAACCCACTGTATTTCGAAGACCCTCAGCTTGAACGCTACGGCAACGAAGTCTGTCTCCTGCAACCGTTTCTGTCCGGCGCCCGCTTCTACGCAACGATCCCGACGTTGCCATATCAAATGATGAGTGAAGGCAACAGTGTCTGCCACACTGTGTACGATTTCGGCTACGGCCGACCGGGTGACTGCGTGCCGTACGCGCTGGAAGTGCCAGAGTTCAGTTGGACCGGTGCCTTGGCCAGCGGCGGCTGGGCGTTTGCTCTTGTTGTGATCCTGCCTTAGATCAGTCCTGGGCAACTCGCTTATCCTGATGCCGTGTGGTGTTCTTTTCCGAGCGGACAGGATCGCTGCTTCGAAAGGCATTGTCGTCGCGAATCGGGACGCTTTCTGAGCTCGATTTATCGAGAGGAAAATCTCACGTTGGATATCGCATTTCTCGTCAACTGAAACGCGATATTGACGGCGTTTTTCCAGCTACCATACGATCCACCCGCGAAAGCTTACGTCGTCAGGATGGCGACTTTGATGCGCAATGAATCTGGCGACATTTGTCAGGAAGTGTCCTGCTTGCAGGATTGGGCTGACAGTTCTTAGCCGCGGTGGATTCGTGTCTGAACTCGTACGAAGGGAATCGACAGAGTCAGCGTGAAACAGAAAGTTCTCTGGGTCCTGCTACTGGCGCTGGGGCTCCGCATCGGAGCTGCGCTCTCGGTGCACACCTACCTGGAGTCGGCTGACCAGGAGTTTCTGATTGCGGGAGACGCTGCGGGATACTGGGAACTCGGTCAAAAGATCGCGGACGGTGACGACTATACGCTTTACACGCCGCCTCGGCAGGCAATGAGAATGCCGGGGTATCCGGTCTTTCTGGCCGTGTCCGTCCAGTTCGGTGGCAAGCGACTGCTACCCGTTCGGTTGTTGCAGGCTTTTGTCGGCACCGTGGCCTGCTGGTTCGTTTATCTTCTGGGTACGTCGCTTTTAGATGAGCGGGCGGGACTCGTTGCCACCTTGCTGGCGGCAGTTTCGCCGACATTTGTTGGCTTTACCCCACTGATCCTCAGCGAAACTCTTTTCGCGGCGACGTTACTGATCAGTCTGATTTTGATGGCGAAGCTTGCGGTCGAATGGCCGTTGTCCAGGCAGTCGATCGATGGCCGGACCGAAACCTCAGGGACATTGAAATGTCGAATCTGGCTGGCGATCGGAACTGGAATTGCCGTTGGCGTCGCCTGTTATGTCAGACCATCCTGGTTACTGACGGCTCCTCTGTTTTGCGTAATCCATTTATTGATGACATGGTTCGGCCGCAGGCACAACGCGACCGTTCCCACCAGAGTGGTGATGACTGCAAAGGCTCTCGAGTGCGGCTTTGTTGTTGTCGGCCTGGCCGTAACGCTGGCACCATGGACGATTCGCAACTCGCAGGTCATCGGCCATGCGATCCCAACAACGCTGTGGGTTGGCCCGAGCCTTTACGACGGGCTCCATCCTGCAGCGACCGGTAGCAGTGACATGAAATTTTTCGAAGACGATAACCTGCTCGCGAGAATGACCGAGTACGAAATGGACCATGAGTACCGTCGTCGTGCGTGGGAGTTTGTGCGCGAGAATCCCGGTCGCGCCATACAGCTTGGATGCATCAAGGTTGCGAGACTCTGGAAGCCGTGGCCAAATGCGGCGCAGTTTCGGCAATGGTGGCTATGCTTGATCGTTGCCGCGTTCTTTCTTCCCACAGTTGGTTTTGCATTGTTCGCGGCGGTGCGTCGCAAGTGCGATGTGCGATGCCTTCTGTTGACGGCTGGCCCCGTGATCTACTTCACAGCGATCCACTCCATTTTCGTAGGATCGCTGAGGTACAGATTACCTGCCGAGTATCCCCTGCTGATTCTGTCCGCGGCCGGCGGGATCACGATTTATGATCGGCTTCGTCCTCGAACGGAAAATCCGACTGCGGCTGCAACGGGAGGCATCTCCTGATGAAGACTCTTCGTCGAACCATTATGTGGCTACTGGCCATCCTGATCGTAGCTATCGGACTCTCTGGATGGGCAGCGCACTATTACTGGAAGAATGCCGACAGGCTGCTGCATGAAAAAGTCGCCGAAGTATTCAGGGATTGGCATCCGGATCTGCAGTTTCAGCTCGGTCAGTGCCGACTCGACTGGTCCGGTCAGATTCACGTCGAGCAGTTTTCGTTGACACTGCCGCAGGCTGAACGACCGTTGATCGACCTGCCAGACACAATCGTTCATCTTGACCGTGAAGCGTTGCTGAATCGACAGGAAGTCGTCGTTCAGAATTTGCGTTTGCTGCAGCCACAAATCGAGGCCACACGGCTACCGGACGGGACGTGGGATTTTCACGAACTGCCTCCGTTACCCAAAAGCAACAAACGTCAAAGTCTTCCGACCGTTGACCTGCAAAACGCTCAACTTGTCCTGCGAATCATGAAGGACGATGGCGCTCCACCAGCCACCGTGATTGTTGACAATGCCAATCTAAAGTTGACGCCGAACGGTAAACGCAGCCTTCTGATCCAAGGTGACGCCCAGGTTGCCAACATTGGTCAGTTGGAACTTGATGGGCGAATTAATGTCGACACAAAGACGGGTTCGCTCAACGGGCAATTGACCGAAGTCGGCCTCGACAACAAGTTGCTTGGATATGCTGCCAGTTTTGAACCGTCCGTGACCGTGCAAGTAGCCGCTGTCAGACAGAAGCTGTTAGACGAGATGTCAAAGCTGCCGAATCCGCAAGCGAAGTCGCCTTTCTCGATTGCAGGTCTGGCCAATACATCTGCATTTCGGCCGGCAACTTTCAATAACTCAAATGTAGAGATCCAGCAAGCATCTGGAAGCCGTACACGAGCGGCTCGCGGCCACAGTATTTCGCCACCAATGATCGGCGACCGGAACTCGATACTCGGGCTTCTGGCCAATCTCGACATTGCCTTCAACGTGAGTGTGCCGGTTCCGGGGGCGACACCCGATGTTCGCATTCTGGTGGACATCAAAGATGGTGCCGTCACCAACACGGCCTTGCCGTTTCCGCTTGATAATCTGACCGGTCAGGTAGAGTACGCCGATCATCTACTGACCATCCGAAAACTCACCGCCGTCAACGGCCCAACAGAAGTTGATATTTCGGGATCAATCCTTGAGTCTGATACAGGCCAGTCAGGACAGGTGAATCTCAAAATCAAGGGTCTCGTTTGCGATGAACGGTTACGAAGTCGTTTATCTGTCGGCTTTGGAAAGATCTACGACATTCATCACCCGCGTGGCTTGCTCGACATGGAAGTCTCAGTTGCTGCGACTCCGGGAGGAAATTGGACTCCGCAGGGCCTGCTGGTTCGAGCGAATCACGTATCCATCATTCACGAGATTTTCCCTTATCCAGTGAAAGACGCTGTCGGCACGATCGTTCAGGACGGTCGGGATCTAAGGATTGACATGGCAGGTCGAGTCGGCGATCGACCGATCACACTCAAAGGTTTTGTGCAGAATCCCGGTCCTGAAGCGTGGGTCGTTTTTGAAATCGATGTCGAAGACCTACCACTCGACGACAACTTCTACGGTGCTCTCAACTCCAAAATGCGAGCGGTTCTTGATTCAATGAATCTTGGCGGATTTGCGGATGCCCACGTGAGACTGGAGCGAAAGCCGGGGCCGGGCCAAAAGATGGTCCCAAGCATGACGGGTTATCTGAAAGCCGGCACGATGGCGTTTCGCAGCTTCCCGTACCGTGTGGAAAACTTGACAGGCAAGCTCCAGTTTGACGGCCGAGACTGGGACTTTACCTCGCTTCGCGGAACGCACGGCGACGCACTTCTGAGTGCCGACGGGAAGTACATCACCTCGACCGGCACCAGTGATCTGCAACTGACAGTCACGACTCAGGAAGCTCAGATTGATGAGTCTCTGCGCATTGCGTTGCCGTCGCATCTCAAGAAGCTGTGGCAGGAGTTTTCGCCGGGTGGAAAGATTCGCCGCATGGTGACCGACGTTCGCATGATCAAAGGTCAGCCCGTCCGAATCACTCTGCCGGAAATTCAGATTGACGAAGGCACGGCTAACCTTCGCATGTTCCCCTACGAACTGGCCGGGATCAAAGCGAACTATGCCTTTGCTGATGGTATACTAAAGATCAATTCTTTTGATGGGTGGCATGCAGGGACATCAGTGTCCCTTGTGGGCACTGTCCAGACTGAACCGAACGGTGACTGGCGTACCACTCTCTCACAATGGTCGGCGAGAAATCTGGTAAACGATGCTTCCTTCCAGCGGGCGTTGTCGCCGGGACTGAAGTCGGTCTTCTCGACGTTGGGCCCTGACCAGACGCTTAACGTCGCCGGTTTTCTGGAGTTGCGAGGGACGCAGGATCCTCAGTTTCCAATCACTGCAGCGTGGGAAGTCGCCACAGACTTGAATAAAGGTACGGTCAGCGCTGGGCTTGACTTTACAGACGTGACTGGTCGAATCATTTCGACAGGAACGTGGAACGGCTATGAAGCTGATGCCGACGGAATTCTGGATATTTCCAGCCTGAAAGTTTTTGACAATTACTCTCTCTACGACGTCCGCGGACCGTTTGCTCTAAAGAATGGCGTATTCAGCGCCGGTTCGCGCGAGGCTTTGGTTCCGAACGGTACGGATCGACCGATAGATTCCAGCGAGCAGATTCAGGCCAGGTTTGTCGGCGGGGTTCTGTCTATTAACAGTCAGGCAACGACGTCTCAGCCAACCGATTATCTGGCACGGATCAACCTTTCACACGGACAGTTGAAGCGTTTTTCGCAACTCTATGTGGAGAATCGTGATCGCCTTGAAGGTGTGATGAATGGTTGGATGACCGTCCAGGGGAAAGGGGCTCAGCCCAAAGACCTTACCGGTCGAGGTCAACTGCAGATTAGTCCGGCAGCTTTGTATGAACTGCCTGTCGTCTTTCAGGTGCTTAACACATTGACCGTCGCTCCGCAGGACAACTCGTTCTTTGAGTACGGTCGAGTCGACTTTCAGATCGCCAACGAACAATTCAACTTCAGCTCTATCGATCTCGTTGGGTCGCCGATGCAGCTTCATGGAACCGGACGAGCCGGATTCGATGACTCACTCGACCTGACATTCGTGTCGGTGTTGCCGAATTCTCGAACTCGCAAGTCTCAGATCTGGATTCCCATCGTGACTGAAGTGGCGGGGCTTGTAGGCGGAGTGGCTAACCTTGTCGGAGTCGTCGTCGAAGTAACGGGCACAACGTCGAACCCGCGGACAAAGGTGATCCCGGCTAAGAATCTCGACGACGCGTTCAAGCAGTTCGTCAGGTCGCTGAAGCCGTTGCCGCTGACGCCACCTCTGCCACCAGCATTTCCCCCGCTGGCATTTCCAGGCCAGCAACGCCGTACGCAACAGCCGTTGAAACGACAATCGCCCGGATGACACTCTGTCAGTGGACGATTGCGGAATCGCTGACTACGACGAAAGCTCGTCGAGCGTTACCTGACTGGCCGTGATTTTTCCTGGTCCGTCGGCATTCAGCACGCCTCGTTGCAGCCGAAGCACTGTCGACTGTTTCGCCTTTAGCGAGTTGGCGATGAACTGGCACGCGGCGTGCAAGTGTTGATCTGAGCCGCAAGTGAAGATGTCCACAGCGGCGTAGCAATGTTCCGGCCAAGTATGGATCGAGAGGTGAGACTCGGCCAGTAGCCCGACAGCAGTCACGCCTTGCGGTTCAAACTGATTACTCACAATTTTGAGTAAGCTCAACTCGTATCGATCGGTCGTTTCTTTTAGCTGGTTACGGATCAGATCGTGGTCGTCCAGCAGACCCGCCGGGCAACCATGCAGGTCAACGATCCAGTGATGTTCCAGTGTTTTTGGCTCGTCCGACATGGTGCAATCCAGGGATCCATCCAGCAGGCGATATGAAGCGAATTACTCAACATCAGGACGACATGCCAACGCTGAGTTGTGCAGCGGTCAGCGTATTCTGAAGCAGCATAGCGATGGTCATTGGCCCGGCGCCGCCCGGAACGGGAGTGATCGCCGAGGCCACTTCGGCAACGGGTTCGTAGTCCACATCGCCAACCAGCTTGTTATCCACGCGGTTGATGCCGACGTCGATAATCACGGCTCCGGGTTTCACCATGTCGGCAGTAACAAATCTCGGCTTCCCAATCGCCGCGACAATAATGTCGGCTTGCCGGGTAATCTCAGCCAGCCCTTCCGTACGGCTATGGCAGACCGTGACCGTTGCATTGGCAGTTTCGCCGCGTTGCAGGAGCATCATGGCCATTGGCTTGCCGACAATTTCGCTTCGGCCAAGTACGACAGCGTGAGCACCGGCAACCTGAGTTCCGGAAGTCAGTAATAACTGCTGGACTCCGTGCGGTGTGCAAGGCAGGAATCTTGGCCGGCCCTGGACCATCAACCCGACGTTCTCCGGATGAAAGCAGTCGACATCTTTAAACGGCGTTACGGCGTCGAGGACGACTTGCTCTTTGATATGTTCGGGGAGCGGAAGTTGCACCAGAATTCCATGAACGGTCGGATCTTCGTTGAGCTGCGTAATGAGGGCCAGCAGGCCTTCTTCCGTGATCTCAGTCGGTAACCGATGAAGCGTGCTGCGGATCCCGGCCTTGTCGCAGGCACGTTGTTTATTTCGGACATAGACCGCGCTCGCTGAGTCTTCTCCGACCAGTAGTGCTGCAAGGTGAGGCTGCACGTTCGTTTGTTTGACGAACTTTGAGACATCCTTGGCAAGCGTTGTTCGCAGATCTGCAGCAACGGCTTTTCCATCGATGATCGTAGCAGCCATGTCCAGAGCTCCTTCGCGTCGCCTTCATAAACGTCCACTCAATTGAAATGAGAGTGGCGTGGCGACGGACTGTAGAGAATCGACCGGCTTCATCCCACTGACGGAGATACCTGATGCCTCAAAAAATACTGCCTGCACTAATGGGCTCGAAATTCGCGATAATCTCTTGCGGGTCGACCACAGTGGCTGCGTACATCAACTTCTGGGAAGCTACCGTAATGCGATCACCTGGGCGCAGCTTCTGGGTACGCTCGACTCGGTTGCCATTGACAAAGGTGCCGTTCGAGCTTCCCAGATCATCAACGTACCAATGGTCATTGAGCTTCCGGAAAACGCAGTGTTCACGGCTGCAACGAACGTCTGAGATCACGACATCGTTATGGCCTTCACGTCCAACCGTCAGCTTTGTAGCGGCAAACAGCGGGAAAACGTCGCACCAGGCACCGTCTGTTTCCCCGACAATGAATCCTTCCTGAAGGACGGTATCGAGAGAGTCGTGTGGGTTTTGAATCACCATGGGTGAGTCCATCGGGATCGAGACGCTGCTACTGCAAATAGCTTTACAGGCGTCTCTAAATCTAGCTTGCAAACACGGCTGAGGAGTCGAAGTCTTCGGATTGCAGACATCGATCGACCTTCGATTGACTGCTTCTATGGGCAAACAGGCATAACCGGCGCGTCACGGCACCTTTCGACAGAGGTGTCAGACAGAGGTGGAGGTAATTGATTCGTCAGCGGTCGCCACTTCAAACTGTTCGGCCAGCCCGGACGAATTGCAAAGCCAAGGCGAGCAGCCCGACCAGAAAACCCACAAATCCCAACGCGTTAAAGCCGCTGGGCAGGATCAGGAAGGTGAGCAGGCCACCGACAAACAGGATCCAGACTGCCGGGTGGAGAAGTTCGCGAGGCGTCGAGACTCGGCTGAAGGTCACGATCAGAGTCGCGGCAATGCCGAGCCAGACCAGCGTCCACACGAAGCCGACTCCCGTGTCGACAAGCTCTCGCGAACGAATTCGCAGTGCAAGTTTTGCTTCGCCACCGACTCGTGAAAAACTCAGAGATTGCTCGCCGGTTGGAATGTCGATCGGCAGGCTTAAGCCGCCAACTTTGTTCCATTTCGAAGTTGCGGCAGTTCCCGTGCCGCCATCGAACATCTGTCCGTTGAGTCGTCCTTTGCTCTTATCGATGAGAGAATGTTCAACAGTCGGCATATCAGCAAGTTGCAAACTAAGCCCCGCCGCATCGTTTGCCTGCAAGGCCTCATCAGGACGTGGATTACCTGCAGGTGATTCGGTTCGCTCGCCACTTCCGACGCCGAAGTCTCTTCTACCGTCACTTCCAAACATGGCCCCGCCGCTGTTCGGCAGGATGCCGTTGCTGTTCTGATCGACCGGAGCCTGGCCGTTGTTAAAGTCGACAAATGAGTTCAAGTTATCGATATTTGAAAGGCTCTGCTGCCGACGTATGACTCGCGTCCCGGCATTGAACCGTTCGATCTGTTTCTCCGCACTTTTCTTTGACTGTGCTGTCGTCGTCCGTGTCTGAGCAGTTTCGATGGAGAGGGCATAGCCGTTGATAGATTTGGAATCCTGTGTGAGGACCTGCGTGCCTTTGCTGCGAGTCGCAGCGTCAAACTCCGGAACGATTCCAGGACCTGGGCCATCTACCATCGAACCTGGTGAAGCTGTCATCGAAGTTGGTGGAGTAACACTGACGGCACCATTTCCCACGATCAACGCAGAGTTGTTAGTCAGCACCTGCTGTCGCTGCGAGACGTCGTTCTGCTGTTCGAGATTGACCAGACCGTCGGCGCTGAAAAAGACATCATCAGGCGTGTTGGCGTACAGTTCGATCTGATCGTTGTTGTCGACCAGTTGTTGTTCGACTTCGGAAATTTTCCGTTGCAGATCCGCGGATTCTTTGTCTGAACCCGAAAAACTTGAACTGTCACGATAATTCTGTAGACCGCGTTCGATCTGCTTCAGATTATTGCTGGCTGCAACCTTCGATTTGCGGGTGTAACGCTTGCCGCTCACGATGGCCAGCATTTCCGATAAGTCGGAGAGTTGCGCTTTCAGATAAGCTTTCTGGCTTTCTGCATCGTTGCCTTGCACGACGTTTGTTCGGTTTGCTTCATCCAGAACGCTGTAGTCGACTCCTTTGGGCAGGTGAAGTGTCCAAAGCGTTCGTGCCACGGGAATTCCGAAGTCAGCACTCTTATTTGGTGTGACGACTTTGGGAGCGGGTATGTCGAGTTCGCTGCTGCGGAACGTGAACCCGCTGGGCAATGCAGATTCAAACTGTCCAGCACAAACGAGCTTAACCTGAAAGGAAACGTCCGAGTTGCTCGCCTTCGGAAGCGGCACTAGATGGACTACCTGGTCGTCCAGTTTGGTAATCACTGGCCGCGATGGTTGATCTTTCACGAACAGAGACAGCAGCCGAGACGCAGTCGGCAGACGGACTCCCAGAAACTGGCGGCGGCGATTTCTGATTGTGTAAACGGCCTGCCCACGCCATGTGCCGTCGGCGGCGATCGACAACGTTAAGTCAGCAACGTTCACTGACGCTGGCGCACCAGCCTGTTGCTCCAGGCGGTCAACAGACCACGATGGCAGTTTTGACTTGTCTTGAACGCGTAGCAGATCTGCAGCCTGATCAAGCAGCGATTGACCGACGTTAATCGGAATGTCGGAAGCTGAGACGGATTCGTTCGATGATTCGTGACGGGATGACAATTGCATCTGCGACTGATTGATCAGCAGGACGTATTGCCGCTGAGTTTCCATTGGAGTGAAGCCGTCTGGGTCTCCGTATTCGTCGAATTTCGGGTCAAGAAATCCGATGGCTGGTGTTTCTACTTTTTTCGTTGCAGGCGGGATTGTCGCCGTCGCGAGAACGAAGTATCGATTCTTTACTGCGTTTTGAAGGTGCAATGTCCAGCGGACCGATTCACCATCCGCTTCACTGACTACTTCGCGGATTGCTCCACCTGTAAACGCAAGTCGATCTTTCAGCCAAAGCGGTGTCGTGAACGTGAACTGGTCGACGGCCGCATCACTGATTTGCCAGTTTAACGCCAGTGAGTAATCAAGAAACGTGTCGCCGACCGATGTCATGACGACCGCGTCAGCGACGAGTCGTGAGGTCGCTCTGCCGACTTCGAAACCGATAACTTCGGCTTCGTCCGCGGTGGAACGAAATGCGTACTGCGCAGGCTTTGAATTCTGTTTACGTAATTCGATCGGCACCTGCTGAGGATCGACAGCATTCCAGCCATTAGTAACGTCTGGTGAGGCTGCGTAAGCATTGTCGAACCAGACTCCGGCGTACGAAGTCGGCTTGCCAATTTCGAGCGGGAATGGGGGCGCAACTTCAACGAACAGGTCGTTGGGGAACTTCGTGATTTGAGAATCAAGGACGACTTCAACGTTCCCCAGTACTGGCTCGTTGAATTCGATCGTCAGTGTTCTGGGATTTGTGCTGTCCGATTCCGAGACGTACCAGTCGGACATCGATGTTGCGTTGACTTTGAGTATCAGCAGTTCTTCGGCCAGTTCGAATGTCAGGCCCGGCCGCGGAACACCCTTGAGTGAAGCCCGCATCAACGTGGCCATGTGAATTTTGCGGCGTGAAACCTGTATCGCGTGCTGAATTGTCGCTACAGATTCCTGCTGACGGCGGCCAAGGATCACCTGCAACCCGAACGGGCGACTCGCAAATCGCCAGGCCAGTCGGGTTGATGCTGAAGGCGACGTATCGACTGCAGGCAATGAAAGTTTCTGAGTCGAGTCAATTTGCGAGAGTCCAGAGACCTGTCCGCTCCGAACCTGAAAAGTTTCAGCAGCGAGGACGGCGACCAGACCGGTGTCTCGCGTGACATTCCGTGCCGCGATGACCGGGACATCCAATGTCTGTTCAGCGTCACCCTGCTTCGCATCGAGAAAGAGTTGAAGGTAGAGTGATGTTTCACTGGTCACTGCCGGGTTGAAGAAAACCCGCAACTGACGATTGCCTTCTTGCTCGTTCAGTTCCCAGCCGGCCAGATGCGGACCATCAATCTGTCGAACTCGAAGCTCGCCTGGCAGGTCAAACGATAGATCCGAGACGGCACCTTGAGGAACTTTGACGGAAACCTGCGTTGATTCTGAGATGCCAACGTCGTCAATCACGACGGCAGTCGAACTATCGACATGGACGATCGAAGCGACGATGCCTTGCTGTTCGGGCGGTCGCCACGAAACTGTCAGCGGGCTGCCATCACCAACCGGAATTTCGATTGTTGCCGTTCCGTTGTCCGTTGCGCGGCGGTAGACGCTGGTTGAACCGTTGACTCGGACTTCCAGCCCTTCAGCCGGAAGGCGAAACACGACTCGCCCTGACGGGACGACTTTCAGCGGCAGCGTGAATTGTCCGACGGAACCATTAACCTGAGCGGGAACGGCGAACTTCACATCCAGCGTGTGCGGGCCTTTACTGCTCACGATGGCGTCGATGTGCTGCCCGGATTTGTCCGAGCGACTGACCAGTGTTGCGGGCTCACCGTCCAGCAGAGCTTCGCTCAGCGCAACCGTTCTGAATGGAATGGGCAGGCTGATCTGTCCATCCTGAAAACTGTGGATAATAAACGTCGCTGCAACTTCGACCGCCGCGTTGCGATCATCAGACTTGACGAGCTGACAGTCGTAGAAAGCCGCGTCAATTTGACCTGTGGTCGGAGCCGGACTGCCAGGTTTCTGATCGGGATTTGCCAGATTCCAGAGCTGGAGAAACTGGTCACGAGTCAGCAGGACGCGTTCGGCAGAGTCTGCCCCTGAATGGTAAGGAACAATGACTGAGTTCGCTGCAGGTTTAACTGGAGAAACGGTCGGTGCCGGTTCCGCAGCCAGTACGTCAGTCGAGTTGCCGAGCACGGCGGCGAAAATCAGCGCTGCAGTAGCTTCTTTACTTGCTTTGATATTAACTTCGCATCTTTTGAGAAGTTGTCCGGACGCCAGGCAATTCAGACCGGCTCGAATGATCCACAGGCTGACGGCGACGACCGATCCCAGGAAGACACCATCCAGAATGGAATGGGTTTCGCCGGGAGCGACAGATACCAGCCCCAGTGGAATCGATATTCCGAGCACAGCCAGGATGGCTCGTGTTCGGATGGAAAGATTGATCATCAGCCAGAAGAACAAAGCAACGGCGGTCATCAGAGACACTCGCCCAAGATCAAGAGCGTCACGATCCTGCCAGGCAACATCGATCCCGATACCAGATTCCGCTGTCCGGTTTCCTGCATACCGAAACTCGACTGACTGGCTGTCCTGCGGAACCTGCAGAGCTATCGACAACGACAGCAGCCCGGACATGCTTCGACCGCGTTTAGAAAATTGTCTGCCAGATACATCTTGCCCTGCCTGCTCACCGGGTTGCCCGGGCATCGCGTTTTGAAGAGCCAACTGGTTGGGTTGCGATTCTGATAAGCGATTGGTTGCGACGTCTTGTGGTTCGAATTTTTGGGCTGAAAGCTCGTTTCTGTCTCCGTCCATTGATTCCGCGGTTTCAGCCTCGACCTGTGCAACAGGTGTTTGGCCAGCGTCCTGCAGTTGGTGGGACAAAGAATCTTTTTTCTGTTCTTGTGAACCGGGCGACGTTTTCGCAACGGTCGAGGGCTTAGGAAGACGCGGTATCGCTTGGATCCTATTCATAATGGGGACTGAACGTTCCAGTTTGCTCTGTTCACCTCCCGCTGGTGCCTCTTCCGATTCGGCTGCAAATTCGATCAGCGAGCGGCCGTCATCGACCGTCATGTAAGAGCCGGCCGCACGAGAGCCAGTTACTACACGAGAGTCGGTTGCTACACGAGAGTCGGCTACAAACGTCGTCGACAACCAGATCAGCATCACGAAACCTGCGATCGATGCTCCGGCCCAACCGGCCAGACCGAAACCCAACCGTCGGAACGAAAGCGAGATTGCTCCGACAATGGCGAGTAGCGAGGCGGCAATGAATCCATGTTTTACAAGCGACGTTCGGTCGATCTGGGTGAACTGTTCTCGCAGACTTCCCAGCAGGCTGACTGAGTCAAGTGTGCTGGTCGGCGTAAAGTCTCCTGTGCTGGATGTGAGCATTGTTCCATTCGGGTAGTGCAACGTCCAACTTTGCTGTAGTGTCTCCAGGCGTTGCTCGGCACCTTCGCTGTGAATGACGGCAACCCCGGGCGGTGTTTGCTGGATTCTGCCTGCGTCGGTCAGCGTCGGACCAAACGTTCGGTAGAAGAGGACAAGCTTGTGTTGGCAGTCTGGTTCTCCGTCGGTCGGAACAGGCACAATGTAAACGCCGCCTGATGAGCGGACTTCAATCGGTTTGCCGTCGATCAAAGTCGACCAGAGTTCCGATGGTGAGGTTTCGGAAGACTCTGGTAGTCGAATCTGCAAGCTTTGAGCTCCGACGGCGACAAACTGAAACTCTGCACGGTGCTGTACTTCGCCTGTGCGGCCAATGACTGAACGCAGTTTGTTCCGGTAGCAGACGGCGGTGGGCACGGCGACTCGATCAAATCGAGTTTCCGCCACAGCGACCGAGTGGCCTGGTACGTTGAAGCGGTAGGCACCGACGATTCGCTCACGTGGAGAGTAAAACGAAGGACCTGGGACATCGATCGGGTCGACAGTCTGTAATGCAACACCGGCTGTGCTGTTGGTCAGTATTTCGAGTTGTTGGTCTGGTGAACCTTCAACGGCCACGTACCCGCTCATTCGCTCGGCATCGGGGACCGTAATCACGTGAACGTCGTATTCGTTGGTTTCTGTTCGCGGAGTCGTCGCGTTAACAGATAGAACGACGTGTCCACTGATCCTCTGGTCAAGATTGAGAGTCCATCGCCGGATTTCGTTTTCGACGTCACCTGGAAGTTGCTCAACGATACGAGCATTCGCTCCGGAAAGAGTGAACTGCAGATTCTCACCGGCAGACTCCGACAGACCGACGGTCAGCGTTCGTAGTCCGCCGCCAGAAATATCCAGTGTCGTCTGTAAATGTGATTGCAGCACTACCTGGTCGAGTCGCGTGAAAGTCAACGACTGAGCCGAAACTCGCGACGGCTTTCGCGAAACGGTCAGCAGGCCTTCGTAGTCGGACTGCTGAAAGAAAAACCGTAGTCGTTCGTTGATTGCAGTGGCTGGTGCAGGATCCAGGTTGAAAAAGTCCGTAGTTTTCAGTTCCAGATCGTCGCCGCCGCGAATGACGAACGTGCCTTCGACCAGCGATGCTTCCGGAATTTGAACGGTTGGCAGCGTGAACTCGGCGGTGTTTTCTTCGACAGGCCAGTCTTTGATTTCCTGGCTCGACATAAATCGGAACGAGAGTTCTTTACCTGGCGGGAGCGGTTTTTTCAGGGCGATGCGGTAGCTGTTGAACCCTTCTTCGCCAGGTATGACCTGCCACGGTAGCGAGCCGCCGTCGACTTCGATCAGTTCAACTCGCCATTCGGACGGCAGTTGAAACGTAACTTCGAACAACGGAGCAAAGTGACTTTCGACCTGTGTCGCTGCAGAGAATGTCACTCCGGTCGGAGCCAGATCGAGCAGTGACGTGACAGTGGCGTGAAGTTCCCGCTCGCGGGTCTTTGTTTCGAATGCCAGCTCAAAATCTTCCCGCCACACATCGAACGTTTGCTGGCCTGCTGAACCAGTGGCGGCGCGAGCACCGTCTGATTCTTCCAGGCGAAGACGCACTGCCGCTGGATGTTGAATCGTGACTCGGCCGACGTGCGAAGTGACGTTTCGAAGTGTCAGGTTCGGGACAGTCCAAGGTGTTCCGGTTTCGGTGGCCATGACTCCACGAAAAATCATGTCGCGGCCACCATCGAACGCCTGACGATAATTGAGTGCGATGAGCGTCGAATCCGGCGATTCCGGATTGTCAGTCAGTTCCCAGGACTCAAGACCCGTTGATTCGATATCTGTGATTTCAAGGCTGCTGGGGACCGTGCAGAGAATCTGATTATAAGTGGTGCCGAAAACCTGTAGATTCGTCTTCGCCTGCCAGGTGACTTCTCCCGGAGAGACATTCAAACCGTAGCCGGTTGAAGCAAAAGCCAGTGAGTCGGCTCGTTGCTCGCCCTGGTGATCGTTGAAGAAAAGTCTCAGGTTAGTGACGCCGCCGACTGGAACCGAGTAGACCGCAGGTTCGGAAACCGACGACGGACGATCCAGAGCGTGTGCTCCGACGACGAGATGCCGATCGGCTGGAACTTCGACCTTGAGCGTTCCGGACGGAACGGAGATCAGCTGAAACGCGGCTGAGCGATCGTTGCCTGAAGCATGGAGCTGTGTCGATAGTTCAAGCTCCAGCGTCGCATTGCCAACCTGGTTGTGAAACAGTGTCAGGACCGACGCAGGCTTGCCTTTACCTTTGGCAGCGAGCGTGGTTCGTCCAAGCTTCGCCGGTTCACCATTAACCGACGCCTTTTCAACAGACAGTTGCCCGAAGGGCAAGGCAAGCGTCGTCCAGCCAGTCTGAAACTGTCGGAAGCGGACCGTTGCTTTGATTAGAAGATGGTCGCCGGAAATGTTCGCCAGGTATTCGGCGTCAGAAACGACGACGCCCGCGGGCAATCGCGGAGCTGCTGCTTCGTTCGCCTGAGCCTTTGCGTAGAGAGCCTGAAACTCGTCGCGGCTCAACAGAACGCCTTCGTTGTCACCAGCCAAAACAACATCAAGGTCAGCGACCGGGACAAACGATTTCCGTTGAGGAAGTTTGCTGTCAGATAGCTGTTGGGCGATTGACGTTTGTGCACCAAAGCTTCCGGTAACAACCAGCAGCGCGATCAGCGCTCGCATGATTGTCCAATAGAAGTTCATGTGTGAATCAGTTCGGATTGAATTCATGGGTAGGCTCCCTTAATTCCCGAACTGTTCACGAAGATCGTCAAAGACGCCCGGCGGCGGAATCACAACGGGAAGCGTCGCTCCCACATTGGGGCCCGGCGGCGGCCCCTCGTCTGGCGATTCTGGTGACGAATTGCTGCCACCAGACTTCCACGAGAACACCGTGTGCAACACCCAGATACCAAACAGAGCATAGATGCCGAATCGTGCCGCGGAGATGACTTCCGCTGACCAGCCAGGCGAACTGAGTCCAAACAGAATGGAAGCGAATGCGGCGATCAGAATCAGCAGCAACTTCGTGTCCCACGAGAGATCCCGCAACAGAAGTGCGATGAGGAATAACGCTCCGCTGGCAAGCCACGCGTAATGCGAGCGACTTGCGGCGGTTAAAGCGATTGAGTTTCTGGTGCCGAGACTACTGAATCGAAAACGGTTCCCCTCAGTGGGAAAATCAATGAAACCGGCCGTCGGAACTCCCACCCAGTTGTCAGGATTGAAATCGTCGATGTCATTGAGGCGACGGATGGCCAAGGCATCACGAAGCTTTAGCTTCGTTTCATGCGTAAACCCTTCTGAGTCACCGACCAAATTGTAGTTTTCCGGTACCCAGATCACAGCTTGCAGTTGCTGCACCACCACTCCCGAATTCTCGATTCCACCGACCTGAGGCAGCCTCAACTCTGGTTTGCTAACCCACCCGTCAAATGGCGTTTTGACCGTGATTGGAGTCATCATTTGAAGCGTTAAAGAGAACAGATCGTCAGATGAACCTGGCCTCGCAACATTCACGAAGTACGAATCCCAGCCCTCGACTTCCATTGGTTGAGCGTTCTTTTCGGGACTGACTTGTTGGCCATCGATAAAAACGCCCAGCAATTCAGAACCGCCCGGCACGTCGACTCGCAGACGTTGACGTTCGCTCGATCGAATTCGGTATCGGCATCGGTAATTTGCCTGGGTATCCCGCCGTGTCACGACTTCGACAAGTGCTCGTGTAACGACTGTTTCGACGACTTTCTGAATCTCATGCTTCGTTGATTCAATGTGGAAGCCGACTGGTTGTTTGAAGTATCGATAAGCCAGTGAACCGGTTTGAGGCAGAAGCGACAACTCGCGGACATCAATCGCTTCCAGACTTTCATCGAGTGCCTTTGCACTGACCGACAAAGAACGATCTTTCTTGACGACGATCTCGCCGGAGACATTCGAGAGAGCGACCACACGTTGCTTTTCGTCGCTTCCGTCGAGGCCGAGGACACGGGCCGTCTGGAAGACGACATCCGATGATCCGGCGTCGGCTGCTGGTTCACCATCGCCGACTTCTGCGGCTCCTGCTGGCTTCGCGTCCCAGGCGAGTTTGAAACTGTGTGCACCGAGCACGTCTCGCTGCATTGTGATGGTCCAGGTGATCCAGCCATCGACCGCTTCTTCGGCCGGAACTTTCTGTTTGATCGCCGGTGCCGACGCGTTGCCAAGCGACGTTACCTGGAGACGTTCTGAGAACTCTTCAGGGACAGCAAAGCGGAAGATATCCAGGCCGGCGTACTGAACGAGATAACGCAACTCGGTGGAAACCTCGATGATTTCTTCTTTAACTTCGACCGTCGTTGCAATCTGAGCTGACAGTCTTGTCGGTCGACGTTTTGTTCTGAGCGGAATCTCAACCGGACGGCGATTGAACGACCATGCCGCAGCGACTCGTTTGCCGGATCGGCTTTGGCCAGGTCGAACTGGCAGCGGCTGAGCGGCTTCGATGCTTTCCTGGTCGGTGATTACTTCCAAAGCTTCCGGTGCCGTCACGTAGACCTCGGCAGTCTCCCGCTCGGTGCCCTGCGGTTCTGGAATCGGCAAAGAGAGTTCGAGCGATTCTGACGCTTCTTCGAAACTCTGGTGCGCGGTCACTCGAAGACCGACCTGGACATCAACGCCCGTTTTCTTTTGCATGACGACTCGCAGAATTCGTGGACTGTCGCCTTCGACATGAAACTCTCGAACGTTGTGTCCGGTTGTTGAGTCAACGCGGTCGACTTCGAGATCATCCGGAAGTGCGATTTTGAATTCAAAAACTCCGGCACGTTCCACCTGGTAGCCCAGGTCTGCGGCGAGTTTCAGTTCGTCGTCGCCAAAGTCGAAGCGGTAGGATGATTTCACAACCAGCCGAGCTTCGACGGGCTTTGCCAGAACCTGCAGTTGTATATTGGAACTGTAGAATTTGAATGTTGCTGCTCCGGCCTGACGGATCGAAGCGTGAATCTCGGCGTCTTCAATGCGGACTAAGCCGGTCACCTGTTCAAACTGCAGCGAAAGATCGCTGGCCCCGGCGACAGTCAGTTGTCCGGATTCGCGAACAGCGTCCACGGCGTGGATGCCATTGTAATTCCCTTTGTCGTCCTGACCTGCAAGCTGGAGTGTGGTGGTGTCGAATTCCCGCTCGGTGTGAACTTCAATTGAGACTTTGTTTGTAGCCGGGCTGAGGAATTCGACTCGGACGGTTTGTCGTTGCTCGCCGGGTTCGGCACGCCAGCCGCGAATTTTCGCATCGCTCGACGAGACGCCAAGGATTCGATGTCCGACCGGAACGGCGATCGCCAGTTCGGTCATCTCGCCGCGCAGGATGTCGTAGTTGAGGAAAACATCCGTGTGAACAAGGCCGTCTCGTAGCGTCACTTTTTGATAATTCGTGACGGCAGCAAGCAGGTCCATGTCTGGCTTCTGGCTGGTCCGAGGATGCCAGCTTGCGGAAATCGTCGTCGTCGCGCCGAGGTTAGCTTTGACTCGCGTTTCGTTGCCTGCTGATTCAACAGGCATCGCGATCAGGTGTGGCTGCAAGTCGACGGTTTGATCAGCTTCGGGGATTGCCAGTTCGAAAGTAGTGACGCCAACGGCGGGAATACTAAAGTCGACCTGGCGACCGTCCGGGGATGTCTGAATGGGCGCTGCGAGTTCGATTTCGACCAGGTGCTCACCGGCCTGCCCGAACAGCAGCGAGTAGGTACCATTGCCCGTTCCTTTCAGTAGAAGCTGCTTGCCATCTTCAGCAGTTAGTTTGCCAACGGCGGCATCGCCAAACTGAATCGGGACTTCGACCCACGGTTTGCCGAGAACCTGAACTTTCAAGCTCGCCTTAATCCGCAGCAACGAGCGATCGACCGTTGCCGTGTAGTGTGATTCTGTCACGACCGCTTCGACGATGTTTTTCGCAGGAAGCTGGTCGCCCTGCTGCCAGCGTTTGACGTACTCGGCGTACGGCATGAATACCGTCGAGCCATGTTTTTCGAAAACGTCTTTGAGATTCTTGTACGGCAGGTAGATCAACCGTTCCCAGTCCGCGTCAGCCCTCTCGGCGACTGCCGGTTCTGCAGTCGGAGGCGGTTCAGGGGTTGAAGTTGCTCCATCGGTTATTACTTCATCCTGAGCAGTGACTGGGGAATCAGCGAAACCGCTGACCAGGAAGATTGACAGAAAAGCGACGTTCAGGAGTCCTGATAATCGCGATCGGTGCGTCCTCGGAACATGTCCGACACTGTATTCGTCAGTCTGAAACCGCATATTTCGCAGAGATAATTTGCGAAGTAGCTTGAGACACATAATCGAAGTTCCTGTAACACGGAAAGGAACGAGGCGGGTGTAGTGGGGAAAGTCACGCGGCAATGCTTCAGGCCCAACGCGAACGACACGCCGTCTCGTAACTTCGATACGAACAAGCCGTTTCGGTAGTTTAGGATGAAGGTACCAACTGTGCCAATTAGATAGTCTTGGCTGTCCGTCCCTGGCATTCTCCACCTTAGAACTTAGGCTACGACGAGCCGAAGTGGAGAAAGTTTGCCGATTTTTCGGGATGTCTCAGATTAATTGCCTGATCGATCACACCGGCTTTGATGGACTTTCGAACGGGTAACTTGCTGAGCCGCCTACGCCGCGGCGGTGCTGAGGTTTCGCTGGATTTGTTCCAGGTCGGCGGCGCTGCCGAGTACCAGGCAAACGTAAACCTGGTCGCCCTCTTGCCAGACGGCGGCGACCAGGCGGCGGCCATCAATCTGGATGTACCGCGAATCGGCCTGAGAAAAGCTGCCGGATTCGGGCGGCGGCGCGACTCGGCTGGCGGGGATCGCTGCGAGAATGCCGGTGACTGGAGCGTTCCTCGACGGCGAGTAACTGAAGATGGCAACCGCAGCGTCGTGGCCGGCCTCGTCGTCCAGATCGATTCCGCGAAATTCACGGCCAACTCGCAATCGAGGATTGGCGGTCCAGGGAGCCGGAAGTACCAGTTCAAAACCCGTGTCGAATTTCTCAGTTGCTGACAGGTCAATTGGTAAACGCTCGAGCAGCACAGCTTCGGTGAATTGAATCGGCGGAGATTGCCATATCCAAGCTGAGACTCCCAGCATTAAGGCACACGACGCAGAAACGGCGACTTGCAACTTGCGTCGTCGAGCACTTGCTGCCGTTTCGTGTTCAATGGTGACTTCAGTTATTGGTTTATCGGCGGCGGCAGGTACCTCGACGCTGGTCTCGCCAATCGATGTTTCAAGCAGAGACGAACGAAGGCCGTCAGGCACGTCAACATTCTGCACTACGTTGGTCACTGCCCGGTCGAAACTCTGCATCTCAGCAAAGGATTGCTGACAGGTATCGCACGAGTTCAGATGCGCGCGAGCGTCGGCCATTTCAGGCAGATCGAGATCGTCCGAATCCGTTCTGACGCAATCCAAAAGTTCAAGTACGTTCTGACAGTCCATTGATTTGTTCCAAATTCGATGCTTCGTCCCCAGGCGGGCAGCTTCCACACATCGCAGTGCGGGAATCCTGAGAAAACGAAACTCGGAACTCTGTAATTATCAGTAACTAATTAAATTCAGTAGCTTTCCGGGCTGATCCGTTCGCGAAGCTGCTTTTTTCCACGCGACAGGCGACTCATCACCGTGCCGATGGGAACGTCCAGTTGCTCAGCGATTTCCCGGTAACTCAACTCTCGAAAGTAAAACAGTAAAAGAACGGAACGAAATTCCTCGGGCAGCTCATTCAAAACCTGCTGCAGAGACTCGCTGTCGAGGGCCTGCTCAACCCGTTTGTCGCTGTCTCGTTTTTGGTCAATCGGATCGGCGAGCACTTCCAAGGCGAATTCTCCACGAGTCACCCTGTCGCGAATTCGTCGGCGGTAAAGGTTACGAACGATCATGAACAACCACGCTCGAACTTTGTCGGGGTCACGCAACGTGTCGAGTTTGCGTTGAGCATCCAGAAACGCCTGCTGCGAAATATCTTCCGCCTCATGTGACGTTCCTGAAAGCCGATATGCAAATCTGAATACCGGTTCGTAGTGCTGATCGACGAGTTGAGATATCTCCACGGTCGGCCTGCCCTGAAACCAGTTCCGCTAGAGGGGATGCGTAAACGACTCCGCGTATTCCCGGGAATTTGCGAAGCTTAACGAATTTTTGCGGTTGCGCCACAAAGTCGATTTCGTCCTGACCAGCGATACTGTCTGTCAGTGTTCTTAGAGAGAACACTGATGCCTGTTCCGGACAAGCTCGCTCGTGTTGTGTCAGATGCGTCCACGTGCGTTAGATTGTTTCAGATTGTGAGCTTCTGCTCATCGATTCTCTTCGCGGTGATCTCGGGCGTGACGTGGATCTCGCTCCTGATAATCTTCAGCGACGACATTCTACTCGCCCTGATTATTGGTCTGTTGGTTTTGCGCGGGAGATCGGCGACACGGTTAATGCCGGACTGCCTTGCTGGCCAGACGATTTGATGATTCACGCGGTGTAGAACGACGTCATTACCAAAGCCGCGAAACATCGCGACGACTTCTTGCTTGTCAACATGCGGGGAGAGTTCATCGGACACGGGTTTCATTCGCGACATTTCTGGGCACCGTTCTACCATCCCGAAGGGCCTGGATACTTCGACAATCTCGAAGATTCGAACGATCGCGGGTACGATGCTCTCCTGCGATTGTTTGTTCATGAGATGATGTCGCGAACACGGCCGCCAATGTTTGCTCCGTCGTTGATCGCAATCCGAAAAACTTCACAACAGCCCGGAAAACGGACCGATGTCTCGACGTCTGCCAGCCATTAAAGAAGACCTCGCCAGTGACGACTCTGAAGTCGTTACGAAGGCCGTTAATGAGTTGGCCGGTTTGCAGAACGCCGCGGCTGTCGAGCTGCTTTTCGAAAAGTCCAACGACGAAAAATTCTCTGCGACGAAGCAGGCCAGCGATGCTTTTACGAAGTCAGTTTCGGCGAGTCCGCAAACGGCGTTGCGACATAAGAGTGCCGAGTTGCGAGTTGCGGCGATCAGACGGCTGATGGCTGCTAAAGTTGTGGCTGCCGTTCCAGAGTTGGCTCGCGTTCTGCATTCAAAGATGTCTTTGGAGATTCGTTGTCTGAGCGCCGAAGCGTTAGGAGCAATCGGGCAAACATCCAGCGTGCCGCTCCTCGTAGAAGTCAGGCAGGATCTCACACCCGAAATTCGAGCCGCAGCACTGCACGGTCTGCAGAAGATAATGCAGGTTGCCGGCGAAGAAGCGGTAATCGAGTTTCTCGACGACGACGACTGGACTCTTCGCCAGGACGCGAAGGAGCATCTTGAAAGCACCGGCTGGATGCCGAAAACGAATCGCGAAAAAGTTTTGCGGGGCATCATTCTCGGTCGCTTCGACGAAGCCGTGGCGTGCGGTGTGGATTCGGTTAGCTGTTTAGTAAACGCAACATTGCGAGTGAATGATGCCGAAGTACGGCGGTGGTCGGCGGTTGCCCTGACGCGACTGAATTCCGAATCAGCGGCTCGCCGACTTCGAAAATCGCTCAAATCAAGAGACGCTGGTGAGCGGCAGGCTGCTGCTGCTGCACTCGCGATTCTTGGAGCATCGGCGGAAGCTGAAGGTTTCAGCGAAGTGGAAACTGCCGCGGTGTGCGCAACTTCTACTACCCGTGAATCGGTCTTCGCCGCCGCCGCCCGAATGCTGACCTTGATCGGTCAGCCTTAACGATTAAAAGTCTGCAGGGTGGCACCACTTATTAATAATTCTTCTGGTGGGCTGTGCCCACCCTGCATTTGCCGATTCTGACACAGGGCCATTTCGACGCTCGAAAGCGAGATATGCGGAACATTCGATTGACGATTGCGTACGACGGCTCGAACTACGTGGGCTGGCAGATTCAGCCGAACGGTCCGACGGTGCAGGTGGCTGTCGAAAAGGCCATCAAGAGACTCACTGGTGAAGCAGCCAGCGTCTTGTCTGCGGGACGTACCGATTCAGGTGTGCATGCTCTTGGCCAGGTCGCCAGCTTTCAGACGGAATCAGCGATCCCGATTGATGGATTTCGGAAAGCTCTGAACAAGTTTCTGCCCGACGACGTGATCGTTCGAGATGCTGAGGAAGTGCCGCTGGATTTTCATGCGACGTTTTCGGCCGTGCAGAAACGCTATCGGTACGTGATTCACAACTGCCGGACTCACAACCCGTTTCTACGAAACTACGTTTGGCATTTTCATCAGGACATCGACTCGGCGGCGATGCATGAGGCGGCTCAGGAGTTGGTTGGAAAGCACGATTTCCGCAGCTTCGAGTCTCACTGGCCGAATAAGTCCAGCAGCATTCGGACCGTCAAAGAGGTCACCGTACGACGGCAGAATTTCTGCCCGTTGTGGTTGGATGAAGCCGATCGACAGCCTTCTGATGGGAACGCGGGAGAGTTCATCTGGCTGGAAATCGTGGCAGACGGATTTCTCTACAACATGGTTCGGGCGATCGTTGGCTCTCTAATGCCGGTTGCCCGAGGTCGTTGGGACGGCAGAGATATTCGCCGGATTCTGACCGCGATGGATCGGTCCGCAGCAGGCGACACCGCGCCACCAAACGGCCTCTATCTCGTCCATGTCGACTACGAATAGCTGGCAACTACCAGCCACTGGGCTGCGATTTCGTTGCAGAATTCTGCAATTTAAGAATAAATCGAAGTTTGCTCACCATTTCCGCGAACCTGCCGTCGATTGTTGTGGTCAGAGCAGCAGAAGACGGTGCAGACTGTATCATCAGCAGCCTTTACAGGATGCTCCACTCATGCCGTATGGTGCGGCGATCAAATTCCGTCCTCGATTGGTCATGGACACACCCGAGCTGACCATAGTTCGGCCTGAGTAAACTCAGACAGTAACCTGATCGAGGGCAGTCGGCTCTGGCAAAAATAACGAAAGGTTTTCAGAGCCAACATCCTTCGTTCGCGGGAAGACCCGCAAAGGTGCTCCGATGTTTAACGCTCAGATCAACACGATTCAGCCGATCCAAATCAATACCACAACAAATGGTATTCTGGTCAATGGCGTACGTGGTGAAGGCGTAGAACGTCGTTTGAAGCGCCGGGACTGTGCCTCGAAACGCTCGTTAGACGCCTCACTGATGGCGCCAATGAGTGATTCCTGTGGCTGTCCGATGTCGTCGCATTCAGCGGGGCATTCGATATCCTGGCAAGGTGGAGCCTATCCGGCCCCTGCTGCCAGATCAGCCGCAGCCAGTATGTCCGCCCCGATATGGGGAAGGCTTGTCGTGCTGAAAGCTCTCTCGAGCTGAAGCAGTTGGCCCAACCCTGCGAGTAGCCTTTCGAAATGTCTTGCAGGATTCAGGTCAAGGCAGGCTGAGGGAGCCCGGTGGCTCAGTTCAGGCAGTTAGCTCACGCAGCCAACTGCTGAAGACTGAAACTTCCGAGCATCCTCACTTTCGGCTGTGCTGGTTCGAGACCCGTCTGAATCTTTCAGATTGGACTCTCGATCTCAGTCGGCTTAGCTCGCTTCATTGCCCGTCGAAGTTGCAGGCGTTTCTGCATGCACTCGCCTTTGCCACGCAATTGGCAATGCAACTTTGACAGACATCTGAAGCAGGCTCGAAAGAAGCCCCCCAGACGACGATTCGGTTCAGGCAAACGATCTTCAGAATGCCTGACTTTTTCACGGTTTCATAATTAAATGCCGCGGCGCATCGCGTCGGGGTTAACATAAACGAGGTAGATTAAGATGGAAGACACTCGAATGATCGAGTTGGTTCGACTGGCTCAGCACCAGGACCGGGAGGCTTTTGGCCGGTTGGTTGAAGCGTTTGAGCCTGCTGTTTACAGCATCACTTTGCGAAGACTGCGGGACGCTTCCGAGGCTCGGGAGCTGACTCAGGAAATCTTCATCCGAGCGATGCGAAAGATCGGTCAGCTGCGTGAGCCGGAACGGTTTGCTGGCTGGCTCCGGCAGATCGCCGTGCGGATGGCGATTAACCGGATCGTCCGACGTCCGAAGGAAGCACTGGTCGAGTCTGGAGTATTTGACAGCATTCAGTCGGACACGGTTTCACCTGTGGACAACGTGCTGAAGACCGAGCAGGCCGAACTGGTCTGGTCGGGACTGACACGGCTGAAGGAGCTGGACCGTCATACCCTGGTCGCGTTCTACATCAACGGCCAGTCACTGCAGGAAATGAGCGACTCGTTCAGCAGCCCGATCGGAACGATCAAGCGGCGACTGCACACCGCTCGAAACCGACTGCGAGATGTGATGAGCAACTTTCAGCCCGTTTAGAAGATCCCCACCTGCAGAATTTTAAATCAGCGGAGTACTGAAAGAACAGAATTATGACGCCGACTGAAGATTGCTTATAACGGCAGAGTTCAGCCAGCAAACATCCACGACCGCGGAGTCACTCAACTCGACCTTTAAAAATAAAGCCTCATCCATAGATAAGATGGATGAGGCTTTTCTTATTTTGAGGTCAATCTCAGGGGCTGCCGCAAACAGCCAACCGGGAAGTGGCCTTATTTCAGAAGTTACTTCAACGTCAGTGTTCCGATTCGTTGCTGACGTTGTCACGTCGCAGATCAGAAAACTGCTGGACCTGCTGAAGCTGAGCAGCATCCAGACGCTGAATCACTCGTCCGGCCAGTGCCTGATCAGCCGCCTGCATTTGCGAGAATTGGATGTCGAGCGCTGCCTGCGAAACGGTTGCGGGCTGCTGGGTGTATCCTGAAGCCATCGTTCCCGACATACCGGCGGCACCACCGCTGGATCCGCCAAAGCGTCCTCCGCCACCGCTGCGTCCTCCGCCACCGCTGCGTCCGCCAAACGATGTTTGGAAACCAGGGGCCGAGAAACTCTGGTCAAAGCCACGGAACGCCTTGCCCATTTCGCCAAGCTCGCTGTTCACGGCGGTCGCCATTGTTCCGACTCCAGCGGTCATCGCCAGTACGCCCATCGTTCCGAGCATGACTGTCTCCGCCGACATGACGACGCCAACTTCGTCCTTCCACAATTTCTTCAAGATCTTCATTGCCTGTCTCCTGATATCTCTCTCACAAGATGTCTCTCTGTACCCGCTACGAGCGAATAACATAGACAATATAGATAAAATAAGAATTGTAGTCAATATAAGGATAGTAACGATTATGATGATTATGGTGATCCGCACGGCAACCAGTCTGGATGAAGGGCTCCCCAGCGTACTGCCTGACGTAGCGACACTTGCCGATGTGATTTGCAAACGCCATGATCGGGAACGAAACAAACTGTTTCGCCAAAGGCACTTGTGGAAGAAACTGTCTGTCCTGAGATTTGAGTTCGATTTCCGAAAGGCTCGCCCATGTTGACCATCAGGCTCTTCACGATGATGTTCATTCAGTTCTTCATCTGGGGAGCGTGGTACGTGACCGCGCCGCGAGCCCTGACTCCGCTTGGCTTTACCGGAGCCGACTTCGGTTGGACCTATTCAGTAGGCCCGATCGCGGGGCTGATCTCGCCGTTCTTCGTCGGAATGATTGCCGACCGATTCTTCGCCACAGAACGCGTTCTGGGGCTCATGCACATCCTTGGCGGAGCGGCGATGTTCGCGGCTTTGCAAATGATGAGAGGCGAGAGCCCGTCGCCGGACGCCATCAACTTCATGTTCTTCCTGCATATGTTCTGCTACTACCCGACGCTGGCGTTGACGAACAGCCTGGCGATGCACAGTGTGACGGACTCAGAGAAGCAATTCCCAATCATTCGGGTCGGCGGCACAATCGGCTGGATTGTTGCCGGTCTTATCCTCAGTTGGCAGGGCTGGGGCAGTGACACCATGATGTTCCAGCTTGCCGCCTATGCAAGCGTCGGTTTGGGACTCTACAGCCTGACGCTTCCTCACACGCCTCCACCTGCCAAAGGGCAGAAGTTTGAGGCAAGGGATGCTTTGGGGCTAGACGCATTCGTTCTGCTCAAGAATCCGTCGTACCTGGTCTTTATCGTCTGCTCCTTCCTGATCTGCATTCCGCTGGCCTTTTACTATCAAATGGCGGAGCGAACCCTTGTCGCTGGCGAGGTGACCGACACCGCATTCAAAATGACCTTTGGGCAGATGTCCGAGATTTTCTTCATGCTCCTGATGCCGTTCTTTTTCAAACGGCTCGGCGTCAAGATGATGCTGTTTGTGGCGATGGTTACCTGGGTAGCCCGATACGTTCTATTCGCGATTGGCACTCCGGATCATGTGACCTGGATGTTGCTCCTTGGAGTGACCGTCCACGGCATCTGCTACGACTTCTTTTTCGTCACCGGCCAGATTTACACTGATCAGGTCGCCCCCAAGGCAATCCGGAGCCAGGCTCAGGGGTTACTTGTGTTGTTCACTCTTGGTCTCGGCATGATGATCGGTGCTCAGGTCGCCGGTCGAGTTGAGGCGCACTACACGCCTCCAGAAACAGGGGAATGGAATGATCAGGCAACGGCGCTGCTGGGCACGATCACGGACGATATGGCGGACGACGTAAAAAAGCCCATCGAGGATAAGGCCGCAGCTCTTCAGCTGTCAGCCCTGCAGGCGATCGATTGGAAAGGAATCTGGATGATTCCTGCTGGAGCCGCTGCCCTGGTTATGGTGATCTTCTTCGTCCTGTTTAAAGATGACCGACCGGGGTCCCAGCCCAAAGAAGAGGTTGCAGCCAGCGGCGAACCTGAACAGACGCCTGAAGCTGGTTAATGATCGTTCACCGGATGTATCTGGACGATGTTCTGGCCAACCTCAGCGGTAGATTGCGCACAGCCATACAGGTTTGAAGGCTTGAACGTTGTCCGCGCGAGAGAGAGACCGGGTACCATTCCTCAAGTGTCGAACGACTGTTTCGACACCTGAAGCGGCGCCCAGTCGGCGCAGCGCTGAATTGAAATTTTCAGGATTGTTGGTGACGGAAGGCCCGCGTGAGGAACAGGTTGCGGCTTCGGCGCTTTTGTCGGCGCTGTTGTTTGGCTCGGTATGTGCATAAGAGTTCCGGTCACCTCACTGATTCCTGTCCGGGATGCACCACCAATGAGAGATGAACTGTTACTTCTGGGCGACTCTGTAACTGTTGGAACTGGTTTCAGCGGAGTCGATGACGAGAGCTGCTACGTGGCACTTCTAAAGACCGAACTGCGGTGTGCGGGTGCCCGTATGAACATCCGGTCCAGCGCTTTGGACGGTGCGGACACCGGATACGCTCTCCGCCGATTCGATCGGATGGTGGCCCGGCTCTCTCCTGATGTGATTGTGATTTCGCTCGGCCTGAACGATGCCCGACCGCCAGGCACTCGAAGCCGCAACTCTCCAGCCGGGTATGCCGGGAATCTCGAGCGGTTAACGGAGAAATCGCTCGCAATCGATGTTCGACCGATTCTGTGTACGCCCCCTCCCCGCCTGGACGTTTTCGAAGACGGACAGCCAGCCTGGAAGACGATGCGCCCCTATGCGGAAGCCGTTCGTGGTGTCGCCGAAAAGTACAACCTGCCTCTGATTGAGCTGTTTGACGAATTCGTTTCTCGGCAGGACCTGGACTCACTACTGCCCGACCGCCTGCATCCCGGCCGTGCAGGGCACGAACTCATTGCACGGCAGTTTGCCAGAACTCTGGTCCCATTCTGCACGGGACGAGAACTGGAAGGCCTGCCATCGCGACGTAGTCAGAACTTCGAGTTCCTGACTACTGATTAGAAATTTGCAACGACGGTTTCGTCGCTTGGGATGTTGGTTACCCAATCGATCAAAAAGAGTTCGCAGTTAACTGCGAACTCTTTTTCTATGCGCAGGAAATCGGGCTGGTCGGAAAGTAAGCCACAGTTTGAGCCTGTAGCCGATGGTGGCTAAAAGTTTGTCCAGCAATGTCTCAGCAGTCTCTTTGGCAGGGAGTTTGGAATGTCTCGATTTGTGATCAGTGTGTTGGTGCTCGGTCAAATGCTCGCCAGTGTTGAACGCGGCCTTGTTGCTGAAGAGTCACCCGTGAATCGCGACTTCGTAAAGGTCGCCGCGGTTCAGATAAACGGTTACGACAAGGGAGACCTTCGCCGTGACGGGTACCAGCCCGAAGACGGCTTCGTGCCGTACATCGATCGCGCGGGGCGGGACGGCGTTCAGTTGGTGGTATTTCCTGAGTATGTCCTTGGACGGATTTCTGTTCCCGGACCAGAGACTGCAAAGGTATCCGCCGCGGCGAAGGCGAATTCGATATATGTTGCGATTGGCTGCTGGGAAGTTTTCGCGGACAGTACTTTTGCTAATTCGATCCTCATCTTCGATCGCGGCGGAAAGATCGTCGGAAAGTATCGAAAGACTCATCCGGCTATCGATCATTTTGATGGAAGTCCGCCGTGGGCTCGACCACCGAAAGGCAAGTCTCGGGAATGGATGCTGCAGAACGATCCCGAGTGGCTTATGGAAGCTGGCAAGGAATTGCCTGTTTTTGAATTCGACTTTGGAAGAGTCGGGATCATGACCTGTTACGACGGCTGGTTTCCCGAGCCAGCACGTGTGTTGTCGCTCAAAGGCGCGGAACTGATTCTTTGGATGAATGGTCGCGGCGGAAGTGTCGAAGATTTCATCGTCAGGTCGATCATGTTTCAAAGTCACGTGGCGATGATCGCAACGAACCAGGCTTATGGCAGTGGGACCATGATAGGTGACAATGCAAAGTCATCGACGGGTCTGCTGGGAAAATGCCCGAACAAGGAAGAGTCGTACATCTCGGCCACGGTCAACCTGAAGCGAATTCGTCAGCAGCGAGCGTCCAGTCGCAACTTCCAGCAGCGGCGACCTGACCTTTATGGAACACTAGTCGCACCGCAGGACCTGCTCGATCCGGCCGGCGTCCAGAAAGCAGGTAAACGTTAACTTTTCTTCGAAGCGATGAGCTTTGTTAAGCGTTCGTGCAGTTTTGGCATCAGTCCGTAAGAAGCGGCTAGCAGCTTGATCGGGTGCACCGTTTCGAGCGGCGAATCCTGCTGCATCTGGAGTCGACAACTGCTGCACTCGGTGGCGCCGAGGATGAAATCCGGCGAGCGCATTTCGTCGATGAGCGGCTGGCCGATTTCGAGGGATAGTTCAAAGTTGTCTCGCGTCAGCCCGAACGTTCCCGCCATTCCGGAGCAGCCTTTGTCGAGCGTCAGGACGTCGAGTTCGGGGATTTGCTCAAGAAGTTCACGGAGTGGCCGACCGTTTTGAAGTGCTCGCAGGTGGCAGGGCTCGTGGTAACCGATCCGGAGTGGCAGTGGAGCAAAATCAGTCTTGAGCCGACCCTTTTGAAAAAGTTCCTGGAGGTAAGCACCAGCTTCGACGGCCAGGCCGGAAATCAGCCGCGTATCCGGATGCTCGACAAGCATTGGGTAATCTTCTTTTAAGCAGAGTGCCGCGGCCGGTTCTGTGCAGACAATCGGCAGCCCCTCGCGGGCCATTGACGCAAGTTCTCGAACGTTGGCTTCGGCGATTCGGCGGGCGGCGTTCAAGTCGCCGGTTGAGACCATCGCCATCCCGGATCCGACCTGCCCAGCTGGAACGTGAACTCGGATTCCGTGATGCTTCATCACAGAAATGAATGAGGTTGCCAGTTCCTGGTCGTGATAATTCGCGAAGTGGTCAACGAAGTAAACGATGGCTTCCTGTCGCGGAGTTGGTACTGAATCAGTGACCTCGGCAGGCAACGTCGAGAGGTACGGTCGTTGAGAAAATTCCGGCAACTTACGGTCGCGATGGATTTTGATCGTCTTTTCCATCAACCAGCGGGCGGCGCGGTTGTTGAGTAGCGGATTTGTCAGCCATGAAGTCTTACAGCCAAGCTCCCCGAAAAAGTGAGCTCGCGAAAGGAACCACGATGTTCGATCTGTGCCTGATGCCTCTCCCGCTTGCGCCTTCGCCTCGATCATCAAGTGCGGAATCCGTACATTGGTCGGACACTCAATTTCGCATTGTCGACAGTTGAAGCAGAGCGATGCCAGTTTCTCGAATTCAGGCGAAGATCGCGTTGTCGGGTCCGCCACGCCGCTGACAAGGCTTCGCATGACGTTGGCTTTGGACCGTGGGCTGGACTCCTCAGAGGGGTCGTTTCGGAAGAACGGGCACATTCGCAGTTCTTCCTGCTGAGTTCTGCAGATTCCGCAGCCATTACATGATTCAGCGGCCACGGAAAGTTCTTCGGGCGACCAGTTGAGTTGCAGTTGAACGAGGCCGTTATCCGGGATGAAACCGTTTTTGTCGACAAGTTCCGGACGCAACTTGTCGGTGGGCAGAGTCTCGTCTTCGGTGACGATCTTGCCGGGGTTCATCAGGTTGTGCGGGTCGAAGATGTCTTTGACCTGCCGAAACACCGAGTACAGCGGGCCGTACTGATTCTTAACGTACGCTGACCGCGACAATCCATCGCCGTGTTCGCCGCTGATTGTTCCGCCGAGCGAAGTTGCCACGTCGTTGAAGTCTCGAATCAAAGCGTCGAGCCGCGGTCCATCCTGTTGTCGGGGCATCCTCATGAACGGTCGCATGTGAATCTGCCCGGAAGCCGCATGTGAGTACAACGACGCCGTGACATCGTGCTTGTGCAGCACCTGCTGAATTTGAACGAAAAAATCCTGCAAAGCTTCCGGCGGAACGGCGACGTCCTCGATGAAGGGCAACGGCCGAGTCCCACCACGCATGCGAGCCAGCAAACTGACGACTCGATGCGGCAGTTCCCATAGAAACTCAACGCCATCGTAGTCCCAAGCCTCGATCGCGACGACGACATCGGCGTGTTGGGCTTTGACGGCCGAGATGGCCATACCGATCCGGTCACGAGCCTGTTGTTCGTTGTACCCGGTTTGCTCAATTAGCAGGCCGGCCTCTGCTGTAGGTGGAATAAAGTTTTCAAATCGTGAATCGTTCTCCCGGCCAAGCGTCAGGAGACGGCGGTCAAGCAGGTCACAAGCGCTCGGCTGTTGAGAGGTGACGGCGAGAACTGAGTCGATCGCATCTTCCATTTTTCCAAAAAGCAAGAGCGCGACACTTCGAAATTCTGGTAGTGGCGACGTGTTTAACGTCAGTTCGGTCACCAGGCCGAGCGTTCCCTCGGAGCCAGCAACCAGTCGCGGAATGTTGATGACGTTGTTGTTTCTCACTCCGCGGAGATAATACCCGCTGGTGTTTCTGATGAGCGGAGGTTGATGTTCCTGGATGAGTTCATGGTTGTCTTCAAGAAGCTTCGACAGCCGGCTGACAATTTCACGTTTCGCCGTTGCGGCGGAAATTGAGCGATCTTCTACACTGTCGTCCGGCTCGACAAAACTGGCGACAATTGGCTGAGTGGCGGCGGTTCCGTGCTGAAAGTCGAGCGACTCCTTTCCGAAGTGCAAAAGGTGCCCGCCGGCGACTGCCATCTCCAGGCTGATAATGTGGTCTCGCGTGGAGCCGACTCGGACTGCGCGTGAGCCGGCCGAGTCCACTGCAACCATGCCGCCGAGTGTTGTGACTTCAGCAGTAGAAGGATCCGGTGGGAAGTATCGCCCCTGCTTCCGGAGCTCTCGGTTCAGTTGCGACAGGACGATGCCAGGCTGAACGGTGACGGACGACTCACTTTCCAGAACGATTTCGTTCATGTAACGCGAGAAGTCGACAATCAATCCAGAGCCGAGTGCCGCGCCGGTCACGCTGGTACCGGCTCCGCGAGCGATCAACGGAAGGTCAGTTTCGCTGGCGTACCGGGTCAGCGTTGCGACATCTTCGGAATCTCGCGGAAATGCGACGCCCAGCGGTTTGACTTCGAACAGGCTGGCGTCGGATGCGTACATCGCGACGGCGACATCGTCGCAGCGCAGCTCACCACTGAAGTCCCCCGAGAGGTCTTCGATGATGCGTTGCTGCTGCTGCTCGTCCAAGATTGTGATTCCTATGGGACTTGCTCACCGGATATGTGTAGACCTGAGAGTAGCGAACAGATTTTTCGTTGAAATGAAAAACGGCCATCGCCTTTGATTTCTAACATTAATTTGGCGCATCATGGGCCGCACCAGGGGGTTCCGCAAGCAGCCAGGGCACCGGATGGACTGGAACCGTCATCTCGGGCATCGCTCCGTCAGTTGTCTCAAGTTCATGAATATCGATGGGGATTCGCATCCGAAATGAACGATCCGCGTGACTACTCAGCTTTCGTGATGTACGGCAACCTTGGTGTGCTGCTGCTCGGCGTCGGTCTGCTCGGCATTCTGCTTCACACGAAGTCATTGCGGCGGGCGATGTCCGTGGGCGTCGGTCTGCTCGGAATTACCTTGATCGGTCAAAGCGGCGCATTGTTTCACCGTTCTCAGCTTTCGTTGCGAGGCTCAATCGTGCTGGCAGCGATCGTTATTGCTTCGTGTCTGTTGCTGAGATTCCGGCCAGCGGCTTCGTCACATGAGAATAAGCAAACCATGCCGTAACGGCCCAATGCGTGAGACGCCACGTGGGCGGGCAGCACCGCAGATTAGTGACTCCCCGATAACGGGGGGGATTGCTGCTGGCGGGTTTCCGCGAACACTGTCCGTGTCGGGTCAGAAAAATTCGCCGAACGCGAATCACTGTGAAACACACGGAACCGGTACTCCGGACACCAATCCGGAAATCGGGCAGACACTCGGTCAGTCTGGCGGCCGGTGAGACACAGTCTTACGACTGTGCCTTTGTCCCCGAGCCTGTCCCGCTGACCCATGAAGCCGACCTCAAAGCTGACGTTTGTGAGTGCTCTACAATGGTTTGAGAAAGCGGAAAGTGCCGAACCACTTTACAACGTGGCGAGTGCACCTTTCCTCAACCTGGACGCTCCAGGAACTTCCGACAAGAACATCGGAACGGAGATCGACATCATCGCCACTGACCAGGCGACTAAGAACGTGCCGCTTCAAGCTGGCTACAGTTGGTTCTTCTACGGACACGCGGTGTCGAATTTCGCGGCTATCAATCGCAGCGACGCTTACTTCTTCTAATTCGTGTCAACGTTGAACTTCTCAACACTGTGGTTTCGGTGCCGGAGAATTTCAATATAAAAAGGGACCAGCGCCAGTGTGTCCTGCTCTCTTTTTGTTGTTGGAACCCACAACTCAATTTGTCAAAGCTGATGCATCTTCCGGCCGCTTCGGTCCGTGATCATTGGCGAAAGATTCGCGCGAAACTCACCGGTGGTCGAACTGTAAGCCCATCCATGCCGACCATCGCCCGAGTAGTGATGTGGTTTGAGCCGATCTGGGATGACGAGGACCTCCGATCTTTGCGTATACGGATTGAGAGGCAGGAACTCGCCGATCGATATGTCATTCCCGTTACCGATGCTCGTTGAACGGCCTGATCTAACCGACGCACTTGACAGGTCACGCAGAAACTTTTCGGCTGAGTTTCGCCCCTCGCCAGGCAGGCAATTATTGTGAGTCTGTCGGAAGTGTTCAATTTGTCCTCGAACGAGGTGTACTTTCTGAAGCAGTTCTCTCTGGGTGAAGGCCTCACTCGATGTCAGCATTCGTGGTACAAAAGCCGCGGCAACGATCCCCAGTAACGTGATCGCCATTGGTAGTTCAATTGGCGCGAAGCCACTGGCCCCTGCTCCTGCAGGATGGACTGTCAGGTTCGCACTTGATGATTCGGTATTCACGGAGATCCCCACGATCAGATTCCTGTTATTCTTTTCGATTGCCTGTAGCTTGATCGTTCCAGTGAAGATATCTCTCGCCAGGGTAGAAACGGCGGCTGCTGGCAGACTCCGACCGCGAATGTTGCGAAAATGCTACATGTCCGCATACGCGAGTCAATTACCGCAACCGACCGAATTGCTAAACGTCAAATGAGAGCTGACGGATGGAATCGAAACGACACGACGGTCGTACTTCAGGCAATATGCCCGGTTTTTACGTTAGTCCGGACTGTCCCATGATGAGGTCTGCTGACGCTGTCAGACTTCAGAATTGCGGTTTCCGGTTGCTGGCTGTAGTGAATTTGCTCAATCTTGTGCAACGAGTCGGTTTTTGACACACAGTGACAGAGCTGCGGCGGTTAATTTCTCGCTGGAAGCCGAGGAACGGCTTTGAGTAGAATTAAACTCGGATATTCTCGGACAGTTTGAGTGTCAGGCCGTCTTCCAGGACGGACCGGGATGCGACAATTGGATTACGAACGATCGAGTTCGGCGGATGTCGGAAGTTTCTCTGTGAGTGACTTCGGGTTTTCCAGGTGAACGTGGAACCGTCCATTTGATCGGACTGCTTAAGATTTGAAAAGTGCCTCAGGAGGCTTACAGATGCGCAACACTGTGAAGCTATCGCGATGGGTTTTGTTTGGCGTAGTCGCTTTCGGTTTGATGGTGTCCGTTTCCGACGCTCAGTCTCGGTCGCGATCCAGACGGTCGGCAAACGATGGCCCATTCACGACAGGATCGTCTGGGGAAATTATCAAGTTCATCAACGAACGAATTCGTCAAAACTGGACGGACAACGAAGTTGGGAATTCCTCGATTGCAGAGGATTCCGAGTGGATTCGCCGAGTGTACCTGGACATCGTTGGCCACATTCCCGAAGGAGACGTCGTTGAGTCATTCCTTAAGGATGACGATGCTGCAAAACGGTCCAAGATGATCGACAAGTTACTCGACGACGACGCGTACATTCGCAACTTCACGACCGTGTGGACGAACCTTTGCATCGGTCGCCAGACACCTCGCCGGGTCAGCCGCGCAGGAATGCAGAAATTCTTCCGCGAAGCTTTCGCCCGTAATCGACCCTGGGACGAAGTCGTTTACGACATCATCTCTGCAGAAGGTCACTTCGAAGAAAACGGAGCCGTTAACTTCCTGCTCGCTCAAATGACGATGCGGGACGAGCAGGTTCAGGCAACCGCCAAGACAACCCGGTTGTTCATGGGTATCCAGGTTCAATGCACGCAGTGCCACAACCATCCCTTTAATGACTGGCAGCAAAGTCAGTTCTGGCAGTTCAACAGTTTTTTCCGTCAGGCTCGCCGAGTCGACCACCGAAAGCCTGATCCAGAAACTGGTCGACAGGTTGATGACTACTCTGAGATTGTTTTCCAGCCGTTCAATTACCCGGTGTTCTACGAGAAGCGAAACGGCCTGATGCAGATGGCAGACCCAGCTTTCATGGGAGATGTAGTCACCAAAGCGGAAGCGATTACTGGCGAAACCAATCTTCGTGAGTCGTTAGCAAAGATCGCGATTGAAGGTGAGAACCCTTTCGTTGCCAAGGCAATGGTCAATCGAACGTGGGGACAATTCTTCGGGTACGGCTTCACGCGGCCTGTCGACGATATGGGGCCACACAACGCTCCGTCTCATCCTGAACTGTTAGAGCGGTTATCTTCGGAATTCGTGAAGAGCAATTATGACCTCAAGCAACTTGTCCGCTGGATTTGCAACAGCGAAGCGTACAACCTGACAAGTCAATACAAGGCTGGCATCAAAGGTTCCGATGGCGACTGGAAACGTGACGCTGAAGGAATGCCGATCGATCCGGGCAACGACATCGATAATCCGTCAGCGGGCGAAATTCCACTTTTCAGCCACCTTTACATTAAGTCGATGGAAGCCGAGCAGCTTTACGACTCACTGATCGTCGCGACCAACGCCCATCGTTCCGGTCGCTCAAGTTGGGACCAGGCTGAGCAGCAGCGGCAAAGATGGTTGCAGCAGTTTGTGATTGCATTCGGAACGGACGAAGGAGATGAGACGACAACCTTCAACGGCACCATTCCTCAAGCACTGATGATGATGAACGGTGATCTCGTCGGAAACGCGGTTAGTGCTGACAAGGGTGGGTATCTCCGAGAAGCACTTGCCGGAGAAACAAAAGACACGGCCAGGGTTCAAAAACTTTACCTGGCGACTTTAAGCCGTTACCCCAACAGCCGCGAAATCAGCACGGCCAGAAAACTGATGGGTGGCAGTCGCGACCCGCTGTCTGCATACCAGGATCTGTTCTGGGCTTTGTTGAATTCCAACGAGTTTATCTTTGTGCACTAAATCGTTGTTCGGAAAAGTGGAACTACCAATTCAAATCGGGCGGTGTTCTGATCTCAGGACGCCGCCCGATTTTTATTCAGGCACTTGCCTGAGTCCCGTACGAGTCTTCCGGTTCCAGGTCACGCAGTGATTATTTAATCTGCTCGGCATGAAAAGCGGGCCAGATGAAACAATTCTCGCGACGGATGAATTTGAGCTTCTTGATGCTCTGGGAGTTCTGCCTCCGAAATGTGAGATTGCTACTTATGTAGCAGCCAGATCACCCGCGCATGGGCTGCTTACCCTCTGGAAAGAGTGGTTGCGTCTGGCACCAAAACATTTACGTTCACGGGCAGCTCGGACCTGCAGTGGACTGACTGTGGCGGTTGCAGATGGAGCTGAGCTGACCTTCATGATTCCTGGCCGTGATCGAAATATTTGCGAACGATGGCTGGGGCACAGGGTCTACTGGTGGCCGCGCGGTGTGATTGACGGGGCACGCGTTGGGATCGTCGGCTCGCGACTTCAGCGTGATCCTGAGTCAAAGAAATCTATTCTCCAGGCATTACGTCTGTCGATGACGACGATCAATTATAAGTCTGAGCAGGTTGTCGCGTCCGCCGGAACGTCTCTCTGCGAGTATGTTGGCCAATGCGGACCGGCACTGGGTATTCCATTGCTTCGCGTTTTCGCACCCAGTGAACACGTTAGCCCGAAGTCGTGGTTGGACCAGATTGTGCAGCCATCCGATCCATCTCGCGAATATCAACTGTTATTATCACCGGAAATTTCACGATCGAAATATTTCGTACCGCCAAAAGTTGCAGCGGCGGCAACTTCTTTCAACCATCTGCCACTTCGTGATCGAGCCCTTGCATTGGTGAGCAGTCGCTTGTTTGTACTGACACTTCGGCAAGGCGGAAACTGGTGGAGATTGTTGACCCTGGGAATTACCGATCGTCTTTGGAATGCCGGTTCTGTGCGAGCTGTCGTTGGCCCACGATTGTGTGCGGAAGACGTCGTGGCGGAGTTGCAGAACCACGGAGTTGTCCCGTGGTATCTCTCGTCCACGGACAAGCACACATTGCCGGCTGATCGGGATACAAACGCCGGGCGGTCGGTGGAAGATAGTTCCGCTGCTTTGTCGACCAGCGATCGAGCAATGGCAGAGGTGGTTCTGATTAACGAACTGCTGCGATCTGAACCAGCAGCTGACTGGCTGATTCACTGGACTCGGTCTCCGTCAGCTGAATGGGCAGGGGAGTCACGCAATGACTATCTCAAGGATGCTTTGCTGGGTGACGCAAGCCATCATCGAACAGCATTTGCGACACTTCAGCGGATCGTCGTCGAAAGACTTATTCGCGCGACATCATGCAACACGAGGACGCCCGTTGACGTTGTTTGTTTGTCGGAAACGCCGCTGGTGAATCTCGTGGCACAGCGAATCTTCCGGAAGCATCGCGGGCGTTGGGACTTTGAGCATTACGGGATTGGAGTTCGATGTAAATCGATCAGAGCTCTTGGTGGTCGGCCGGTTATTTACGGTGACGACAAAGTCTGGCAATCATTGCCTCAAGGCGAGCAACCGTGGTTTCAGCCTCGACAAAGTCGGGCGACGAAGACGTCAATCGACTGGACAATCGAGAATGAATGGCGTCTAACCTCAAAACTCAGTCTCGACCGTCTATCTGCCGACGATGTGTTCGTCTTCTGTGCAACCGAGCGCGAGGCGGCAGAGTTACGGTCAATCTGTGAGTGGCGAGTTGTCTCTGTGCAGACTCTCGACGCTCGATCAAAAAGATCGGACAACATTGTCAAGTAGGGCTACTCAACTTCGAAGTTGACCTTGGACGTTGCCACTTTTCGGCTCTGCTGGTCGACAACACGGAGCACCAATGTGTACTGGCCGGGCTCCAGGTTTGGTGGGATCGAGAACTCGTAGCTGTGGAAGTAGTCTCGACGTTGTGCCCGACAGAAGTCTTCCGTCGTGTCAGAAGCCAGCGGGATCGTTGCCACAGGCTGTTGTAGATCGTTGGCCTGATAGAGCTCGATGGCAGATTGCAGGATTGTCCGAAATCCATCGTTGCTGCTTCGGCGGCTGGTGAAGTTTTCCACTTCAGAGTAGAGCAACACGGGTTGGCCTGTCGTGAATCGGTCTTCCTTAAAGCGTTCGTAGTTTCCGAAACTGACGATCCGATGACAGAACGTCGTGTTTCTTAACTTCAGGTCAGCCGTTTGGCCAAGCTGTGCGATGGCTCCTCGCAACTGCTCGATTGTTTCTGCCGACCGAACGCTGGCATCAGGCATGCCTTGATCGTCGAAGTAGTTTGAAACGGACCAGATCATCTGCTGCCAGAATTCCTGATCGGCGGATGCTATGCCGGGAATCGGCTCAACGGCCTGGCTCACGTCATCCGCCACGAGGTGCAGCATTCGAAGATTGACGTGCTTCCGAATGTACTGCACACGTTCGGCGTCTGTCTGACCGGGCGTCGCTGTCACGAGTTCCGTTTTCAAAGTGCTGATCATGCTCGGAATATCCGCCTGCCCACCGCCCATGGCCAGCTTGGCTGGATTCTGTGCTGATTCTGTCTGGCCAAAGTTCCGCAACGTGCGGCCCGCAGCATCTTTGATCCGGGGGATAATCTGCTGAACTCCCTGGACGCCGGATTCAAGAACACCTGGAAGTCCAGACTGGCTGGAGACAGAGTCACCAGGCGGCGGTACCTGCTGATTGGAATCTTCTGGGAACTGTGTAGTTGCCAACCTGGTATTGTCGGGTGGCGACAAACCAGGAAACGCACTGGTGTTGAATCCAGGATTGAAGGCAGGTGCTTTCGGTGCATTGTCAATCGCGGAGATTTCGTTCATGAGTGAGACGCCGCCGTTGCCAGGACGGGTGTTGCCCGGGTTGCTGGAGCCAGCGATGCTGTTGTTCAGAAACGCTCCACCCCCCTGGCGTTCTGCGGGGGTTGAAGCAGATGCTGGACGGATCGGATTCTGTAATCCAGAGTTACCGGGGCTGATGATCGGGAGTTGACCCGCCGGTTGAGCGTTCGTTCGGCCGACTTCCGGAAACGGATTGGATGTGGCTGGCCCAGGAGCGGCCCCCGCGATTCCGCTTCGCGGTGGCAGTTCACCAGAGACGGTTCGTAGTCCACCGTCTGTGGCGCCGCCACCGTTGTGACGCGTATCCTCGTTGGACGAATCGGGCAGTCGGGGAGCCGGCCCGACCGAAGGTACCGCATTACTCTCGGCAACTATCCAAGGCGATTGAGTGCCGAGTGATTGGCCGCCTGCTCGAGGATTCGGTGCTGTTCGCGGTTTGTTCAGACCAGCAGCCGATGTCGATGGTTGCGGAGCACCTTGCGGCTGAGACTCGTTAGATGCGAGCATCAATGCAGAGCCCGCTGCTGCCGGCACAGATTGATTCAGATTTTGCTGTCCAAAGGAAGCTGCTCGTTCGTGTTCGGCCAGGATCTGCTTCAGCTTTGCGGGTGAATACTGAGCGTATCTCTGGCGACCGGATTCTCGTAATGCCGGTGGATCGAGCGAGACCAACTGCTCGACGAGTTTATCAACTTCAGCCGTGTCGGTTGCTGCGCGGGGCTGCCCCAACGGAATCAGACTGGAATTCGTTTGCCCTGCCTGATCGCTGGCTTCCAGGCGAGCGAGAATCTGGCGTGCTCCGGCGATGTCGCCCTTTTCGGTGCGAGCGTTCATTTCGGCAATCATGCGGCGCCGTGCCGCTTCCTGCGGATCGGTTTTCGATGCAAGCGGGTTGCGCATCATGGTACAGCCGGAAGTGATTCCAACTAGAACCAGACCAAGGCACGCTACAGTCAACAGTCTCATGTCGGCATCCTTGCCTGCAGAGAACGCTTCGAAATTGGCCCGCCTGAAACGCAGGAAATCGGTTCAAGCAAACTGATTGAACGACTGCGTTTTTCGATCACGCTGCTCCAGACGGCCTTTCAAAGTCGAAGCAGTTCGCTCCAAAACTTTAAAAATGCAGTCGAAAAGCGCGTAGAACAAGCCGCTGAGGAGGGGATTATTATGTGGGATGTCCACCGCATTTCGGCGGAGGCGCGGGACCATACCGAAAAATCACAAAACTCGGCAATACCAGCAGAACCATCGCTCGTGCGACTCGTGCAGGGTGGCCTTCAAGTGGATTTACGAAGTCTCGAGCGGATCCGCAAATGGCATCTCGGCATGATGCAGCACCGATTCCATTTGTGGCTTGCGACACTCGTCGCGCGCGCCCAGTATCGGTCCAAACTGTTCCAGAAACTTCGTCTGGAACTGCGCATCGTGAATCACAGAATCTGCTGCTTGCAGGATTTTAAACGTTGCAACGAAGGCGGCTTTGCCGATATCGCGGACCCGATGGAACTGGATTTCCGTCGCGAAGAATCGCTCGATGCAATCGCCGTATAGTCCGCAGACTGACTCGCCGTCCTGCCATGTTTTGACTGAATGGCGAATCCTCGTCGATGTAGTTCGCAGTAAACTGCAATACTCTCATTGGTGATTCAGATTTCTTCACATATGGGCGCAGGCGTCGATCACGTCTTTGGAACGCGTGTTTACGTAGAGTTCAGGATTGTACTGTCGATTGAGCCATTTTACGTTTTTCGGGACGTTAAAGTCGTCAATCGGAATTACGCAACATTGCTCGGGATTCCGCTATTGGACTTTTCCGTTTTCGCCGGGCATCGGGAAGTAGCCGTTGAGAAATCCCTTGATGACCGTTTCTGCCCGAAACGGAAGCGAGTCCAGAGTGACCTGCCGACCGGGTTTTCCTCCACTTGAAACTTTGAGCAGCATAACTCGAGCAGCACGCCGGACGATTCGAGAAAGCATTTGGGCAAGTCTCCTGCTTCTTCCTGAGCAGGCCTG
>CALGTK010000201.1 GCA_937904325.1 uncultured Planctomyces sp.
TTCCGCTCCTGATACTTCGCATGCCGCGGATACTTTTTCGAACCGCGATTGTAGCTATTCCATTCGTCTTCGGTCAGCCCCACTTCTGCCCAGGTGCGATCGGTGTCATGCACCTTCTGCACCTTTTCCAGGATTCCGTAGAACTTACTTGTTCCTCTCGACACCTCCGTGGGATCCTTCCGGACCACTTTAGCCTTCTCCCGGTGAAGCATTGCCCAGTGTATCGCCGTTCGAACGACCTCCTGCCCCTGCTCGAAATAGTTCTCCAAATCAAGGGAACTGAGTGTTTGGTCCTGACCAATGGTATCGAAACGGCCGCTTGCATCATCCGGCAGTCTTTCGGCCATGATGCGAATGCCGAGCAATTCTTTGACGGTGGCTTCATACTCACGACGGTTAATGCGCCGAAGAGCGATCTCACCACCACTGTCACGCAACATTTTCTGCGCGGCCTGGAGCGATTCAGTGAGATCACCAACCGCCTTTGCCAGCTCTGCCTTCGACGGCTGTGGTTCATCTTCCGGCGGCATCTCGCCAGCGTTCAGCTTGTCGAGGATGTCCTGCCAGTTGAGCGCATCGGCCGAGTCTCTAATAGCACGCGCCATGTCATGCAGCGAAAGGTCAGCTTCCTGAGCCTCAGCGCCGTGACATCGATAGCAGTGAGTCTTCATGAACGAGCCGATGGATTCCGGGATCGCAACTTCCGCACTCGCCAAAGATGGCAAGATCCCGGGAGTTCCCGGCAACGGTTCATTCGCACCGACCTGGAACGCCTCGATGCCTGCAGGCGGCTTCTCGGCAGCTGTACCAGTGTCGGTGCCCGTGTCCGGGCTGTCGGCCACAATCGTTCTTCCGTCGCCAGAAGCGGGTGCCTCAGAAATATCGAGGGAATCTGTGGTCTGCTCCGAAGCATCACCACATCCGGCCAGCGAGAGTGCGACTGCGACACAGCAGCCGACCACAAACGGCCCGGAAACAGTAAACAGTCGGCTCATCCACTCACTCCCGACACATACAACGACTGTGAAAGCTGTTTTGAACATCGATCTCATGTCCGAATCGTCTTCAAGTGACTGCGGCCCGGAATTCCTCATTCACCCGCTGCCGCTGCCTGGCGAATTTAACGCTGAAATCTCACAATCTTTCCGGAAGCCTATTTTCCTTCGCGAGCCCAGCGTTTGTAGAGTTCAGCGTTCGTTCGGTAGGCCTCACGCGAGGCTTCGTTCCTGGTTGACTTCATCTGGTCTTCCGTTTCCAAGTTATAGACATCCGGCGTCTCGGGCCCGGGGTCGCCGGTGACTTCGATCCACTGGCCCAGATCCTGGCGGTGTCGTGCCAGTGCATCGGCGTGGTCGGGATCTTCGGCGAGATTCTCTGTCTGCCAGGGGTCCTGGCCGTAGAGATAGAACTCCTCAGCTGGACGCGTCGGAGCAAAGAGAAGCCTCGCCGAAAGCGAACCGAGCGATTCCTGCTCGTGCAGTTCGCGCAGTCGTTTGATAATGAGCTTGCCGTCCTTGTAGTTGCTCGGCATCAGATGCGGGCGGTGGGGATAAAAGTTTCTGATATAGAGGTAGCGTTCCGTGCGCACCGAACGGATGCGGTCGGCCGCTTCTCCACAGCGGTCGCGCGCCGCGTAGACGGACTGTTTCGGCTGGTAGTCCGGCGCGAAAATGTTCTGCCCCTGCATCGCTGGCGGCACTTCAATTCCGGCAGCTGCGAGAGATAACGCGGCAATGTCGATGTGCTGGACCAGATCTGTCCGCCTTGCGCCAGTTTGAACTCCTGGCCCACGAACGATCAGCGGAATATGCGTGCCCTCGTCGTACAGGAACTGCTTGCCACGGGCATGGCTGATCCCGTGATCCGTGAAGAAGACAATAAGTGTGTTATCAAGAAGCTGTTCATCTCTCAGACGCTTCATGACCAAGCCGACGTGGTGGTCGGTTATTCGCACGGTGTCCAGATAGGTCGACCAGTCTTTCAACAGAACCGGATCACGAGGGTAGTAAGGAGGCAGCGTGACAGTGTCTGGATCCGTGACCGTGCCGAAGACATTCTTGATCTGTTCGTCCAGCTTGTCGTAATGAGAGCCCGATGCACCTCGCAGTTTGCCACCGTGCAGTTGCACCTGCATAAAGAACGGTTGACCTGTCCTCCGGCCGGACCAGTCGTGACTGTCGTAGATCGACTTGTCCCAGTCGAAGTTGTAGTCAGTCTTGCCAAGCCTGCTTCGTGCTTTGGAGCTGAAAAGCTGGGAACGGAAGTCGAGGTCCTGCAGACCGCTCCCGATACAGGTGTAGTAACCCGCATCCTGAAAAAGCGAAGGAACAGGCCGCACACCGCCGGGCAACGTAATGCGATGCTCGCCGCGTCCGCTGCGATGGTGATGCGCTCCGATTGTTGTTTGATACATCCCCGTGATCAGAGCCGACCGGAACGTCGAACAAACCGGCGACGTTGCGTAAGCCCGCGTGAATCGCAGACCTTCCCGGGCCAGTTGATCCACATGCGGCGTCTGAATCGTCTGCTCACCGTAGCAGGAAAAGTTCGCCGACATGTCGTCGACCACGAACCAGACGACGTTCGGACGTTCGCCCGCGAAAGCGCTACTTAAACTCTGGCACAGGGCGCCGAGCACACAGATTATCCGCAACGTCATACTCTTCATAATGTGTCCACGAGTTCCACTCGTTCCTTATTGCACTTCGGTTATCAATCCTCTGGAACGCCTGCATCCAGCTTGAGTAGCAACAGATCGACAAGGCCTTTGGCGGTGGTAATATCATCGAGTTCGTACTGAATGTTACCGTTGTTCTCGGCTCGGCCGCCGTGGCCGGTCAGTTCGAGGATGGCGTAGCGTTCTGATTTGTCGAGCTTTATCAAGGCGGTGTAGAGCAGTGAAGGCTGTCCAACCTGCGGGTCTGGCCATTTGTCGTTCGTGTCGGCCGCGACATTCACTTCGACACAGATGATGAACTTGTTGTCCTTGCCCGGGAGCAGGTATTTGTCCAGCGCAAAGCTGTGCGTGTCGGTGGCTCCCGTGACGGCGTCGACTTTGCCGTCCGGGCCGATGCCGGAAATGGCGGTGTAACGGTTTCGCCAGATCGGCAGGATGTGGTTTCGCTGCGTCAGAGCACCATGCCAGTCAACCGTATCGGCGAAGTCGAGTTCGCGTTCGAGGTACAGTGTCTCGATCATGGTGCCGGCTGTTGTTTCGGCCCACACCGCAACGGTTGGGATCTCCTGCACCTCGTCCCGGAAGCTGACGTAGACCGACAGGTCGTGCGCGTTGGCACTGTTGGTTTTGCGGGCAACCAGCTTGCGATGCGATGACAGTTCGCCGAAACCGGCCAGCGATGAAGCTCGGACAATCTGAGCGCTGTTTCGGCTTTCGTAGCTCTGCTCCATCATCCAGTCTGTTGGCGGCAGCCGAAGCGAATCGGTGGAATCCGATTGATTCGAGCGCGGGCAGCGCGATCAGTGCACCGGCCGCACGAAGGAGATGTCGACGGCTGAGTTGTGTTTTCATAGTCAAATTCTCGTGTCGATTTTCTCGTTGTTAACTTCTAATTCTGTACTCTCCAGACGGCTTCTTCCGAAACAGAAAACGAACCCATCGTCTTCTGTTCCAGATGATCGACTAGCCGTTTGAACTCGGCAGTCTCTTCGGCAGTCGGAGCTTCGGTTAGAAAAAGTGGCCATTTGGGCTGTCCCCAGAATGTCTCTTCGTAGGTGTCGCCTTCGCATTCGACGAGCAGCAGGCCTGAGGTGATATTGCCCCCGTGTTCTCCAAACAAAATGTCGAGCTGCACGGGATCACCGCTGACTTCGATCCACTCACTGCAGGCGAAACCGGCCCGTGCGATTAAACATGGCAGGGCGGGATTGTCAGTGCGTGCAATGCCGAGCTCTTTGAACGAAGCGTCACGTCGCGAGCCCTCAAAGACAGGATTTCCATTGATCGCAACCAGCAGGTGATTATCCGCATAGCCCCAGAATCGATAGCGTCCGGCATGAGGCGGAATCACCTGTCCGTGGTACCACGCCATCCAGCCGCCGTCGTGAGAGTAAGGCGTCAGGCCCGTCCGGACAGGGAATTCGTGAAATGCCCCCGCAATGCCTCGAAAACTGAGCGGTTCACCCTGCTTGAATGCTTCAAGATGGGAACGATCCTTGAACCCCGAACGGATCAGCGGCCACACGTCACGGCCGATCACATCGGCGGCGCGACGCTCTTTGACAGATGCGACTGGGCTGTCGTAACCAAGAACCACTCCCCGCAATGAGCCGTCGCCTGGGTGTGTTGCTGAAAGCGACAGTTCGGGCAATGCCTGCGAGAGACGCGACGGTGTTCGCTTTTTGATTTTTCCGTCGCGGTCAAATCTGGCAAATTCCCCTTCGTGC
>CALGTK010000202.1 GCA_937904325.1 uncultured Planctomyces sp.
AAGACAGAAGAGTATGCACGCGACCAGTGATGGCGTGCCGCTCCGACTGGCTTTGAGTCGATCTTCGGCGTGCGTCCGTGTTCGCTCGTGCAAAGCACCATCGTTTCGTCGAGCAGGCCACGTTCTTCGAGGTCGGTAATCAACGTCGAGTAGGTCTGGTCGAAGACTGGCAGCAGGTAATTCTTCAAGCGAGGAAAGTGGTTCGAATGAGTGTCCCAGACCGACGCCCCGTGTGGACCAAAAGGGTCCCAGAAGACTGTGACGAATCGAGCGCCCGCTTCGACGAGCCGCCGTGCGGCCAGGCACGACTGACCAAACAGTGTCATCCCGTATTGCTCTCGTAGAGTTGCGGATTCTTTGTGGACGTCGAGCGCTTCGCGAACGCCGTTTGAGCCGATCAGCGAGAACGCTCGCTGCTGGTGATCGTCCCAGTTTGTCGACGTTGCGTGTTTCGCGAGGTTGGCGCGAGAGTTGTCGAACTGGTTAAGGAGATATTTTCGTGCGTCAAAGCGACGGGACGTGATGTCTTGCGGTAGTTGACAGCCGGAAGCCAGTTTGAATCGGCCCGAGGATTCGATGCCGCCGTGAGGATCCAGTACGTCCTCTGTTTGACTGGTGGTCAACTTTGGCACGACAGTCGTGCCTTTGCCGGAAAAGTCCGTCCAGAAGGGATCGAATCCGTTGCCGAGAAACGCCCCGTAGGGACCGGCCTGGTTCGACGAACTTCCGCGCGAGCAGAATCGCCACGGGACGCCGATGTTTCGCGGGACATTCGGCATGCGAATCCCGCTGCGATGCGTATCCAGGTAGTCAACAACTGAGCCCATGTATGGCCAGTGTTCGGGTGCTCGGGGATTCGTTTCCAGCGGAATGCTGTAATTCGGCATGCCCGACATGACATAAGAGCAGCAGTGGATCGGATAGGCATGTGTCATCGATCGGACGACCGTCAGTCGGTCGGCGATCTGAGCTGTCTGTGGGAGACCTTCTCCGATGCTCAAGCCTGGCAGTGATGTCGGGATGGCCTGCATCTCGCCCTGAATTTCGGCGGCCGCTTCCGGTTTTGGATCGAACGTCTCGTGTTGAGGAGGCGATCCGAACAGAAAGATGAAGATCGCGGACTTCGCTCGCGCTGAGGATGGCAGCTTTTTGGATTCTGTGGCAGCCTCGGAACGCATTGCATCACCGAGTAACGGGGAGAATGCCCCGGCCGCGCCGATGTGGAGGAGGTCCCGCCGGCTGACTCCGCTGCAGAATGATTTGGGGCTTCCGAAAATGGGGAGCATGAAGTGTGTTTCAGTTTGATGATGGGAAGCTTGCGTTTGTTGTGCGATTTAGTTTTGAGATGCATCTCGCTCGATTGAATTTTCGGCCGTATTGCCTGTAATGGGAGTCAGACAAACAACCCTTCGATGGGGTCGGCGAGGTAAACATGGTTTGGTCGGCCTGAGAGATCGTGCCAGACGGCGTCGCGGGGAATTCCCAGGGCGTGATAAATAGTTGATGCGAAGTTTTCAGGTTTTTGTGGATCGCTGGCCGGGTACGCTCCGTCTTTGTCAGACGAACCAATGATGCGTCCGCCCTGGACTCCGCCGCCGGCAAACAGGACCGACTGCAACGGTGCCCAGTGATCGCGACCGGGCAGCTTGTAAATGTCGCGGGCGATATGCGTGATCTTTGGAGTTCGGCCGAACTCGCCAGCCATGACGACCAGCGTGTCATCGAGCATTCCGCTTTCGTGCAGATCGTCCAGGAGTGCAGAGACTGCCCGGTCGGTCGGCGGAAACAGGTAATTCTTCAGCAGCGGGAAATTGTTACCGTGCAGATCCCAGCTTCCGAAGTTTCCAAGATTAACCTGCACAGTATTAACGCCGGCTTCGACCAGACGCCGGGCCATCAGTAGTGACCAGCCAAACGAGTTGTCGCCGTAACGTTCGAGCGTTTTAGGATCGGACGATCGAACATCAAGAGCCTCTTTGACTTTTGAGTCGGTCATCATCGTGATCGCCGCTTCGGAATCGCGATCGTACTTTCGGGCAGATGCGTGTTCTGCCAGAGCCTTCTGTTGTGTTTCGACGATGCCGAGCAGGTCGCGTCGCCGTTGGAATCGATCATGAAGTACACCCTCGGGCAGTGACAGATGTGGAACTTCAAATCGCCAATCGCGTTTGTCGGACGGTTCGCCCTTATGAAGATTGAAGAGGTACTGTGGAAACGCACCGGAATAGGAGTGGTAGGCATGCGGCTTGTCAGTCGCTTCGATCATCCACGGCTCGTGCTGGCTGCCAAGCAATCCGGCAAACTGACCGGGGTACACCCCCGTGTTCGAATGATAAATCTTTTCGGGAAGCACAACGCTGGTTGGTAGATTCTGTCGTCGTTGCGTGGACGCTCCCGCGACGGCGGCGATAGAGGGCCAGTCTGATCCCTGAGGCAGACTTGATCGAAAAGTGGTCGGGATGTCGCACCTGCCAGTCAACATGACATAGGTGCCACGATCGTGGCCGCTGTCGGTGTGTGTCAGGGATCGGACGAGTGACCAGTGTTCGCTGCGCTGTGCGAGCATCGGCATGTGCTCGCAGATGTCGGTACCGGGCGTGCGACTCTGAATCGGGCTGAACTCGCCTTTATACTCAGCGGGCCCGTCTGGTTTCATATCGAATGTGTCATGTTGTGACGGGCCTCCAGTCATGAAGAGGTAAATCACAGCCTTCGGAGAAGCGGGGCTACCGTCACCGGACCGCGCAGCCTGACTTCGTGATGCACATACATCGGTCATGGACAGGCCCATCGTCCCGATCACTCCAGCCTGAAGCATGTTGCGTCGTGATAACGTGCTTGTTTGCCGCGGGTATCCTGCAGGTTGACTGCTCATTGGATCTGCTGCCTCGTCGTCGTGAGAAACGTGTATCAGTTGCTCGATCGTATCACGAACTGGCTGTCGGCGTGAATCGCGGAGTGTTGGACCGGGTATCTCATTGCAGGTATCGACTCAGGCTGGGATCATGTGTGAGTCGAATTGACAGAGCCACTTTTGAATCGAGAGCCAGCATGCGAGATGCAATTTCCGTTCGGACAACTATTCAGTTACTTTCAGTAGTCCTGATCGGCCTGGTGCTGTCTGGTCTGGAAAGCATCGCTGTAATTGCCGCCGAATCTGAAGCAAATCAGCCGCTGCCTGCTTACGAAGCGGCCCGAACGATGACGGTTCCCGACGGGTTCAATGTGACGGTGTTCGCCGCGGAACCTGATGTGCAGCAGCCGATCGGATTTTCGATTGATGACAGAGGAAGACTGTGGGTGGCTGAGGCTTACAGCTATCCAAATCACGGAACGAAGGGTGGCGATCGGGTCGTGATTTTCGAAGACTCCGACGGGGATGGTCGGCACGACAAACGGACGGTGTTCTACGACCAGCTAAACTATGTTACCGGTATCGAAGTCGGGTTCGGGGGAGCGTGGGTGATGTCGCCTCCGAATCTATATTTTATTCCGGATCGCAACGGCGATGACAAACCGGATAGTGAGCCAGTGGTGCTGCTCGACGGTTTTGGTACTCACGCTAATGCTCACAACCTGGCAAATGGTTTTGCCTGGGGGCCGGATGGGTGGCTCTACGGAACTCACGGGCGGACCAACTGGTCGATGATCGGCAAGCCATCCACACCCGACGACCAGCGGGTTCGTTTTGACGGAGGCGTCTATCGCTATCATCCAGTTCGGCACATCTGGGAACCATACGCCGATGGCACAACCAATCCGTGGGGCATCGACTGGAATGACCACGGTCAGGCATTTATCACGAACTGCGTGAACCCTCATCTGTTTCATGTGATTCCGGGGGCGCATTACGAACCCTGGCGAAATCGAAAATCCAGCGAATTTGCATACGAGCGAATTCCGACGATCGCCGATCATCTTCACTACACCGGAACCGCCAACTACCGCGACGGTGCGGACACAGAAGCGGAAGACGCCGCCGGCGGAGGACATGCTCACTGCGGGACGATGATCTATCTGGGTGACAACTGGCCAGATCGTTATCGCAACACAGTTTTTACAAACAACATTCACGGAAAACGAATTAACAACGACATTCTGAGGCGATCGGGGTCCGGCTACCTGGCCTCGCACGGCCCGGACATCATGAGGTCTCGTGATTCGTGGTTCATGGGGGTAACTCTGCAGTACGGCCCCGACGGCAGCGTATTCGTGATCGACTGGTCCGACACTGGCGAATGTCACAGCGTTCGGAACACTCAACGACACACCGGACGGATTTATCGAATTTCATACGGGACTCCGAAAAGGCCGGAGTTGAATCTCAAAACCGCAACTAATGAACGACTGGTCGAGTTGCTGAAACACCGCAACGACTGGCTTGTCCGACATGCTCGTCGGATTCTGCAGGAGCGTGCGGCAGCAGGAGTTGATCTAAGTCATTCGCTGGCGAGTCTGCGGTCGATGATTGCGACCGAATCAGACGTACCTCGCAAACTGCGAGCGTTGTGGGGACTTCACGCAGTTGGTGGCCTTGGCGAAGTGGCTTTGCTGAAGCATCTGAATGATGAGAGCGAACATGTGCGCGTCTGGGCGATTCAATTACTCGTTGAGAACCCGCGACGAGGCTCGAGTAAATCACCTCAGGTAGCTGGAGATCTGTCCCAAAGTGCTGAATTGTCGCAGGCTGCGTTACTGGAGTTGGTTAAGTTAGCTATGGTTGATCAGTCGCCGCTGGTTCGGCTTTATCTGGCCAGTGCACTGCAGCGACTTGGTTACAACGAACGATGGCCAGTCATTGAAGCTCTTGCTGCGCGAGCTGACGACAATTCGGATGCCAGCATTCCGCTCATGCTGTGGTACGGCGCCGAACCGCTGATCAACGACGACCTGTTGAGATTTGCGTCGCTGACGCTAACTTCCAGGAACACCATATTACGACGCCACGGAGCGCGTCGGATTGCCTCGTTGATCTCTGACGAAGCAAGATCAGAGGGCCTGAGGGAAGTACTCACACGATCCAGAGACGCGGTCGTGCAGAGCGACGTACTTAGCGGAATCCTGCGAGGCTTCGAGGGCCGGCGCCGCGTTGATATGCCGCATTACTGGAATGAGTGTTACGCCAGGTTTCAAAACAGCGAAAACGACGATGTTCGACGCCGTTCGATTCAACTGGCATTGATCTTTGACGACAAGTCGGCGATTGAACAGTTGAAGTCGGTGGCGGAAGATCGATCTGCGAAACTCGCCGACCGAACGGTCGCCATCGATTCGCTTGTGGCTAGCAAGATTGCTGGTTTCGTGACGGTGCTTCAGGGCCTGATCGATGACGAGGCCGTGCTTTCAAATGTGCTGCGAGGTCTCGCGGAGTACCAGCATCCAGAAACCGTGAAGACGATCCTTGGACAGTACAGCAAAATGCCAGTCGCCGCTCGGAAGCAGGCGATTCAGACGCTGGCGTCTCGTTCCGACTGGGCCGGTTACTTGCTGGACGAGATCGAAGCCAAACGAATTGCCCGGTCTGATGTGCCGGCCTTCACCGCTCGGCAGGTGAGGAATCTGGGAGATGCTCGGCTGATCGCTCGTATGAATGATGTGTGGGGTGAAGTTCGAGCGACACCAAAAGATCGTGCCCGTCGCATTGCGGGATTCAAAAACCGACTGACGCAGCACGAATTATCGCACGGAGATCTCAGTGCCGGTCGGGTTGTCTTTACGAAACTCTGCGCGAACTGCCATCAGTTGTTCGGTGCTGGTCGAAAGGTTGGGCCGGACATTACGGGGGCCCAGAGGAACAATCTCGATTACCTGCTCGAAAATCTCGTCGATCCGAACGCTCAGATATCGCGTGACTTTCAGATGGAAGTTGTCCAGACGGAATCAGGACGAGTCGTGACTGGACTGGTGAAGTCTGAAACAAACACGGCGATTACGATTTCTACGCCGGAGTCCGACATCGTGATTCCCGTTGCCGAAATCGAGGTTCGCAGGAAGTCTGTAGTCTCGATGATGCCCGAGGGGCAACTCAAGACTCTGACGTTCACTCAGACTCGAGATTTGATCGCGTATCTTGGCACTGGCACGCAGGTTCCGCTCCCGGCCCAGGGCGAAAACTGGATCGAGCTGTTCAATGGTCGGGATCTGACAGGGTGGCAGGCGAATTTAAAACCGGAATCGTTTTCCGTTGTTGATGGGCTGCTGAAAGTACACGGTCGAAACGGAATGTCCCACCTGTTCTACACAGGGGACGACTCCGCAGACGACGCCTTTATTAACTTCGAGCTGGAAGCTGAACTTCGGGCCGAGCCAAATTCGAACTCCGGCATCTTCTTTCACACCAACCGCGAGCTACGAAAGAATAAGTACCTGAACAAAGGGTACGAAGTTCAACTCAACAGCACTGCGAAAGAAAAGCGGAAGACGGGCAGTCTGTACGCAGTTGTCGATCTGGAAAAGTCGCCGGTCGACGAGACGAGATGGTTTAAGCTGAGGTTCAAGGTCGTCGGAAAGCACATCGAAGTCTGGCTGAACGGGAAGAAAGTAACGGACTACGTCGAGCCGGAAAATCCCGCACGGCCTGCCTCACGAGCAAGGCGTTTAATCGATCCAGACGGCGGAGCGATCGCAATCCAGGCCCACGATCCTGGCAGCGTGTTCTTCTTCCGCACCATCCGAATTCGACGTTTGGAATGATGCGCAGCGTCCGCCGCCTGCAATGTTGGGTAAAGAAAAAAACGTCAGGGCACGACGATGTCGATACCGCCGCCACCAATCGCGATGTCGTCGGCTCCCCCTTGCCCTCGCACCGTGTCATCACCGAGGCCGCCATCGAGCGAGTCAGCGTCTGCTCCCCCGAGCAGGTTGTCGTTGCCGTCTTCACCGGTGATGGTGTCGTTGCCAGCGTTGCCGTTGAGGATGTCGTCACCTGCTCCACCGATGAGAACGTCGTTGCCGTCCTCGCCGAAGACGGTGTCAGCATCCGCTCCTGCATCAACGAAGTCGTTGCCGGCCCCGGCACTCACGCGGTCAGTTCCCGCTCCTGTGGAAATGCTGTCGTTGCCCGCGCCGCCATTGGCCACATCGTTGCCGCTGCCGCCGAGTAATGTGTCGTCGCCGTCGCCGCCGTTGAAGACGACCCGGCCGGTGTACGCACTCGAATCCAGACTGTCGTCACCGGCTCCGCCGTTGAAGGTTACCGATCCTGTCAGCGCTGTCAGGGTGGGGTCCAGAACGACGACATCGTTTCCCGCTCCTCCGTTGATGACGATATCGGAGATACCGGCGAAGACTTCATCGACCAAAGGTGTACCCCCAGTTGACGGTGTGACCTGAAGCTGGCCGGCCGCGACGAGAATATTGAACGAGCCTCCGACCGCTGGCAGCGCTACGGTGACCGTTCTCTCGACCACCTCGTCGCCGTCTTCCGGAGGAGTCGGGTCGATGCCGCTGGGGCCGATGATCAACGTGTCCGATGAGTCACCTCGCAATGAGTCGGTTCCGCCACCGCCGCCAGTATCGCCACCA
>CALGTK010000203.1 GCA_937904325.1 uncultured Planctomyces sp.
ACCATTGCTGGCAGAAGATGTCGACATCTACTGGCAGGTCGGTAAGACCTTCATGTTGAGGTGGCAAAGCAAATAACATGTTCGCCAGCGATGGACCGACTGATGCCCGCCCGGCTGAAGAAACGGAAATGCCGGCACGATTTATAGTTGGCGATCAGTCATCTTTCTTCCGGAACCAGGGCATCCTGGATTTTTCCGCACCCGTTTGTGTGATTCATATGGCAGTTTGAATGCCAGCGTCGTTTCTCACAATCAGTTTGGAATCGAAACCATTTCAATGTAACCATTGTCGAATACGGCAACTTTCGCATTGAATCGGATTGCCGCCAGTATCCCCTGATAATCACCGTCAAACGTATCCTGTTTCTGCTCCGGCCAACGCTTGGCAACTGCTTAGTCTGCTCAAAGTGCCCGGGAGGCTTCTCGGCCCATTCCACGAGACATGCAGCAACGCCCGCAAGCGCTGTCTGAGACGAAGCAGGAATTCGAAAATACTGGCGATGAGTGACGAGAATTTATTCGGCAGACGCGAGGGAGTCTGATTTCAGAAGTGAAGTAAAAGTCGTTATACTGATGCAGGGATTCTCGCATTGCCCAGCGTTTGAAGTCGTCCTGATTGAAAAAGTTCTCGGAAGAGTCGTCTCTCATAAACTTTGTATCCCGGATCGATCGCTCCACTCCAGAGAGAAAATAGAGAACGCTGTGCGCGCAGACGTGGAAACTGGACATGTGTCGTGGCGAATAAGGCAATAGCTGACAACATGCTATGTCAGATTATATGCGGCAGAGATAATCATCCCAGGAGAACTTCTCACGAGTCGCTGAAATTTTAAATTTGGTGACTTGTTGATCACGCCTTCTCTGTGGGCATCTTTGCCGGTACGAGAACGCGTTTGGCAAACTTCTGCACTGTTATTTTTTAATTGGTAGATTAGCAAACGAGATCATGGGCGAATCAAACGACCTGAAACCTAACACGTTGTTCGTTAAAGTTTTCGGAGCGGGGCTTCCCGAGGTCGATGGCCTCTTTATTCCGTCCACCGCGCCTCCGGCCGAATCGGAATCGGGGATGGTGTCGAGTCTCGGCTACTGGAACGGCAGGATGGCGTGGGATCGTGCTGATGGCAAAAGTGCCAGGAGTCCTGCACTATCGTATTCCAACAGCTACAAATCGTGGCGGATCTGTCGACTCGATGGCCATCTTGCTTACGACATGACCTGTGACGATGAAATGCCACCGACTGATAAAGCGTGGCACGTTTACAAGAAGGGCGTCGCTCCTGCTCCCCAGGTGGTGATTCACCACTTCGACCCGCGGCAGCCTTGTCCCAAACCGAACGTGGTCTTCGTTCTTGGCGGCCCCGGTGCAGGTAAGGGAACGATGTGCGAACTTGCGGAGTCGCAACTGGGTTGGACTCACTTGTCGACAGGCGATCTGCTCCGAGCGGAGCGTGAGGCTGGTGGTTCTGCCGCTGCCACGATCGACGAATACATTAAGGCGGGGAAGTTGGTTCCCAACGAGGTCGTTGTAACGTTGCTGAAGAACGCAATGGAAACCGTCACCAGGACAACCGGCCGAAACAACTTTCTGCTGGATGGCTTTCCCCGTTCAATGGATAACCTGGAAGGGTGGTACGAGGTCTTCGGCCGGGAAGAGCTCCCGAAGATGTTGTACTTCGAGTGTCCCTTCGAAGTTCTCGAAAAACGCATCCTGGGCCGAGCGAAGTACACGGGTCGAAGTGACGACAATATCGAGAGCATCAAACTGAGGTTCGACACGTTCAAGACTGAGACGCTACCGATTGTCGAATTCTTCAAGAGCAAAGAACTGTGCGCCGAGGTCGACACCGGGCAGGACCGCCAATCTGTCTATGCCCGCGTTGAGAGCAACCTTGCTGAGTACACTGACAAAAACCTTGCTGCTAAACCACTCACTGAACGAGCGGAGATGCTTCTTGGTCTAAGGCCTTATCCAGGTCAGGACACCAAGGAGTGAGTTGGCGTTTTCATGCAAGGTGCAGAGTCACGGAACAAAGTCTGTACGCTGAGGAGTGAGTCTCGCAGTCTGGAAAAATCTACCAGCTGATTTGTTCGCCGCCGAGATGCTGGAGGATGTCGAGAACACCTTCGATCTCTTCGTACGGCGAGACGTAGTGCGCCGACGTCTGGATTTCGGGATCGGCGTTTGCCGGGCAGGCAAAGAAGTTCACGCTGTCGGCCATGAATTTGTCGGCCAGCGTGTCGCCAATTGCTGCTGTTCTTGAGGGGTCGATGTCCGTTTGAGCGAATAAGCGGGCGATGCCTGTTGCTTTGTTGACGTGTTGAAGATCACAGTTGATGTAGAACCAGGTCATCGATACTCGGAATGGCCAGCCTTGGTCCAGCAATTCGTCCTGGACCACTGGCAGAATTGATTGCAGATATTCGGTGTCGGGATGGTAGAGCGTTACCGCCGCAGACTTACCAGGCTGCTCTGTGACACCCCTGGCGTGATACTTCTTGCGAAGAAACTTTGATGCCTCGTGTACCGCTTCAAGATGCTCAGTGGTAATTTCTGGGTCCATCTCGAACATGTTTGATCCGGGATCGTAGAGCCAGACTCCGTTTTCACCGATGCATGGGATTTTCGTGTTGTGGATGAAGCGGCACATTGCCTCGACAAACGAGACCGGCCGACCGCTGCATAGCGTTACGAGCGGCCGGTCGTTCAACGCAACGGCTTTCCGGTTGTACTCGGCGATATTTGATAACGCCGATTCGTTGATCGGTGCGTGAGACTCTGGCGACAGGCACCCGTCGATGTCGCAAATAACCAGGTCGAACTTTCCTGTCGATTGAAAACTCATATCGCCTTCGGTCTGTGCTCAGCTTACGCCAGTCGGTCGCGAGCATCTTCGAGTGCTTTGCGGGAAGCGTTCAGGCCTTCGAAGCCTCCGTGTTCGATTCCGCAGTAGCCGTTGAACCCGGTGTCGAGGACGATCTTCAACATCCGGTCGTAATCGAGTGGCGACTGTTTCGCCTTATCGTCCCACACAACGTCTTTTACCGAGACTCCTTTTGCCCATTGCATCAGCTTCCGGATGCCTCGATAAGAGTCGTACGACTCGCCGTTTTTGATTCTGAAGTTTCCAAAGTCGGGCAGCGTACCGCACCGGTCGTGATTCACTGCCTGAATGACTTCGGCCAGCCAGTCTGCGTTACTCGAGAGCCCGCCGTGGTTTTCGACGATCACGTTGATGTCCTGTTCGGCGCCGAATTCGGTCAATTTAGCCAGCCCATCAGCAGCCAGTTTGACCTGCTCGTCCCATGTGCCTGCGCTGGCGGCGTTGACTCGGATGGAATGGCAGCCGAGGAACTTTGCCGCGTCGATCCACTTTCGATGATTGTCGACCGTCTGTTGCCGTTTCGACGTGTCGGGGTTGCCAATATTTCCTTCGCGATCACACATAATGATCAAGCTTTTGACGCCATGATCTGCGGCCCGTGTTTTCATCTCTGCGAGATACTTTTCGTCGGTGGCTTTCTTCATAAAGAACTGATTTACGTATTCCAGTGCGAAGATTCCGTGATCATGAGCCACTTTTGCAAAGTCAAGATTGTCGATTTTTCCGGACCTCAGCTCTCGATTGATCGTCCACTGAGCCAGCGAAATCTCAAACAGTGGTTTCTTTTTATCTGCCGCCTGAGAACTTTTGCCGAGACATAAAGCTGAGGCTGCGAGTGCGGATTGGGCGATGAACTGGCGGCGTGTCGAGTCTGAATGATTCATGGTGTCGATCTCTGGAGGCGTTTGAATGGTGCGGAACTATTATTATTTGTTCGGGATTTCGTTCAACGTGTAGTAGGCATTAGCGTGGACCAGTGGTCTGGATTCGGCCGACCGTACGTGTTGAAGGTCAAAGTCATGGACGTGCCCCTGAGTCAGTCCGTTGACGCGTAAGTCTACTCGAAGCCCGTCGGAAGATACGACTGCCGCGGTCACTTGCGGAGTCGTGTGATCGACTTCCGGGCTGCCATAACCCTGCTGGTAAATGTGCGTATACGTAGTTAGCGAGTACGACTTCGGTCGTGACGCGATCTTGCGATCAACCGGCTTTGTGAAGGTCATGGAAAACCCGTTTGGCCGAGCGTTGATTTCTTTGATTTCAAACGGAACCTTGCCGGTCCAGTCGAGGCGTTGCAATGCGTACGGTCGTGGGCCTCGCACTGGCCATCCTCGGTTTGTTCCACCGACAATCAGATCGCCTTGCGGAGTGAACTGGCACGCGAGCAGTCCCGTGGCCAGTCCTTCGCGAAATGGATAGCACGCTCCCTGCCACACTCCGTTGACCTTTTCCGTGGTCGCTCGCATGACCACGCTGAGACTGAAGTCGCCGATAAAGATCTGGTCCTCGAATGGCCCAAACTTTCCGTCTGTCCGATCGACCATGAAGCCGGAGATCGATCGGCCCATCTTTTTATAGGGAAACACGACGGCGTAAGGGACGAGTTCCTTCACACGCTTGCGTTCGGCTTCAATCCGGGACTGCGTATTGGGTACGACCGGTGCCGGGCCGAGTTGCTTCGCCAGTGGATACCAGTTGAAGCTGACTGGATGCCCCATGAATCCGCCGGGCTGTAGAACTTTCAGCGAGCACGATCCGTTCCATGGGCCCTGGCTCTCGGCGTAAAACATCACTCCGTGTTCGTTGGGGCCAATGCCGCACGGACTGCGGATGCCACTGCAGACAGGAATTGTTTTGCCGTCTGGCGTGACCTTCACGCACCAGCCACGGAAGGGAACTTTGGAGCGGTAAGATTCCGACAGGCAAAGCGCGACCCATGTGTTGCCGTCCTTGTCGAGCTTCGAGCCGAACGCGAATTCGTGGTAGTGCCGAAATCCCCACTCGTCGCTGAGCGTTTCAAATCGATCGGCTCGACCGTCGAAGTCTGTATCGCTGATGCGGCTGACTTCGGTTTGCTGGGTGACGTAAAACGCTCCGTCTTTGAACGACAGGCCAGTCACTTCATCGAGCCCACTGGCAAAGCGTTTGAATTGCGGTTGCGGGTTTTCGTCAAACGCTCCATCGACCAGAAAGATGTTTCCTCGACGCGTGCCAATGGCCAGACGATTGTCCGGCAGAATCTCGAAACTGCCCGCCTCAAGTGCCATTCCTTCAGGAATCGGAACTTCGACGATTCGGTAATACTTTGCCTCTTCCTCAGCCGTGCCCCAATATTCACCAAGAGGCTCGGCCTGCAGATTTCCGGCGAG
>CALGTK010000204.1 GCA_937904325.1 uncultured Planctomyces sp.
CCTGCGGCGGGGGTGTAGTAGAAGCCGCCGTCGTCGATCTTCGCGGCGAACGGTGTGTTGTTGTGTTCGGTTTCCAGGTTCTGGCAGCGCGCCACAAACGTCAGTGCCTTCTGCATAGCGGGATCGTCTGCTTTAACGCCAGCAGTTTTGAGAGCTTCCAGCAGGAACTGCGTGTTTGAAAGGTCAGGACGCTGGTGCTTACCGTAACCCGCTCCACCGTAGCCTGGATCTTCAGGTTTCTGTTCTTCGTCCTCGTCCCACTGTAGTCCACGCAGAAAATTCTCGGCCTTTCGAATGATGTTGTCGTGCTGTCCGTCTTTGTTCGCGGCGGAAAGTGCGAGAACCGAGATGCTCGTTTCGTAGTTACGATGCTGTGTCTGCGGGTGGTAAATCCCACCGTCGTCACGCACGAGGCTCTTTAGAAACTTCAGTCCCCGGGCCACAGAAGGATCGTCGGCGGGTACTCCGCTTTGCAGCAGCGATGTAACGCACAACGCCGTGATGCCAGGCACGTTGGCTGTCGTCCAGGTTCCATCTGTTGATTGTGTCAGTTTGAGAAATCGAACGGCTTTTGCTCGAACGGCTTCCAGTGACGCCGTTTTCGATGCAGCATCGTCCGCAAATGCTTGTCGCGTGTCCGTGGGTATCACGAGAACACTCAAGCAGCACAGGGCGACGGCCTTTCGGGCCCGAGCCCGCAGAGTCATATTGAGATTTTTCATGTAATGTCACTCCAGATCTGTCCCGAGTAATTGAATGCCCGAGTAACTGAATGCAGGGCTAGATTATCGGTTCAGGTGGTCGTCGATACCAAACACAGGCCGGTCAAAATACCGCCGGAGCCGAACAGCTTGTCGCCGTTTGGCTGCGTGCCCGGCATTGGCCTCATCGAGAAAGCAAACTCGGCTCTATTTTTTGGTTGCTTCGACGGAAGTCTCGACGGGATCATCGTTCGAGCTGGCTTCTGCGGTGACGTCGGCATCAGCACCTTTGTCCTCTTTGCTGTGTTCCGCTTTGCCATGCTCGTCGCCGTCGTCATCGTGGCCTTCGCCATGTTTGTGCTCATCGCCGTCGTGGTCATCTTTAGCGTGTTTGTCATCATCATCTCCATGGCCTTCGTGGTCGTGATCATCGTCGCCATGTCCGTGGTCGTGCGAATGGTTGACCGTGCCGGTCAACACCTGATCGCCATCGCTGAAGTTCAGCGTTGCACCTTCGGAATGCTCGTGCAACTCTTCGAAGAGTTCTTCGTCCGTGATCGTGAACTTTGAGGCCTGACCGTCGGTCTCTCCTTCAAGAGCCGAGGCTGTCAGTTTGAACTCTTCGACTTCGGCGCCGTGTTTGAAGTTGATCGAGATCTCGGAAGCGGAGATTGGCTTTGCCGTTTTTGCATCGGAACCGAGGATAAACACGTCGATGCGATGCTCGTCTTCGTCGACGACGACTTCGGCGTGAAACTCTTCGTCACCGACTTCGACGATGTCGCCACCGTTCGGGCCATGGGCTCCGTGTCCGTGACTGCTGTGGTCATCGTGACCGACCTCGGATTCGTCGTTGCTGACTTCCTTGAATTCAGAGTCGCCACTCGTGCAGCCAGTAACAATCACAGCAAAGGCGGCGACCAGAGCCAGTTCCAGGCTTCTTCGGAACAGCATTTTGATATCTCCAGACATGGGATTGTTTTCGATTAATGAGTCAAATCAGTAACGTTACAGTATGGAGCACTTCCAGCTGAGGACAAGCGGCGGACTCGCAGAGTTTCCCGGAAAGTGGCACACTGACCGCATACGTTCAATCGATCAAATTCGCTGAGGTGATTTTCGAGGAATCTTGCAATGACGACTTCCGGGTTTAACCGCCGAGAATTCACGCTGGCGCTGGCCGGCAGTGCGGTATTCACTGCCGATCGGGTAACGGTCGGACAGGATGTCCCGACGTCGAAAACGGATGCTGATTCGAAGACAGACGATCAACCTGGTTCTGATCAGCAGCCAACCAGCGAAGAATCGGGTGAACCTCCGCCCGAGGCGGCGTATCTACTCGGACTGATCATGCGGCGGTATCCCGATGAACGGTTGGACGAGACGGCGGTGTCGGGAATCGTTCGCGATATTTACGGAGATCTGGCACGTTCACGAGCGTTGAGCAGCTTTCCACTTGATAACTCCGACGAGCCGGGTTTCGTCTTCAAAGCCTGGCGGGCAGACTGAACGGTCAATTTCAAAGTCGCCAGTGGCAAGGCTCCGTGCGAGCCTGCTGGATTCCTGCATCGACTGACAGACTTCACACTATCTAAAACACAATAAATTCACGACGAGTCTTCATCATGATCCGTGTCGCGATTGCCGGAGCCACCGGTTACACAGCTGTTGAATTGATCCGAATTCTGCTTCGAAACCCGGAAGTTCAGATTACTGCGGCCACGACCCGACAGGAAGGTTCGCCGTTGATTGGATCGATTCATCCGTCTTTGACCGGGTGTCTCGATCTGAAGTGTGAAGACCTGACTCCTGCACAGATTGCCGAACGAGCCGACTTTTGCTTCTGTTGCCTCCCGCATGGTGCGAGCACGTCGATCATTCCTCAGTTGCTGGATTTGGGCGTCCGAGTCGTCGACCTTTCTGCTGACTACCGACTGAACGACAAAGACATTTATAAGACCTGGTACGGGCTTGAGCATTCCGATCCTGCTCGGCTCGGCCCAACAGTTTATGGTCTGCCCGAAATCTTCGGCGAAGACGTTGCGGACAAGGACTTAATCGCTAACCCGGGTTGCTACACAAGTACGTCGATCCTGGCGCTCGCTCCGCTGTTGGCCAATAAGCTGGTCGAGCCAACCGGAATCATCATCGACGCAAAGAGCGGCGTTTCGGGAGCTGGCCGTTCACCGAAACTCGGCACGCTTTACTCAGAGTGCAACGAAAGTATTTCGGCCTACGGAGTTGGCGGGCATCGTCACATGCCGGAAATTGAACAGGTGTTGTCGGCGATTTCGGGCGACGAGGTCGATGTCGTGTTTACTCCGCACCTGGTGCCGATGGACCGTGGGATTCTGGCGACGATTTACGCTCGCCCAACGACGGACGCATCGGATGCAGCGTTGCTTGCGGCTATGAGGGAATTCTACGAAGGCAAACCATTCGTGCAGGTTGTCGATCACCTGCCAGCGACGAAGCACGTCACCGAGACCAACTACTGCCACATCACGGTCCGACGAACGAAAGGCGTGATTACCATTCTGTCCGTACTCGACAATCTCATTAAGGGAGCGTCTGGAGTCGCCGTTCAGAACTTCAACCTGATGGCCGGATTTCCTGAAACGACGGGGTTGCTCCCGACGTAGACTGGCGATGAGCCGTCTAACTTCCGTCTGTGTGGGAATTCCGGCCGGACAGGTGTCGAATGCTCGCCGGAAATTCGGAAATCCATACGGAACGAAACGAACAGTCCGGTCTCACCAGTCCGTTTCCTAAGCCTTGTCTTTGAATGACGTTCCGGCGTGTCCGTCGCTTGATCGGCAGATGGCCTTTGTTAGGATTCCGAAGCCTGTCTCTCTCGAATTCGAACGAGTCTATCCAGATTCATCTTTTTTCTGAGCGATGGGAACGACAACCGTAGCCTCTTGGTACAAAAAGCACCTTTCGAGGAAGCGGTAGCTGCGTCAGTTTGTCTGCTCGACTTTCGCTTTTGAGATTCGCTCGGACGTGTGGAAGTATTTGAGGCCGTGTCTTACCTATGCTGGTTTCTTTTCAGACAGTATTGCCAATCCTGATGGCTCTGCTGACGATTCTGACAGTTTGGCTGCTCGTTGAGCGGCCGCTGCGAATACGAGTTGTTCCTGTCTTTTCGACGGGAATGAAAGCCGTTCGTTTCTCGCAATCGGGTCAGATTCCTCAGTCAGTTCCCATCGAGCAGGGGCATTTTCGCGAAGCCCGAAGAGGGTCTCCCGGCGCGCCACTTGGTGGTCGCCTCGGAGTCGTGCCTGCGCACGTAAAGCGATAGCGCTGAGTCTTCCCGAACTGCACAGCTCCGTTTTCTGATCCGTGATCGTCCAGCCTGATCGTCGCCTGTTTGGCGTCGATTTTTTCTGGGCGAGTCGGTGGAGCTTTCTGTGCCGGGTTCCATCGTAACGGCGTTCGCTCTTTCGCGGCGTCGCTGCCGGAATTCTCTGCCCGGCTGATTCGGCCCCTGGCCGGCAGTTAGAGCGGCTGCGTCATCCGGGTCGATTACAAGGACGCAGCTCATGTCAGACATGATGATTAGCGCCGGGATTGGTCTCGCCGCTGGAGGAGCCGTCGGATTCTTCTTTGAACGACTACGACGAGGTGCCTCTTATCAGGATCGAGACCAGATTCTCGAACAGGCAAAGCGGGACGCCGAAACTCTCAAACGTGATGAGGAACTGAAAGCTCGGGAAGAACTGCTGAAGAAACGCGAGGAGATGGAAGCCTCACTCAACGATACGCGAGATGGCTTACACCAGCGCGAACGCGATCTCGACAAACGCGAAGGCGGACTCGACGACCGTGACGAAGAATTCATCAAACGCGAAAAGATGATTGAGGGCCAGCAGCAGAAGTTGACGACTCGCGTCAAGGCGATGGAAGTTAAGGAAAAAGAACTTGACCGACTTCTCTCTGAAGAACAGGAGAAGCTGTTTCAGATCAGTAGCCTCACGCCAGATCAGGCAAAGGTTCTATTGCTCGACCGGCTCGACCGTCAGTTGAAAGACGAAACCGGTGGACTGATTCTGAAGTACGAAAGCGAACTGAAGAACCGACAGGAAGAGCTGTCTCGCGAAATCCTCGGGATGGCGATTCAGAGAATCGCGTCGGCTCAGACCTCTGAGATGACTGTCTCGACCGTCGACATTCCGAATGACGAAATGAAAGGCCGCATCATCGGTCGCGAAGGTCGCAACATCCGAGCCTTTGAAAAGATTGCCGGAGTGGACGTCATCGTCGACGACACGCCAGGCGTTGTGGTGGTTTCAGCGTTCGACAAGGTGCGTCGAGAAATCGCTCGCCTGTCGCTGATCAAGCTGATCGAAGATGGCCGAATTCATCCGACTCGGATCGAAGAAGTTGTCAACGAAACCGAAAAGGAAATGGACGCTCACATTCGCAAGCTCGGGCTGGAAGCCTGCCACGAAGCGAACATCGTTGGGCTGCACGAAAAACTGGTGTACCTGATGGGGCGAATGCAGTTCCGAACGAGCTACAGTCAGAATGTGCTGCGACACTCAATCGAGGTTTCGCACATTACTGGTTTGCTGTGTGAGCAGGTCGGTCTTGATTCGACGCTCGGTCGACGTTGTGGGTTTCTTCACGACATCGGAAAAGCAGCCGACCACGAAATGGAAGGCGGACACCCGGCTGTCGGAGCGGAACTGCTCAAGCGTTACAACGAAGGCGAGGAAGTCGTCCACGCAGCCGCCGGGCATCACGACGACATCCGACCCGAGTTCATTTACACCGTGCTCGTTGCCGCAGCCGATGCCGCTTCGGCATCGCGACCGGGAGCGCGTCGCGAGAACCTGGAACGCTACGTGAAACGCCTGGAAGATCTGGAAGCAATCGCTTGTGGCTTTCCTGGCGTGAACCACGCCTTCGCCGTTCAGGCTGGCCGCGAGATCCGCATCATCGTCGATTCAAACCGAGTCAACGACCGCGAATCCGCCAAGCTCGCCAAGGAATGTGCAGGTGCCATTGAAGAAAACCTCACCTACCCAGGTGAAGTCAAAGTCGTCGTCCTGCGAGAGACCAAAGTGGTCGAGCACGCTCGGTAGATGATGGTCGATTATTGAAAGATGATAGGCGAAAACTCAAAGCCCGGCAGGTTCGCTGAACCTGCCGGGCTTTTCTGCTTAATAGTCATGTTGAGGCAAAACGGAGGTTCTTGAGCCGGCACTTGAATCTTGTTACTCAGTGCAGCACACTTGCTGATTATCAAAATTCTATCTGATAATCAGATGTAATATGAAATACCATCGAAGTTTCCGGTCACAAGAGAATCTATAGATGTTTGTCGCAGCGGACTTACCTACTGCAGGGACACAACCGGATCTCGTACGTGACTTGATCGACGTTATTCGAACTGAAAGTCTGGCTGTTGGAGATCGGCTGCCTTCGATTCGTGCGTTAGCCGAACGATTCGGAGTCACAGGCAGCACTATACGCGATGCTCAAATTCAGCTTCAGACAATGGGCATGATTAAAATCGTTCCGCGCAGCGGTGCGGTCGTTCGATCGGTCAATCTGGCTCCGATGGTGGACGCGATGGCGGAGACCCTCAACAGCGCGTTGAGCCAGGCGGAACCTCGCCTTTTTCATCTTCTCGACGCCAGACAATTGATCGAAGTCGAATGTGCTACTGAGGCAGCGCGGCGAAGACGCACTGAGGATCTGTTGCCGATACGCGAAGCCTTGAACGAAACAATTGCCACCGTAAAGACACTTGGCAGAAACGCGAATGCTCAGGCCTGTGCAGCACATTTTGACGCTGATATGCGATTTCATCTTGCGATCGCCGACCTCGCCGGCAATCCAGTGTTAACCACAATGCTACGTTCCGTTCTCGAATTACTGAAACCCTATCTGGTGCGAATTCCCTGGACTCTTAAACGACAGCAGGTGACGACCAACGCTCACAAGGCGATGTTCGAATCGCTGAAATCCGGTGACGTCGACAAGGTGCGAGACTGCATGAACGAGCACACAGAACTTGCTCGGGACTCACTTCTCAAACAAGCGTGGTCGAGTACGGTGTCTGCACCATGATGACGCAACCTCGAGGTGATCGCTCATTCATGATTAGTCACCGTGCGACAGTTTTACTCCTCAGTGTCGTCTTTCTGACGTGCGCTGCCACTGAAGTAGTGAGCGCTGATCGCGAAGACGTTGAATTCTTCGAGCAACAGATTGTTCCAATTCTGAAACGGCGGTGCTTCGAATGTCACAGTCATGAGTCCGGCAAGGCGAAAGGCGGCCTGGTTCTGGATTCACGTATTGGCTGGACGAAGGGTGGCAGTGAAGGCCCTGCTGTTGTACCAGGTAAACCCAACGAGAGTCTGTTGATCGAAGCCGTCCGCTACGACGGTTACGAGATGCCTCCGAGCAAGAAGCTTCCTGACAGCGAGATCTCGCTGCTGGAAAAGTGGGTTGCGATTGGCGCCCCTGACACTCGCAAATCTAGCGAGCGGCAGATCGATCCTGAAAAGTTGTGGGCACTTCAGCCAATCAGAAGGTCGGAGACTCCCGAAGTCGCCGACAAGAATTGGCCGTGGGACGCGATTGATTCGTTCGTTCTGGCCAGGCTCGAATCCAAAGGTCTGACGCCCGCCGAAGATGCGGATCGCTATAAACTGCTTCGCCGAGTCACCTTCGACCTGACAGGGTTACCGCCGACGCCAGACGAGATTGAAGCGTTCATCAACGACCGGTCGGAGCGTGCGTTTGAAAACGTCGTCGATCGGTTGCTGGAATCGCAGGCTTTTGGTGACCACTGGGCTCGGCACTGGTTTGATCTGTCATGCTACGCCGATCTTGCTGGCATCAATGGCGGCGTCCTGGTCCGCGACGCGTGGCGTTACCGTGACTACGTCATTGCAGCGTTTAATTCCGATAAACCGTTGAACCTGTTCATTCACGAGCAGATTGCTGGCGACCAGCTTCCGTTTGAAAACATCGAGCAGCAGCGAGAACTGATCATCGCAACCGGCTACCTGGCGATTGGTCCCTGGGTCTTGCAAAACTACATCAAGGGGCAAATGGACGCAGATGTGGTTGACCATCAGATCGACAGAATCGGGCGGACATTCCTGGGACAAACGATTTCCTGCGCACGATGTCACGACCACAAGTTCGACCCGATCCCCACTCGTGATTACTACGCGTTGGCGGGAATTTTTCGCAGCACTCTGACGACCAGCTACGACGGACCTGGTGTCTGGAGCCAGGTGACTCACATTACGCTTCCCAAGATGGAAGAGGAACCGGGTGAGCTGGCAAGCCGTGGGAAACTGCTCGTGGATTTGACCGCTCGGCGGAAGCAGCTTGAGGTTGAACTCGCGCCACTTCTGCTTCAGATACCGGGGACATTAGACGCGAACGTTCTGACTTTGACGGCCGGCATTGCGGCGAACGAAAACGGCAAGACTTATGACGTTAGTTTCGAATCTGCTCCCACAGTGTGGGGCAGGGTTGCTCAGGCCACCTCGTCCAGCGACGGCGTCCAGGTTGATCTGTTGCGCGACGACGGAAGCGTGCTGGCAGGATTTCGACATCAGCCCGGTGCATGGTCGGCGACGAAAATCGCTCAGAGACTGCATGCGATTCAATTTACATACACCGGAGATGGTTCCGGCCAGGTGCGAGTTCGCCTGACAAGTGCCACACCTGGCAGCGGACGGTTTGGCGGTGCGGTCGACAATGTGGTAATTCGTGAAAGTGATCGGGGCGTTTTCGAAGAGACCTTTGACCGTCTGCTACCGGGACCGATTAAAGGCCAGCAGCCTCACACTGGATTGAGTGTCTTGGCCAGAGCGACCATTCCAGAATGGGACGGAGCGGGGATCAATCATTCTCACGCGGTCGACCTCGGAAAGGGCAACTATGCAATTCAGGTTTTTGGCGGACGGACTCGATCACTGACCGCCGCGAAACCTGTTACAGCCGCTCAGAGACAGACTCATTCCAGAGCCCTGGCAATTGAAGACGAACTGCGAAACCTTACTTCGAAAATCGACAAACTGGCACAGCACGATACGCCAGAAACTGCTCTCGCCGTTCGAGACATTGCCAGTCCAAATGACAGTCCGATCTACAAACGCGGGGACTTTCAATCGCGTGGCGACGTTGTCCCTCGCGGGTTTCTGAGTGCCGTCTCCGTATCCAGCCGGTATGACATTTCTGCTGAAGAAAGTGGCCGATTGCAACTCGCCAAGTGGTTGACCGATTCAGAAAACCCTCTAACGCCTAGAATTCTCGTCAATCGAATCTGGCATCACCTCTTCGGGCAGGGACTCGTTAGAACGGTCGATTACGTCGGCGTTCACGGTGAAACGCCCAGCCATCCGGAATTACTCGATTTTCTTGCCTTGCGACTACAGGAAGATCGTTGGTCACTGAGGAAGACTGTACGACGTCTGGTAATGTCACGCACTTACCAGATGGCCTCGACCCATAGCGTCGATGGCCCCGCCGTCGATCCTGACAATCGATTGCTCTGGCGGATGCCGCGACGTCGCCTGACTGCTGAATCGATTCGCGATGCGATGCTGGCGGTGAGTGGGGAGCTTGATCCTGGTCGCGGTGGGTCTCCTCTCGGGCTTGAACTGAAGGACAACATCCGAGGAGCGGGAGGCAACGTGAATCCGGCCATGTGGGGAAACAAGATTGCCGACTACATAAAAAATCGCCGCTCGATCTATCTTCCTTTGAGACGAGAGCGGCCTGCAGGCGAACTCGAAATCCTCAGCACTTTTGATTTTCCACACCCCAGCGAAATCGTAGGTGCTCGACCCGAAACCACAGTCGCCACTCAGGCATTGTTTCTAATGAACTCGCCGTTTGTGAAACACCAGGCCAGCAAACTGGCCGAGCGTCTCGAGAACGAAGAAGCCAACGAGCGCGCACGAGTGCGCCGACTTTATCTCCTGGCAGTCAGCCGCCCGGCTGAACTCAATGAAATTAACACAGCACTGACATTCCTTGATCATTGTTCACGAGACATGGCCAGTAAATCTTCTGACAAAGACTTAAGAGCCAGGGCATGGACTCAGTTATGCCACGCGGTGCTCGCGTCTAACAACTTTCTGTTTCGTGAATAGAAACCTGACATGAACTCGTTCGATTCACAAAAAAACAATTCACGGCGAAGTTTTCTGCAGTCGTCCGCCTGCGGTTTTGGTTCACTTGCGTTGAACGCTTTGATCCAGCAACAGGCGGCAGGGAGACAGGCCAGTCCGACAAGTAGTCCGTCACCGCTTGCAGCAAAGCAGACGCATTTTCCTGCCCGCGCAAAACGTATCGTGTTTCTGTTTATGCAGGGCGGCCCATCGCAGATAGACCTGTTTGATTATAAACCGGAACTCGCCAGGCGATCTGGCAAAGTACTGCCTTATAATTTACCAGAAATCGAAGCGACGGTCGGACTTGAGAACACGCGACTACTGGGACCGACGTCCGAGTTTTGGCATCAGGGCGAGTGCGGCCTCTACATGAGTAATCTGCTGCCATACACCGCTCGGCATGCCGACAATCTCTGCATACTGCGTGGAATGCAGGCTGACAGTCCGAATCATCCGGTCGCGATCCGGCAACTTCACACGGGCAACATTCTGGACGTTGTTCCGTCGATGGGAGCCTGGTTGTCTTATGGGCTGGGTACGGAGAATCAGCAACTTCCGTCGTATATCACCATCATCCCTGGCGAAGGCGAGCGAAATTTCGGCAGTGCTTTTCTTCCTGCCATTCACCAGGGCACGGCGATTCAGCACGTTGGCTCATCGCCAGACAAAGCACCTATCCGCCACCTGACAGATTCTTCAATATCCAAAGATGTCCAGCGCCGCCGCATCGACCTGATTCAATCCATGAATCGTCGACAACTGAATCGGCTCGAAACCGATCAGCAGATGGAAGGAGTGATCGAATCATTCGAACTCGCCTTTCGAATGCAGACAGAAACACCTGGGCTCGTTGATCTTTCATCCGAGTCGAAGTCCACGCTTGACCTGTACGGGATCGGCGACTCAGCGACCGACACGTTTGGGCGTCAGTGCCTACTCGCGCGACGGTTTGCAGAAGCGGGTGTCCGGTTCGTACAAGTTTCACTCAACGGGTGGGATCATCACGGCAAGATTGCCGAAGGACTCAGAAAGGAATGTCTGACCTGCGACAAACCGGTGGCGGGATTGTTGACAGATTTGAAGGCGCGAGGATTACTCGAAGATACCCTGGTTGTGTGGGGCGGCGAATTCGGTCGCACGCCGCACACCCAACAGAACAACGGAGCCTCGCAGGCACCCGGCCGGGAACACAATCACCATGGATTCACGATGTGGATGGCCGGTGGCGGAGTGAAAGGCGGCATGACTCACGGTTCAACGGACCATTTTGGTTATCACGCCGTTGACGGCAAGGTCCACATCAACGACCTCCACGCAACGATGCTGCATTTGATGGGCCTCGATCACGAACGCCTGACCTTCGAGCATCACGGACGACCGTTCCGCCTGACAGATGTCGCCGGAAACGTCGTCAACGAAGTTCTCGCTTGAATTCAACCCAAGGTTCAGTGCTTCGCAGATATCGAATTACAGGTCCAAGTCGTCGAGGCCGTCGATAAGGTCGTCGAGTTCGTCTCGGACTCCACAGGAGTCTGCCTGGCGTTTGGGGATTCCGACGGCCATGCCGACGGCGTCGCGGCCGTCGCGGACAAGTTCAATGTCGCGCTCGCGAGCGGCCATCTCGACGGCGTCGCCGCCTCCGAAGAGTTGTGACAGGTCGATCTTTAATCCGGCGACTTCGCCAGCGGATCCGGCGATCGCTGGTGTTTTGTGCTGCGGAAAGACGATTGCGTTTTCCGGGCAGACTCGGCTGCAGGCCGGGCAACCTTTCTTACAACTGTCCTGAGCTTCGACCAGAATTCGGTCCAGTGCGTCGACGCCGTATACACCGAACAGGCAGAAGTCGATGCATTCCATGCAGTTTGTGCAGCGGTCGTAATCGATGACCGGGTACCAGCGACGTCGAACTTTTTCTTCGGCTTCCACTTCGGCGATGGAGCCGGTGGCGACTGATCCTGTGTCGCTGTTACCGATGCCGAGGATTTCCTGCGGGTTGAGATAGCGTTCCAGCTGCTCCTTCTTCGGCTCGCCCTGAATCCAGCTCATCAGGTCGACGGTTTCGGTCGACGTTACGTCAACGATTCGCCGGATTTCGTCGAGGAATTCCTGAGCGTCTGTCGAAGCTCGCAGGTCGATGCTGTAGATCAGCCGGTCGGGTACGTCCAGCGTGCCGATAGCGTCTGGATTTTTCTGTTCGGCTTCGTCCTGATCTTCGTCTTCCTCGTCCTCTTCTCCGACCAGGAAAACGGTCCCGGCTTTTCCTTTGACACCCGTTCGATCGAGAATCCACTGCGTCGCGCGCGGGAACAGCCACGAAAGCACGACGACGTCGCCCTGGATGCCCTGTAGAAAGAGCAGCCCTGAGTGGTCGTGCGAGAGGTCGTAGAGGTTCGGGACGATCGAGACTTCGATCTCCGGATCCAACATGAAGGCCATCGCCAGCTCTTCTTCGAGCTGCCGCTTCACCGGATTCTTCCCCTGGTGCTGGGAGATCACGACGGTGAGTTTCTTTTGACCTGCCATCAAAGTTGCCTCTGTGAGCATCAAACATCGAACGCTGGCGAACGGTACGGTTCGTAGTTAGTTAACCTGGCCCTTGAGCATATTCTGGGTTTTCTCCCAGCCACCCTCAAGCACTTCTAGATACTGTTCCGGAGTCAGTGGTTCCGCGTCTGTCTCAAACGTGAACAGCCATCCGTTGCCGTACCCGTCTGTGTTGATTCCCGAAGGATCGTCCAGCAGCAATTCGTTAAACTCGGCAATGCGACCATCAAACGGTGCATATAACGTCGAGAGTGCCTTTGAGCTTTCAACTTCGCCTATTTCCTGCTTCTCGAATACCTGAACGCCAGAGTCGACACTCCAGTCAAGAAAATAGACATCCTGAAGCAGCCTGACCGAGTACGCCGTAAACCCTACGTGATACCGCAAACCGTCCTGCCGAAGCCACAGATGGCTCTTTGAGTACAGACAGTCAGTTGGGACACGGGCTTCGTACTTGCCCATCATGAAGACGAGATCTTCGGCCATCGAGGTAGGGTTCTGTGGAGAGTAAGGTTGTAGGGTTCTGTGGAGAGTAAGGTTGTAGG
>CALGTK010000205.1 GCA_937904325.1 uncultured Planctomyces sp.
CGGCTAAGTCCGTCTACTTTCGCAAAGAAGTCAATTCCAGCGGTGTCGGGGCGGCTCGGCTGTACGCGGCGTGTGACGATACGATGAAGATTTACGTCGATGGAGAACTTGTCCGCACGCACGAAACCTGGCAGACACCAGTATTCGTCGACATTTCCAAACACCTCGACCTGGACTCGCCGCAGAAGGATCACGTCATCGCGGTGGAAGCTCACAATGGTACGAGCGCCGCCGGGTTGTTGGTTAAACTTGATCTGGAGTCCGGCTGGCGCGATGCCTGGTCGATTGTGACTGATGAGTCCTGGCAGGCTTCGAAGATGGCAGAGAAAGGCTGGAAGACCGTTGGCTTCAAACCGGCGAAGTCGTGGGCAAAACCGGAAATCGTCGCGGCGATTGGTGGTGGTCCGTGGGCTAAGGCGATCACGGAAGCGACGCTGGCTGCGGCTGCTCCGTTGAAAGAGCCAACGGCAACCCCGATTGACATGCTGAAAGTGGCGAAGGGTTTTGACGTCGAACTGCTTTATTCCGTGCCGAAGGATGAGAGCGGATCGTGGGTCAACATGTGTCACGACCCGCAGGGACGGCTGATCGTTTCTGACCAGTACGGCGCGCTCTATCGACTGACGCCTGCGGGGATTCTGGGAGCAACAGAGCTGGGCATCGAAAAAATCAACGTCGACATTGGTGAGGCTCAGGGATTGCTCTGGGCCTTCGACAGTCTTTACGTCAGTGTAAACCGCGGAAAAAAATATGCGTCAGGGCTGTACCGCGTCCGTGACACGGACGGCGATGATCAGTTGGACTCGGTCGAGACTCTCCGAGAGTTGCAGGGTGGCGGCGAGCATGGTCCGCACGCGGTTCTGCCACATCCGGATGGAAAGTCGCTCGTCATCATTTGTGGAAACGGAACCACGCTGCCGGAAGTCAGTTCGAGCCGAGTTCCATTGACGTGGGACGAGGATCAGTTGCTGCCTCGCGTGCAGGGACGTTTCATGCGAGGCAAACGGGCGCCTGGCGGATTTATCTGCCGAGTCGATCCTGACGGTAAGAACTGGGAATTGATGGCGACCGGTTTTCGTAATGAATTCGACGGAGCATACAACGCTGACGACGAGTTGTTCGCCTACGACGCCGATATGGAATGGGATTTCAATCTTCCCTGGTATCGCCCGACGCGAATCTGTCATGTCATCAGTGGAGCGGAATTCGGCTGGCGCAGCGGTGGCGGCAAGTGGCCGACTTACTATGCGGACAGCGTTCCGCCGGTTGTTAACATCGGGCCTGGATCTCCGACGGGAGTGACCTTTGGCTATGGAGCAAAGTTCCCGGCGAAGTATCAGAAAGCGTTGTTTGCCTGCGACTGGAGCTACGGCAAGCTGTACGCCGTCCATCTTGCGCCGAAGGGAGCAACCTACAGCGGCAAGCTGGAAGAGTTCATCACGGGAACCCCGCTGCCGTTGACCGATGTGGTCATCAATCCTCATGACGGGGCGATGTACTTCCTGATTGGCGGCCGTCGAGTTCAGTCTGGCTTGTATAAGGTGACGTATTCCGGCCTCGACTCAACGAAGGCGGTTGATTGCCATGATGAGGATGGATCGAATCTCAGGGCGACTCGGCAGAAATTGGAATCCCTGCACACCGTAGACAGCTCAACTGAACGAGACGGTAAAAAATCCATGCAGGACGTGCTGGCACAAATTGGATCATCTGACAGAGCTGTTCGCTACGCCGCACGTGTCGCTTTGGAGCAGTCGGGAACGAAGGATTGGGATCTTGAAAAAGTTGTGAACGCCACTCCACAAACAGTTTTGACAGCAACAATGGCGCTCGCACGAACGTTTGACCGTGAGTCGAAAGGGAAGGCGCCGAACATCGATTCGCCGCTTCCTGAGTGGACGGCTGACCGTAGTAACGAATCAGAGGATCGAAGACGTTCTCGCGAGAAGATTCTTGACGCACTCGATGGTCTTGAATGGAAGACACTTCCTTACGACCAGAAGCTGGAACTGCTTCGCGTACTAACACTCACGTTCGTTCGGATCGGACCGCCCGATGATGAACAACGTGCGATCCTTAGCAAACGTGCCGCCGCCGCATTCCCGGCCGGGTCTCACGAATTGAATTCAGAGATTGCTCAGCTTCTGGTTTATCTGCAGTCTACGGATGCTGCTGAGAAGATCGTGCCGGCTCTTGTCGAATCGCCCACTCAGGAAGAGCAGATTGACCTGGCTCGGACACTTCGTCATCTCAAAGTCGGCTGGACACTGAACCTGCGGAAGGCTTACTTCGAATGGTTCGTCCGTGCTGGCAGTTATCGGGGAGGGGCCAGCTTCGCGACCTTCGTAAACAATATCCGGACCGAGGCAATCGCCACGTTGACCGACGAAGAGAAAGTGCAGCTCAAATCGATTCTTGAATCGAAGCCCGCTGGCGATGCTCCGATATTCACAGCGAAGCCTCGCAAGTTCGTCAAAGAATGGGACATGCAGCAGCTTATTCCGCTGGTTCAAACTGGTTTGAAGAATCGTGACTTTGACAACGGTCGAAAACTGTTCGGAGCAGCGGCATGTTTTGCATGCCACCGGTTTGACAATCAGGGAGGAGCCGTCGGCCCGGATCTGACTCAGTTGTCGGGGCGTTTCAGCGCACGCGACATTCTTGAGTCGGTTGTTGACCCCAGCAAACAGATCAGCGATCAGTACGGAGCTGTGCAGATCGTGACGCTTGACGGCAAAGTCGTGACGGGACGAATCATCAATCTGGCCGGAGACTCGTACCGCATTCAGACGAATATGCTCGATCCCGGAACGCTGGTCGGCATCGACCGAAAACAGATCGACGTGATAATGCCGTCCAGCACGTCGATGATGCCGAAGGGCCTGTTGAACACGCTCAATGAAGAAGAGGTCCTCGACCTGATGGCCTATCTACTGTCACGAGGTGATCGTTCGAACTCAATGTTCAGGAACCATGCTGGTCGTCCGGGTTCTCTAATTGGTCGCTGATTAATTTTCAGCGGCTGCTCGCATTGTTTTGAGACCTAGCCTCGCGACTTCGAGCGGGTCCTGTTCCCACAGGGCTCGGTTGAATAGTTCCAGGGAAAGCCAGCGGTCGTAGCCGACTTGCCTCAGCATGTCGCAGTAGAGCTTCAGGTCAATGATTCCGTCTCCGGGCATAACTCGGTCAGGGTCTCGCTGAGTTTCTCTTGGGGGATCAGCGGGGGCATCGTTGAAGTGCGACATCGCAATCTGATCAGCGTTCAGTTTTCCGATCGATTCGATCGATCCACCGCCGACGAAGCAGTGGAACGGGTCGAGAATGACCGTTGCGTCGGGGTCGCCACAGCTTTGCATGATGCCGAGAGCATCTTCGATCGTTGTGAAGTCTTTAACAAAACCGAGGTACTCGATGGAAGGTTTCACGCCGAACTGACGGCCCAGTTCCAGCAGTTCACGGTAGTGTTTGGCGCCGAGTTCTCGATCGGCTTGAACATGTGGCGGGCCGGCTACACTGTGCGGTGCTCCTACGGCAGCGGCGATTTCGAGTTTACGTCTGGCTTCGTCCATGGCCTGCTGGTGAGGTTCGCCAGCTGGCTGGAACCATCCATGAATGTGAATCGTCGTTGGCACGGAGAGTCCGGCATCGTCGACGGCTTTGCGGATATCAGAGACGCTTCCGCCGGCTTCAACGTGAGCGTCGATGTCGTCGTGCCAGAGTTCAATGCCAGCGTATCCGGCCTTCGCGGCAATCTCAATCTTTTGAAGAATCGGAACAGGCTTGATCGTGCTTGAGTTCAGGCAGTATTGAAATCCAGTGGCCATGCTGTTGGTCCTGCGGGAGGAATTGTGGTCTATCATTCTGTTCGGACGTGGAGTCGTGGTAACGTATCGGCCAAAGCGTCGTCAGGCAATTCGTTGAATCTGGTACCATAACTGAGATGAAAACTCGACTCTTACAATCTGGCTTGCTGGCAACATTGCTGGTTGTGATCGGCTGTGGATCAGAGCCGGAACCTTCCGTTAGACCAGGATCAAGTCGAGCGACGGAGACGTTTACCCTGACCGAGCCCGAATCAAGGACGGAAGAGGTCGTAGACGACAAGTCAATTCCGCCGCAGTCTGAGTCGCCATCGGGAAGTGGTGATGCAACGGCGAATTTACCGAAGTCTCTGCAGCAGGAACATCCAGAGCCGGTTTACAGAATGTCGTACGTCCGCCCGGAAATCACTGAGCGGTCTTTGCAACAGAACGGACTGGTACGGTGTTCACTGAAGCATCTTGATTTGATTACTGACCTGACGCCTGATCTCTACGAGCCGCTGCTTCCACTGCCGGACGCAATGATGTCGGTCTGGGAAGATTATTTCGGGAAACTCCCGCCTGCGCGGGACGGTTCTGAATATCGCATTACCGGATACTTGATGCGGGATCGAGAGTTGTTCCTTGCTGCGGGACTGGTGAAAGCAGACACGTTGCTGAGTTACCACGGGCGACAGATCGGGGCGGAGTTTTGGCTGAACGATCAGAGCTGGGACTACTACCGTCGGCATCTTCTGCTGCACGAGGCGACGCACGCGTTCATGCGGCACTTGCCGGGCGCGGCGATCGATCTGCCGATGTGGTATCTCGAAGGAATGGCCGAGTTGCTGTCGACTCATCGATTAGCTGAAGATGGACAGGTTGAGTTCAACGTGATGCCGGTTGATCGAAGTCGATTTCTTGGTTTTGAGCGAATTGCTATTGTGCAGCGCGACGTCAAAGCAAACGGCATTCGCCCATTGTCCGCGATTACTCAATTCGGAGCTGAAGATTTCACGAAGGTTCAATCGTACGCCTGGTGCTGGGCGTTGTGCCGGTTTCTGGATTCTCATCCGAAGTACCGCGATCGCTTCCGAAGAATCGCTCGTGAGTTGGTAACCGTTCCTTTCGGGCAGAATATGGCTCAGTTGTATTCCCCGGACATGGATCAGCTGCAGACGGAATGGTTGCTCTTCGCGGCGAATGTTGAGCATGGTTTTGACTTTGAACGGGCGTCCATTGAGTTTCTTGCTGGACGCCCGTTTGAATCTTCAGCAACAACACTGATCCGCAGCGATCTCGGTTGGCAGTCGTCGGAGATCCTTGTGGAAGCAGACAAGCGATATCGAATTACGGCAGACGGTCGGTTTACTCTGGCGAATAAGCCCAGGGCGTGGGTGAGCGAGGCCAATGGAGTTTCGATTCGATACTCGCGCGGCCGGCCTCTGGGACAACTCCAGGCGAGCGTTCTTGCGACCGACGCTGGTGATGGTCCGCCGGGAGCATCGATGTTGCGGGAAGTCGCTTTGGGAAACGAGGCTGTTTTCACCGCCGTTGTGTCCGGCACGCTGTATCTTCGAGTGAACGATGCCTGGGGCGAACTTGCCGACAATCGAGGGTCGTTATCTGTGACGGTCGAGCCGATCGCCGACGCTGTCGACCAGGCAGTGAGAAGGTGATACCGTCCCTTAATCTGTTTGATACGCATCGAGAGTGCAGGGTGGGCATTACCCACTGGTCATTCAGTGTTGATGGGCAGTCTCGCCCTGCATGGTCGTCAATCTTTGGTTGAGAGTCTATTTGTGAGTGGTCAGTGGATAACATGGAACAGTCTGCCGTGGTTGCAGCAGGCCGATGAAAATGGAACGACGGTCCAACTCGGCGATCGGATTCTGCAGAGTGTTTCGAGCTGCGAATCGTTAAGCGAGTTTATCGCGACGACGCTGCCTGATATTGCTTCCGAATTCGCCGTGCAGTGGATTGGTGTGGTTGATCGTTGGCCGCAATGGTCGATTCAACACGAGTTCGGCCGGCACCAGTTTGAAAACCTTCCGGTTCGATTCTTCGAGGAAGTTTTCGACCGCGACGCCGGTGGCGTTTCGAAGCTGGTCCAGCCGTCAGACTGGTCGGCTGTTGCCGTTCCTCTTCAGAACGAATCGAACAGTCAGCGGCTGATCGTTCTGGCTGGCCGACGAGTTGATGCGGCAGACGTAGGCCGAGTCGTGGGGATTACTCGCATTTTTCAGTACTGCCTGGAAATGGTGACTCGTCGCGAGCGTGCGACTGTCCAGTCGGGACGGCTCCGCGAAACTTTGCGTGTCGCGTATCGGCTTTCTGAGATCTTTGAGACTGTGCCGTTGCTGGATGCTCTGGCCGAGGAAGCAACGCGAATTCTCGACTGCGACCGGGCCAGTATTTTTATCTGGGATCAGCCAAACAGGAAACTGCTGGCATGTCCGGCGTTGGGGGTCGAAGGCGGCACGCTTTACATCCCTGACGACGCCGGAATTGTCGGTACGGTGATTCATTCCGGAGAAACGATCCGGGTTGATGATGCTTATAACGACGACCGCTTCGATAGCAGCGTTGATAAGAAGAGTGGCTATCGCACAATGACATTACTGGCCGTCCCGCTACTGGATGGCGACGGACGATTGATCGGTTGTTTCGAAGGGATCAATCGAAATGAGGGTGTTTTTGACACAGACGACGAAGACATCCTCGGGCAGTTAGGAATTCAAGCTGCGATCGCCCTGCGGAACACTCGCGAGCGAGCCCGCCTGATCAACACGCATCGGCAACTGACCGAGCAAATGGCAAGTAGCGTTCGTATTATTGGTGACAGTACGGCGACTGCGGCGGTTCGAGAAAAGATTGAACGGCTTGCGCCCACAGATTTGCCGGTATTGATTCTCGGCGAGAGCGGAACGGGAAAAGAAGTTGCCGCTCAGTCGTTGCATTATCACGGGCCGCGCGTCGACGAGGCATTCGTAGCCGTAAACTGTGCAGCTCTGACTGAGACGTTACTGGAAAGCGAACTGTTCGGCCACGAAAAAGGAGCATTTACCGACGCGCACGACACTCGCAAAGGGAAGTTCGAACTTGCCGACGGCGGCACGATTTTTCTGGACGAGATCGGTGACATGAGTCTCGGCGGGCAGGCAAAGATGTTGCGGGTGCTTGAGCAGAAAGTAATCACCCGTGTCGGCGGCAGCGTGCCGATTTCAGTCAACGTTCGAATCGTCGCGGCAACGAATGTGAAACTTGCTGAAGCGGTCCGCGAAAAGAAATTCAGAGAAGACCTTTACTATCGACTGAATGTCGTAACGTTGGAACTTCCTCCGCTCCGTGAACGGCCTGAAGACATTATGACGCTGGCCGAATACTTTCTGAGACAATTTTGCCCACAGGCTCGTCGGCCGGTCCTTGAGTTCACTGACGAGGCGCGACGCCGAGTTTTAACGCACGGCTGGCCTGGCAATGTTCGGGAACTTCGCAATCTGATGGAACGCGTCGCGTTTCTCAGCACGGAAGAAAAGATCGAAGTCGAGGACCTGGCCTTCATCCTCAGCCCACAACAGAAGGGCGAGGCCGAACTGGGCGTCGATGTCGGGCTATCACAAGCAACGTCGAGGTTTCAGGGGCAGTACATCGAAAGAGCGGTCACACGAGCAAGCGGTAACATGAGCGAAGCTGCCCGCATGCTCGGCCTGCACCGTTCAAATCTCTACCGGAAAATGCGACAGCTTGGCATGAACGTACCCGACGAAGCCGATGATGACGTCGAATAAGGAATTCGAAGTGAAATGGCGGTCAGTGTTCTCGCTGCCGAAGCCGCTTAGCCTGCAACACTCAAAACGCCGGCGGATTACTGCGTTTCAGATGTATGTTGCAGAACTTTTCTGATCGGAAGAGATAGCAGACGTGTACTGTGATGTTTCTTTACGCATCCGGGCTGTAGAGAATGCGGCCGCAGCTTTTGCAGATGACGAGTTTTCCCGTGCGGACTTCGACGATGTTCTGCGGCGACAGCTCAACGAAACATTCTGAGCAGGCGCTGGCGTCGAGCGGTGCGAGTGTTGACGGGCCGTGTGCAATCACCAGGCGACGGTACTGCTCCATCATTTTCGTCGGGATGCACTTTTCCGCTTCGCGAAGTTCGGTTTCCAGATCAGCGGCCTGCGTTTTGACCTGCGGCTCCAGTGCGGCGAAATCGTCCTTCGTTGTCTGCAAACTGGCTTCGGCTGCTTTCAGCTCGCCGTTCAACTCTCCCAAGCGAGTGTTTTCTGCGTCGACCTGCTCCAGCAGCTCCAGGTATTCATCTTCAAGGGTCGCGTTTGCCTTTTCGGCTTTGGCGATCTGACCTTTGAAAATGTCAAATTCGACGTTCGATTTCGCCTGGTTCAGTTTAGCTTTCGTATCGGCAACGGTCTGCTCATTCGTGCGAATCTGCAGATTCTTGCCGTCGGCAGTCTTCTGCAGTGTGGTAATGTCAGCTTTATGAGCGTCAATTTCCGCCTGCTTATTCGCTAGTTTCTTTTCGTGGGCAGCGATCCGACGTGGGCCGTTTTCGAGCTGCTTCTGGCACGCATCAAGATCCAGATGTACCTGATGTAGCTCTCTAAGGCCGCCGGTGGCTGAACTCATGACACACTCCGAAGACTCTTGATGGGGACTGACGGGCAATTCAGGTGGAGCTTATTCGATCAAGTCCGACGTTGCGAGCAGCACGGGCCGTTGAAAATTCGATCGACAAGGTCATCAGGCTAGCCGTTTTCCATACTGAGTTTCGTAGTAATCCCGGTACTGACCGCTCTGGATTCGCTCGGCCCAGTCTTTGTTGGCGAGATACCAGTCGATGGTGCTGCGAAGGCCGGTTTCAAAATCTATTTGCGGCTTCCAGCCCAACTCGTGTTCAACTCGAGTGGTGTCGATGGCGTAGCGGAAGTCGTGACCCGCCCGGTCTGCGACGTGTCGAATCAGGGTGCGAGGTTTGCCGATCGCGTCCAACAGCTTGAACGTCAGTTCCAGATTCTGCAGTTCGCTGTTCCCCCCGAAGTTATAAACTTCGCCTGGTTCGCCATTTCTGAGCGCGGCGTCGATACCCCGGCAATGGTCGAGCACGTGGATCCAGTCTCGAACGTTGTTGCCCTTGCCGTAGACTGGTAGAGCTTCATCTTTGAGAGCATTCGAAATGAATAGCGGAATCAGTTTCTCGGGGAACTGATAAGGGCCGTAGTTGTTCGAACATCGCGTCGTCACCGCGGGGAATCCGTACGTGTGAAAGTAGGAACGAACCAGCAGGTCGGCTGCTGTTTTTGATGCTGAATAAGGGCTGTTTGGAGCCAGCGGTGTGTCCTCTGTGAAGTAGCCGTCTTCTCCGAGCGCTCCGTAGACCTCGTCCGTCGAAACCTGCAGGTAGCGGCTGATGTTCGCCTTTCGGCTGGCATCGAGCAGAACTTGAGTGCCGACAATGTTCGTCTGAATGAACGGTCCCGAATCCAGAATGCTGCGGTCCACGTGGCTCTCCGCGGCAAAATTGATGACGGCGTCAATCGACGAGGAACTCAGGACTCGGTCAATGAAATCGCGGTCGCAGATATCGCCTTTCTCGAAGCGGTATCGAGGATCGTTTTCGATGTCGGCCAGATTCTCGAGGTTGCCGGCGTAGGTGAGCTTGTCGACGTTCACAATGGCTATGTCAGGGTATGTCTGAATTTGCTGCCGGACGAAATTAGAACCAATAAAACCGCATCCGCCGGTAACAAGCAGAGTCTTCATTCGACAGCCCTTCCAAGCGTGGTCACGCAGGGCGGCTAAATTTCAATGAGTTTAAATTCGCCGCCGACTTTGCAGAATGGTAGCGGCAATTTACAAATTGTGTGACAGAAATCTGCCTGCTTCAGTCCGTTAGAGCCGCAGCGGTTCTCCGCCAGATTCTAAGAGAGTTAACCTTTATCACAAGAAAGCACTGCCAGCGGACGCGTCTTTTTGAAGTCGCTGAGCAAGCGCCTGTCTGAAAGGTCTTTCTTCTCGCTAAAGGCCGCGAAGAGAGCGGACATGACGGCTTGCTCGATTTCTGCACCGCTGAACTCGTGACATTCATTGGCGAGAGCAGGCCGGTTGAACTTTGACGGATTGCGGTTGCGACGGCGAGTCGACAAATAAAAAATCGTCGAAGCGGCTCTTTCTCATCAGCTCGGGCGGCAACGTGGAAAGGTCGTTGGCCGTTGCCACGATGAAGATCGGATGGCGATGATCCTGCATCCACGAAAGAAGTGTCTCTAACATTCGTTGCGACAAACTGCCGTCAGAACTGTCGCCAGCCGCACACATTGCTGATCGTTTAAACCCGATTGCGGTAGGACTTGCTGGCCTTCATCAGGATTTCGTGTTCATCCTGTGTAAGGGCGTCTTTGCCTTCGCGATTGATCTTGTCAAGCAGCCGGTCGACGTCACGTTTAAGCTGCTCGGCAGGCGGCTCATAAAGCTTCACTTCCGGAGCATTTTGTGGATCAGGTTTGCGCTTTGGCTTGAACTTTGAAAGCATGCTGGCGAGGGAGAATTGTGACCGCTGCCCGAACCGACGGGCTCCAGCCGAAAGAAGTCGGATTCCAGACAGGAAGTACAAAACGCCAACGACTGCTCCACCGAGATGTGCAACATGAGCGACGTTTCCGCCGGATCCTCCCGCCACTTGATACAGGTCCAGGCCAACGTACCCAACTGCAATCCACTTGAGTTCAATCGGGACGGGGATAAACATCAAGTGCATTGGCACTCGGGGGAAGTTCATGGCGGCAAGTGTGACACAACCGAGCACGCCGCCCGACGCGCCGATCAGAGAAATCGGGTCACTCGAAGCTGTCGAAATCGCGATTTGAGCAAGACCGCTGAGTCCAACTGCCAGGCCAAAGAACGCGAGTGTCTCTTTTGAGCCATAAACCGTTTCGAGCATTCGCCCGAAGACCCAGACACCGATCATGTTGAACAGGAGGTGCTGGATATGGGCGTGGCAGATGCCGTACGTGAATATTCGCCAGATCTGAAAGCTTCTCAGCCCTGCCAGATTCAAAGCGAACAGATCAGTGACTCCACCATCCAACTGCCCACGCACTACCTCTCCGGTAGCGTTCTGGAGGAAAAATACGGCGACGCAAACGCCGATGATCCACTTAACGGCCCAGCCGTCCTGGCTGAAACCGCGGGAAGGCTGCATGGAGACACGAGGCGCGTCATCGTCACGAAAATAGTCGCGATTGTGGATGCCCATCGGATTTTACCATCCTGTGGTAACGAGATTGCTGCCGAACCTGCCACATCCGCATGAGTCACCGCAGCTCGTTCCTGAAATTCCCTTTCGGAACCCGGCTGGGGCAGCAGGAACGAGCGATCATACCCTGTGAACCGATTTGCGAAAAGTTATGACTTTCACCATACGCTTTACGATCTTCGAAACCGAATGCGTTTGTTACTCTCCGACTGCCGCATCAGATGAAGTTGCGACGTCATCATTATTTGGCAGCGAAGCGACGAGCTGGCGGTTGCGTTCTCGCAGAGCCTGAACTTCGTCGTACATCAGCTTCAGTCTATGTCGAATTTCGTCGACTTTGAGCACGGTCCGGTTTCGTTGCTCGTCAAGAGCCTCGATAGCTTTGACCTGCCCGTCGATCATGTGGTCAGGAAGGAGTCCCCTGTCTCCTTCGAGGCTGGGATTGCCGTGAAGTTCGATGTCTCGATAGTTGAGATGTTCGTTAGCGATTTCGACTTCTTTCTTTCGAGCATCTCGAAGGTCCCCTTTTGCGGCCAACAGTTCGTCCTTGCTCAGCAACACCTGTGCATATCGCAGCAGGTTTTCCGGAGCGTTGGCGGGAACTGAACCGTAAACCCGACATTTGCTGCCGTATAGAAAAGCACTATTCCAGTTGGCGGTTTCCGACTGCCGCAGCGGCCACGCGGCAACAGCAGAGCTTCGGCCTGGATCGACAACGTTCACTTTGAACGGCCCAACGTAGTTGGAGCCGCCCTGCTGGCTCGCACCAAAGACATGGATAATCTGTTCAGTTCGTATTCCAGTCGCCGGGCCGATCCCATTAAGTACGATGCCATAGGCGCCGTTGGACGCGTTCGGTTGGATGGTAATGTCAGCACCGATCATTGGAGCCCACATCTGCATCAACAGGTCGTATTCCGTTCGAGTCGCAAAGAGTTCATTTTCAGTCCTGCTGACCTCGGGAATTGTCTTCTTATAGGCTTCCCGTCTGGTCGTGATGGACTTCAGCCATTCGTTGCGAACCTTCAGTGTGTTGGCAGTAGCCCAGGTTGCTGCGCCGGCAAGGATCAGCGTCAAACCAAGCAGGATTTTACCCAGAATATGCATTCGGCCAGCCTCGCAGGGAACCGTGAAAACTTCAGATCAAAGTGGAAGCACGATCGTGAGATTTGATGATGGGATCAGAATTTGAACTCTGATTCAATACTCGCGTCGGAGTACCAGTTCGGCATCGTCGGCAGAAGATCATCTACTTAAGCTTAACGGGCCATCTTAGGGGTGCTTTAAAAGCAGGGTCAAGCAGATTCAAATTGGACGAAACATCCCGGCCATGACAGGAATGCCGGTCTCGCATGGAAACGTAACCTGTGTCTGTTTTGATGGTTACGCAACTGTCGATTTGACGGGTCGGGACGATTTGCACGGATGGATGCTGGCGGTTGCTGCAAGGCTGTAAAACTCAACCGCTATTGCTGCTGTCAGCTGTTTTCCGCGAGAATCGGTGGGTTGGTTTATAAGTTGTTTATTCACTTCCACAGGGAAACGCGAGTCATGCGACGGTTGTTTGCAATGTTTTTCGGTTTTGGCCTCGGTCTCGTGGTGATGTTCATGGCATTTCAGATGCATGTCGTGAAAACCGATACCGACTGGCACTTCGTGAAGAAGCAGGAAACCCACTTCGCAGATTTCTACGTCGACATTCGTAAATGGGACGGTGAGGAATGGGCCCGTCATCCGGAATTTCAGCGAGCTCTGGTTGAGGCTGGAAAGACAGACCTGTTGCCGGCCCCCGAACCGGAAGACATCCTCAACGATGCCATGCGGCATTGGGATACTGCAAAGCGTGTACTTGAAGCCGCTCGGCAGTAGCCATTTCGACAGATGTAATCCGCCTCACAATGACGACTGAAAAAAATGACGACTGAAAAAAATGACGACTGAAAAAAATGACGACTGAAAAAAATGACG
>CALGTK010000206.1 GCA_937904325.1 uncultured Planctomyces sp.
CAGCTCACGATCCGTGGCTGATCAACGCATCTAACAAGTGCGACGGCTACGGTGACTGTCCAAATTGTTTTCACTTTTCGAACAAGCCGACTTATAGACATTCTGTCAATCCGGTGTTTCAAGCTCCCGTTTTAAATCTACCGGACGGGCTGTCGTTGAGTCGTTTGGATCGTCGAGCTGACCTTCTGGCGGACTTCGAGCAACAACGAAGAGACCTTGATCGGCAGGCGACGGTTTCGCGAATGGATCGTCACCGTGAGGGGGCGTTGTCGCTGCTGACTTCAGGAGACGTTCGCAAAGCGTTCGATCTGAAGAATGAAGAACCGCGAAGACTGGATGCGTATGGACGCAATCTATTCGGTTCGTCGATGCTGCTGGCTCGCCGGTTGGTGCAGGTTGGCGTGCGGATGGTTCAAGTGAACCTCGGCCGCGGTTCGACCTGGGATCAGCATGGCGACCTGTTTCCGGTGTTGGGCAGGTTGCTGCCACCCTTTGATCAGTCGCTATCTGCGTTGCTGGATGATCTGCGTGATCACGGCATGCTCGAATCAACACTGGTGGTCGTTGCCGGCGAATTTGGTCGCACGCCGAAAATTTCGAAGCTAAGCGTCTATAAGCGTCCGGGGCGAGACCACTGGGGAGCCGCTCAATCGATTCTGCTTGCTGGTGGTGGCGTTTCTGGCGGACAGGTTCTTGGAGCGACGGATAACATCGGCGCCTACCCGATTCGAGATCGTCAGTCTCCCGAAAACCTTGCTGCGACCATTTATTCGACGCTTGGAATCCGCGACGACGCCCACTGGCACGATCCTTCGTCCAGACCGTATCCGATATACCATGCACCTCCGATTGCGGGTTTAACATGAGATTCAGCATCGTCTCAGTGCTTCTTCTAGGCTGCCTTTCTGCAGTTCAGGTTACCGCTTCAGATCGTCCGTTGCGTGTGGCGATATTTCAGGCTGACGTGACTCCTCCTTTGGGATCGCCGTTGTGTAATGGCAACGTTAAACCTGTTCTTGAAGTTGTGACGCCACTAACGGCTCGCGGAATTGTTTTGTTGGGAGCGGGAGAGCCGATCGTTTTGTGTGCCGTTGATTGGGTGGGCATCGCCAATGAGAGTCACGACGCGTTTCGGATCTCATTGGCTCAGGCTGCTGGAACGAAGATCGAGCGAGTCACGCTGCACACCCTGCATCAACATGATGCTCCAGGAAGCGATTTTGCGACTGAACGCCTACTGGCCAGTCACGGGTTGGGTGGGCTTTATTCGAACCGCGGCTTTGATGAAGACTCGATGGCGAAAATTGCTGAGGCGTTAAGAGGATCGATGACGGAAACGCAGCCCGTGACGCATTCTGGCCTTGGCGTAGGCCGTGTTGAGAAGGTGGCGTCGAATCGTCGAATTCTGGGCCCGTCCGGTCAAGTAGTCCTTCAGCGGCAAAGTTCAGGTGGTCGAAATCCTGCGGCTCGAGCAGCACCGGAAGGAACGATTGATCCTGACGTTCGGTTGCTTTCGTTGTGGAATAACGGCAAGGCGATTGCCGTACTGACCTGGTACGCCACTCATCCCCAGAGTTACTACGGTCGAGGTTCGGTGAACTGGGACTTTGTTGGCATGGCTCGCGAAATCCGTTCGAAGGCATTACCGGGAATTCCACACATTCATTTCAACGGAGCTGGTGGCAACGTTGCGGCCGGTAAGTACAACGATGGCGCAAAGGAGAAGCGACCGCTGCTGGCGGGTCGGCTTGCTGCCGGGATGAAGCTTGCCTGGGATTCGCAAAAGCTGCAAACACTGACGGCCAGAGACATTGAATGGAAGGTTGTCCCTGTTCCCATACCGGTTCGTGACACGCTGGATGACGATGAACTTCTGGCGAAAATTACGAATACGAAACTAAAGGACCGTGACCGGGTTCGAGCTGCTCGTGATCTGACGTTTCTAAGACGCGCGGTCAGTGGGTATCGAATTCCGTTGAGCTGTCTTCGGCTTGGAACTGCTCGAATTGTGCACATGCCAGGTGAACTGTTTGTTGAATATCAACTGGCTGCGCAGTCGTTACGGCCAGACGACTTTGTCGCGATGGCAGCCTATGGGGATTACGGCCCTGGCTACATTGGGACGGAAGTGGCGTACACTCAGGGCGGCTACGAAACAGGCATTGTGTCTCGTGTGGCTCCTGAGATTGAATCTGTCTTAATGGATGCTGTGCGGAAATTGTTAAAGTGACCGCTGGGCATGAATCGGGAGATCAACGTGAGGAACCCGGGTGTTGCATGTGCTGCTGTGATGCTTGCCGTTCTTGTCGCGTCCGGAAACAAGCCGTCGGAAACTTGTCGGACAACGCTGCAGATTGTTGATGCGGAATCCGGCGAGCATCTGGCTGGGATCATTCAAATTCGAAATCAAAACGGTGAGCGACTGCCGTTGCCGGAGTTGTTTAAGCGGGGGACTGGCCTGCAGGACGGCTTTCCGATCCACGAATGGTCGGTTTTGCCGAGCAACGTCGTTGTCGATCTTCCGGCACAGCAATTGACGGTCGATGTGCTGTCTGGACTCGAGACTGAGCGGCTCTCGCAACCGATTGATCTTACTGGTAAGAGCGATGAGGAAGTTCGTCTGCCGCTCGTTCGGTTCTTTCGTAGAAAGGAGAACCGACAGGTTTCCGGCAACACGCATCTACATCTCATGAAGCTCTCACGTGATGATTGCGATCGTTATCTGCGAGAGATTCCCCGTTCGGATGACCTGGACGTGCTGTTTCTGTCCTACCTCGAGCGTGTGACGGCGGATCGGGAATACACGTCGAACCACTACAACGCTGGTGATCTTGCGGAGCTGACTCTCCAGTCGGGAGTCCTGTTGGGCAATGGTGAAGAGCATCGGCATAACTTTGCGGGATTCGGGCAGGGGTACGGGCACGTCATGCTGCTCAACATTGAGCAGCTCGTGCAGCCAGTGAGCATCGGCCCGGGAATCATGAAAACCGGTACCGACGGGATTCCGTTGACACGCGGTATTCAGCAGGCTCGGGACCACGGCGCGACTGCCATCTGGTGTCACAACGTTTTCGGATTAGAGGCGGAGTCCAATTGGATTCTCGGGAGGCTCGATGCCATGAATATCTACGACGGCGGCCGACGAGCTGGATTCAAGGAACGGTTTTATCCGCTGCTCAATATCGGTCTGAAGGTCCCGTTTTCCACGGGGACCGACTGGTTCATGTACGATTTTTCGCGAGTTTACGTGGAGCTGGAGAAGCCACTGACCGTTGATAACTGGCTCGACGGACTGTCAGCCGGCCGCAGCTATATCACGAACGGCCCGTTGTTCAGATTTAAAGTAAATGAAGCGGCGATCGGTGACACGCTTGACCTTGCTGGGACTGACGCTGTGTCTGTGTCTGGGCAGGTCGAAGGTCGAATCGACTTTGAGCAGGCCGAGATTGTCCTCAACGGCCGAGTAGTGGCGACGGCTGCGACTCGAAAAGTCGGCGAGCATTTTCGCGCGGAGTTCCAGCAAACAATTACAGTGGATGAGCCAGGCTGGATCGCTCTCCGTATTCCACCTCCAAACCTGCGTGACGCCGGGCCAAAGACTCCGACGAATGAATTCGGTCGTTCCTTGTATGGTCACACCAGTCCTGTTTACCTGACAGTCGATGGTGAATCGGCGTTCAATTCTCGGAGCGCTCGAGCGATGCTCGAGCAAATGCGTCAGGCTCAAGTGGCGATCAGCGAGCAAGGGAAGTTTGAAAGTTCTCAAACGAAGGCTCGAGTACTGGACGTTTACGCTGATGCGGCTGCGAAGCTCAGAAAAGATCACGTAGCATTGCCAGAGTAACGCCGTTTGAATGAAAACTGTGTCGCCTGCTCGTACCCTTTTCAGGATGCACTGGATTCCCCGTCGCTCGTGAGTGGCGGACATCCTGGCATGGCCATCGCGATCAGGCCGGCCGCGAGCAGGCAGGGGATAAACGCGGCGAAGGCGAGTTGTGGCGTACCGGCATTCTCGAAGTACGAAGTGACTGGCGCCTGGATCAGCCCGCCAATTCCCCAGGACATACCCATCGTCAGCGCAGACGCCATACCGGCTCCTTTCGGGAATTGCTGCTGAGCGTATGAAACCATGGCTGGCGAGGTTCCCCATAGAAGAATGCCGGCCAGAGCCAGCGTCGTGAACATCAGCCACGGAGGGCAATGATCCCATGCCAGGATGATCATCAGCGGAATACTCAACAGCGGGCAGGCGACCATGAAGACCTTTTCCCATCCGGAGCGAAATCGGAAGACCATGAAGAACATGCCAACGCTGGCGGCGATCAGGAAAATCGACTGAACCATTCCGATCTGAGCTTCGGTATATCCCCAGTGCGGCTGGCTGAGTGTGAATGCAAGAATTTTGTCCATCGCCATATTCGGGACGAGCCGCAGCGAGCAGGCAATCAACAGAACGATCGCGAAGCCAGCACGGCCGTCGATTGTTTCGTTAAATGTGTAAGGTGATGTTGTGTTTCGGGGGGATTTGGTTTTATGGAGTCGATCCGCGGCGGAGCCGAGCTGACCGACTTTGAACAGCACGATCGCCAGGACGCCGATCGGAATTGTTAACCAGGTTAAGCCGAGAAGGCCACGCTCAGTCACGATCATACCACTGATGATTGGACCGAGTCCCAGTCCCAATGAGCCTCCAAACATAAACAGTGAAATGCCGCGAGCTCGCTGGCCCGGAAGAATTCGACCGGCCAGGACGGCGGCTTCCGGATGAAACGCCCCAACGCCGATCCCTCCGAGCGTGAGAATTCCGAATAGAGCAACGCGTTGGTCGACTCGGCCAATCGATGTCAAAAACAAGGCAGCGATAACGGGACCAAGCCACAGCCAGATGGGAGCTGGTTTTCGATCGCGCATCCACCCGAAGACAACCTGGCTGATGGACGTTGGCATCGACTGAGCGATGAAAGCGATCGACAACCCGGCCACACCGAATCCGTAAATCGTTTCCAGTCGCGGCCAGAGCGGAGCAATTAATAGTGCGCACGTGTCAACGAGCGTATGTAGCAGGGCCAGGCAAATGAGTGCTGTCCAGGCTGGCAGAGTCGACTCAACCGGCGTATTAGGTTGCATGGCGTTACTGATCGTTCGGCCTGGCGGCTGTGTTAGGCGAGGATTTCGTGGAGAACGCTGCCGGCGACGTCGGTCAGGCGGTAATCCCGACCGTTGAAGCGGTACGTGAGACGTTCATGGTTAATCCCCATCAGGTGTAGAATCGTGGCGTGCAGGTCGTTAACACCCACGCGGTTTTCGACAGCCTTGTAGCCGAATTCGTCGCTCGCTCCATACTGGACGCCGCCTTTGATTCCGCCTCCCGCCATCCACATTGTGAAGGCGTTGGGGTTATGGTCTCGGCCATTGCTGCCTTGCGAATCGGACGTTCGCCCAAACTCGCCACCCCAGATGACCAAAGTATCTTCCAGCATTCCGCGACCTTTGAGGTCAGCCAATAACGCGCCGATTGGCTGGTCGACACTCTTTGCTGCGATTGAATGGTTCAGCTTGATGTCGGAGTGCCCGTCCCAGGGAACGTCGGCCACTCCGCCCCCTCCGCCATTTGTCCCAGCGTAAAGCTGAACGAAACGAACGCCGCGCTCCACAAGCCGTCTCGCGGTGATGCACTGCTTCGCGACCAGGTCGGTTTCCTTCTGACCGACGCCGTAGGCTTTATGTGTCTCTTCAGATTCTCTGGTAACGTCCATAGCTTCCGGGGCGGCCGTCTGCATGCGGTAAGCAAGTTCGAACGACTCCAACCGAGCGGAAAGGTCTGCTTCGTGCGGCCTCAGTCGCTGATGCTTTGCGTTCATGGCTCTCAGGACGTCGAGCTGCGCTCGCTGCTGCTTGTCGTCCATCGTTTTGAGGCGGGTGAGGTCAGAGATGGGTGTGGCGGATCGGCCATCGATTGATGTAGGCTGGTAAACCTTCGGAAGGAACCCGGGCGACCAGATGGGCTTACCGCCGCGAGGCATCGCACCGTGCATCACGACGAAGCCAGGCAGGTTCTGGTTTTCTGCTCCGAGTCCGTACGTTACCCACGACCCGACGCACGGCCGGCCCTGCAGGAACATCCCGGAATTCATTTCAAGCATCGCCGGCGTGTGATTATTCGACTGCGAGAAGCACGAATAGATGAACGCCATGTCGTCGACGTGCTTCGAAATGTGTGGGAAGATCTCCGAAGTATGAGCGCCCGATTCTCCATGCTGCCGAAACTTGAAAGGCGACGCAAGCACCTTGCCGCTGGTCGTGAAAAAGCCTGTCTTGGGATCGGCTCCTTCGAGCTTGTTGCCGTTGCAATGCTGGAGTTCAGGTTTGTAATCGAACGTGTCGACCTGCGACGGGCTTCCCGGCATGAAGAGCCAGATGATTCGCTTGGCCGTGGGGGCGTAGTGCGACTCACGAGGTTCCAGAAGCTGTGGATCGGCCGCCGCCGCAGCATCGTTCAAGAGACCCTGATCGCTCAGCAGTTGTGTCAGACCAAGACTGCCTGCACCGAGGGCTGCGCCTTTCAGAAACTGGCGGCGCTGTTCGAAGTCGAATTGATTTCCAGCCTGGGATGAAGGAGAGGGCATTCCAGTGACTTTCTTTTTTGATTCGTCGCGGAGTAAATATGTCGCAGTGTGCATTTTGACGCACCACGCGAATTTGGGTTGGAGCTTTTGCTGTGTTAGTTGATTTGGTGTGTCGAGACACACCCTGCCTGGTCGCTGTCTTTTGTCTTAATCGACAACCACGAACTCATTCAGACAAAGCATTATCTGGCAATAGTCGGTCAATGCCATTTTCTTTGCGTTGGCGTCACTGCCGTAGGACAGTGTTTGTGAATTCAGGAAGCCGACCATGCGGGTGACTTCGTCATTTTCTGGCGGGCGTGACAGAGCCAGCCTGTAGGCTTTTCCGACGATTGCTTCGTTTGTCAGGTCTTTCTCTGAACTGATCCGAGCGGAAAACTTGTCCGCGATGTTGCGGACGAATGGTGAATTCATCATCGCCAATGCCTGGGGCGGGACCGTCGTCACGTTACGATCGCCGATGCTCTGGATGGCGTCTGGAGCATCGAAGAGTTGCAGAATGGGGATCAGGCTTCCGCGTTTGACTTTCAGATAGACGCTGCGTCTCGGAGTGGCCTGATCCAGTGAACCTGGGCCGTACATCTTCTTATCGAGCGTTCCGCTCACTGCAAACAGGTTATCTCGGATAATCTCGGCTTCGAGACGTCTCGGCGGTCGACGCCACCAAAGGTGATTGTCCGGGTCGGTTGTGTCTGATTCCTCGTTGACCTGTCCTGACTGCTGGTAGGTTGAGCTTGTCATGATCAGCTTGTGGATTGATTTCAGCTTCCAGTCGTTCAGGATGAGCTGTTTGGCCAGATAGTCGAGTAGCAGCGGATGTGTGGGCGGTGTTCCCTGGCTGCCGAAGTCGCTGGGTGTGTTGACGATGCCCGTGCCGAGGTGGTGCTGCCAGAGCCTGTTGACAATGACTCGTGCGAGCAGATTACCGGCACCGGATTTTGTTTCGGTCAGCCATTTACCAAGAGCGATTCGCGGTCGAACTACCGTCGGTTTTTCGGCGGTCGGGTCATCCAGTAGCCAGGTATTTTCCTGGTGGTCGCCTTCCATCAGGATCCGCAGAAAACCCGGAGACGCCTGGCTGGTTTTAACGTTCGAATTTCCTCGGGCCAGGAAGTAGACCTTTCGAGTGTCCGCTCCGAAGTTGTACGTCGCTCCGTTTTTACGAGCGGCGAAGATCTTTGTAATGTCGGGGCTGGGTGCTTTGGCCAGATGCTCCTTCTCTTCGCGATCGAGCTGGAACCACTCCGGATCTCGCGGGGCGAACCATTTCTGGACGATCTGGCGTTGCTTGTCATTCCACTTGACGGTTTCGATGTTGAGGATGTTCTGAACGTTCTTCGGAATCGCGACTCCCTTGGCGCTGAAGTAGAAACCGGACGGGCCACCGCCATTGACAATTTTAACGAGCAGGTCGTTGCTTCCCGTCTTCAAATTGAGTTTGACCAGGTGTTGATCCGGAGCGACGCCGCCCATCGTGGGCCTGGACAGAATCTGTTTGCCATTCAGGAAAACAACGATGCCATCGTCGCAACCGAAAGAGACATCCAGGACGACTTTGCTGGAGACTTCAATCGTGCGGTACAGATAGTTGGACGAGTTATCTCCTATCAGCGTGTTGTGGACGGTTTCGTCTTTCCACTCGGGCCTGGCAGTCCATTTAAGTTCGCCGATCGGCGTGTCCAGTTCGACTTTTGCCTGCTGGGCGAACTGCTGCTTGAATGCAGCGTCGTAGCTCGCGGCTTTGAAGGGGCCGATCGTTTGCCATACTCCGAGTTTTTCTGCACGCGGAGGTTCGGCTTTGGCGAGCAGCCATTCGTCCAGGCGGTTGGGCAGTACTTCTTTCTCGAACTTCGCACGAGCGTCAAAGTACGGTTTGTGCTCGGCGTCAAAAGCGGCTTTCGCTTTGCGAGTACCCTCGGGGTCGGGATCCCAGTCGTAATCCTGGAAACCGGTTTCGGCGAATGACGCAGTCAGACGGTAGTAATCGCGTATTCCGACCGGGTCAAACTTGTGGTCATGGCAGCGTGCGCAACCGATTGTCAAGCCGAGCATCGATGTGCCCAGCGTTCCGACGATGTCGTCGAGCTGTTCGTAGCGGCTGCGTTCCCGCTCCTTCTGAGTCTGCTGAGACGTGAAAGGCCCGGCTGCGATGAAACCTGTGGCGGACTGAGAATCAAAGTCCAGGGGGTTCAGTTCGTCGCCAGCGACCTGCAGCTTGACGAACTGGTCATAAGGCATGTCGGCGTTGAAGGCTTTGATAACGAAGTCGCGGTAGTGGTAGGCCGCGGGGCGATCTTTGTCGAAGGCGTAACCGTTGCTTTCTGCGAAGCGAGCCAGGTCCAGCCAGTGCCGCGCCCAGCGCTCGCCGTAGTGCTGCCCGTCGAGCAGTCGGTCTACCAGGTTCGGCCATGCGTCTGGTGACTCGTCATTTAAGAAGGCCTCGACGTCTTCCGGGGCAGGGGGGAGTCCCCATAGATCAAAGTACGCTCGACGGATCAGCGTGCGACGCTCAACCATCGAGTTGGACGAAATTCCCGCTGTTTCCTGGCGAGCAAGAATGAAACGATCAACGTCGTTCTCCGCCCACGCGGCGTTCCTGACTTGCGGCGGCGCGGCGTCGATCAGCGGCCGAAATGACCAGAACTTCTTTCCTGCGGCGACGTCGATGTCCTTGCGGATGATTTCCGGCTTTGCGCCCTCACGAGGATCAGCTGCGCCGGACTCAACCCATTTCACAAAGTCGTCGATGACATTCTTCGGGAGTTTCGATTTCGGCGGCATCTTGAAGGATTCATGCCGGATGGCCGCAATCAGGGCGCTGCTTTTTACATCGTTTGGCACGACCGCTGGTCCGCTCTCACCACCTTTTCGTATTCCCTGGCGAGTGTCCAGCAGAAGTTCACTCTGAAGATTGTCCGCTTCCTGGGCCGCCGCCGAGTGACACTCGTAACAATGTTTGATGAGCACGGGTCGGATCTTTGTTTCAAAGAACGTCAGATCGTCTGGATCGATATCCGCAGCGGCTGCAGAGCCCGTTCCGAGTGCGAGCAGCATCGCGATGCTGAGTCGAGCGTACGTCATGGTGGATTCCTGGAATGATTTAGGACTGTCGTCAGAGTGTGGGCAACGACGGGCCGTTGGCGGGATGCGTGGAGGGAGAACTCAGGGGGAGCAACTTTGGTGAGTCACAAAGGAGTGGGCTTTGGTTCTGTAGTTCCTCTACGGTGTATTTTGCGCGATTGTCGAACTTTCGGGTACGCACTCGAACAATATTTCTAAGCGAGAAGTTCAGGGACGACGTGGGCCGGTTCGACGCCTGTCAGTTTCTGTTCGAGACCCTGGAACTTGAACGTGAATCTTTCGTGGTCCATACCGAGCAGATTCAGGACCGTGGCGTGAAAGTCCCGGATGTGCAGCGGGTCTTTCACGATATTATAGGAGAAGTCGTCGGTTTCTCCGTAGATCGCTCCGCCTTTCGCACCACCACCGGCCATCCACATGCTGAAGCATCTGGGATGATGGTCACGCCCGTAGTTTTCTTTTGACAGTTTTCCCTGGGAATAAATTGTGCGACCGAACTCGCCGCCCCAGATGACCAGCGTATCATCGAGCATGCCTCGCTGTTTAAGGTCTTCCAATAGCGCGTAACATGGTCGGTCAATATCACGACACTGGTCGGGCATGCGACCGCTGACGTTTGCGTGATGATCCCAGTTGTTGTGGTAAACCTGAATGAATCGCACGCCGCGTTCAGCGAGTCGCCGAGTCATTAACGCTGTATTTGCGAATGTGCCTGGCTTCTTTGCTTCTTCGCCGTACAGCTTGTAGATGTGGTCCGGTTCCTGGGCGATGTCGGTCAACTCGGGCACGCTGGCCTGCATTCGGAAGGCCATTTCGTATTGCCGGATGCGTGTTTGCGTTTCCGGATCGCCCAGTGCGTTGAAGTTGATTTCGTTCAGCTTGTTGAGGCTGTCGATCGTGTGCTTGCGAATGTGCGCAGGCACCCCGGGCGGATTGTTAATGAACAGGATGGGATCGCCCTTACTGCGAAACGGTACGCCCGCGTGCTCGCCGGGCAGGTATCCGGCATTCCACAGCCTGGCGGAAATGGCCTGTTCCTGCTGACGGTTTGTCGGAGTTGCCACGAGGACGACAAACGCTGGCAGGTTTTCGTTTTCCGATCCGAGTCCGTACGACGCCCATGCTCCCAGGCATGGCCGGCCGGTGATCTGATTGCCGGTCTGCATGGCGGCGATGGCAGGCTCATGGTTGATTGCTTCAGTATGCAGGCTGCGCATCCAGCAGATTTCGTCCGCCTTCTTTGCCAGGTTCGGCAGCAGTTCCGTATTCATGGGCATGCCGCAGTTTCCGGCCGCACTGAATTTGTACTTAGTCGGCGCGATCGGGAAACGCGTCTGACCACTGGTCATCGTGGTCAGTCGCTGGCCGTTGCGGATGGATTCAGGCAGGTCCTTGTCGAACCATTTCTGCATGACGGGCTTATGATCGAACAGGTCCATCTGTGCAGGTCCTCCGACCATGTGCAGATAGATCACGCGTTTTGCTTTCGGCGGAAAGTGTGTTCCCATTGGGACCATGTCGCCGCCTTGAACGGCTGACTGTTGAAGCAGTGAAGCCAGTGCCGCTGTGCCGACGACATTCTTTCCACACGCAAAAAACTGACGACGAGTGGCGAGTGTGTTGACGTCTTCGGAAATATTCATTGGTTATTCTCCCCGCAGTTAAGCCGTCTATCGTTGATTATTCTGTAGTGTTACAGGGCCGCGACAGAATTCGGATTACTACTTGTTCAACACTTCGTCCAGATTCATGATCTCGTTGCAGACCATCGTCCAGGCCGCAAGTCGTGTCGTATCAGTGTTGTTGTCGGCTTTGGATTCTCCGATTTCAATTAACGCCTTCGCGTCTGTTGGCTTCGATTGGTAATAGCCAAGTAGTTCGAGATAGCTGGTCTGGACGATCGCCTTCTCAGCCGCAAGCATTGAGCGGCCAAGTACGCGGTTCGCGATGGCATCAATTGTCTTCGCAATATCTCCCCGGCCAGCGGTCATCGAATGTTGAGCGAGAGTGCGGGCCGCTTCGACAAACTGCAGATCATTCAGCGTGACCAGGGCTTGTAGCGGCGTGTTGGTTCTTTCGCGGCGGACGGTGCAGACTTCCCGGCTGGGAGCGTTGAAGGCATCCAGACTCGGTGGAGGGGCCATTCGCTTGATGAAGTGGTAGACCGTGCGGCGGTAAAGATTTTCGCCTTTGTCCTGGACGTAGTTACGAGTGTCTCCACCGGGCAGGCCAACGACGTCCCAGACGCCGGATGGCTGATATGTCCGCGTCCCCGGCCCGAACATTCTGCGAGATAGCAGACTGCTTGCAGCCAACGCGTAATCGCGAACCATTTCCGCATCCATTCGGAATCGCGGACCCCGGGACAGCAATTGATTGTCGCGGTCCTTATCGAGTTTCACGGTCGTTACGACTGCGGTCTGGCGGTAGGTCGCGCTCATGAGGATCAACTTGAAGAGCTTCTTCACGTTCCATCCGTTGTTTTGAAATTCAACGGCCAGCCAGTCCAGCAATTCAGGATGCGTCGGAGCAGCGCCCATCACGCCAAAGTCTTCAGGCGTCGCGACAATCCCTTGACCGAACACTTCCTGCCAGAATCGATTGACGGTCACTCTTGCCGTTAGTGGATTGGCCGGATCAACCGTCCATCTTGCGAGCCCGAGTCGATTATTTGGAGCGTCACTGGCGATCGGATGAAGTGCGGCGGGGGGAGCGGCGGCAACCTGCTCGCCGACAGCGTCGTAGGCACCTCGCATGAGAATATTGGCCATTGCTGGTTGACCGGACCTCTCGACCTGTACGTGAGTGATCGCGCTACGGCTCTTGATCACCGCGCGTTCGGAGTTCAATCGATTGACTGCCGCTGCAAGCTTTGGAAACTCGGCATCGTGTCGTTCGAGAAAATGATCGAGCAGCAGCTTTTTCTGCATTGCTGTCCGTTCGTTGGCGTCGGTGGCCAGAGCTTGAGCCAGCAGTCGAGCATTCCCGAGACTCTGAATTTCGCTGTCGGTCAGCATTCGATTGAACAGTTGAAAGTCCTGAACGGAACTGTCTTCGAAGATGGCGGCCTGGCTTCGCTGTCCGATGCGGAGTGGCGAGTCTGTCCGTACGTCGGCACCTGATTTGAGTGTGTTTTTCTCGATTCGTGTCTTCTGCTTCACGCCATCGACGTAGATCGAAATTCCGCTCGGATTTCCGCTGCCGTCCCACGTGACACTGACATGCTGCCAAACGTTCTTCTTTAGCACGGCCTGTTGAGTCGTCACCTTCAACGCGTTCTCGGGCCAGCTTTGCACGA
>CALGTK010000207.1 GCA_937904325.1 uncultured Planctomyces sp.
TGACTGGACGGAATCATTGCTTAATGAACAATACTGCTCCGTGGTCTGCTGCACAGATCACGACACCGACTCAAGCTCTTCCTGAAGTTCACACCAGCGTTCTTCGGCCGCGGCAAGTTCTTCGGTGAGGTGGGTCACTTCGTTGTGAAGCCGCATGGCTTCGTCAGGATCAGTCTCGATGAGGAGATGTGCGTTGAACTCGTTCTTTTCTTTGTCGAGCCGTGCAACCAGCTTTTCGTTCTTCGACAACTCTTTCCGAATCTTGCGTTCGTCACGGACAGCAGCTCGCGCGACCGTCTTCATTGGCTGGCTCTGCGACTTCGACGCGGCCTGGCGGGCACGTTCGCCCTCGTCAATCTCGCGGTTGACGGCGTAAAGGTACGCTTCGTAATCGCCCCCATAATTCGTCACTTTGCCATCACGGACCTCGATCACGCTGGTCGCAATGCGGCTCATGAAGTGCCGGTCGTGGCTCGTGAAGATGACGGTTCCTTTATAGTCAAGGAGTGCCGTGGCAAGCGCTTCGATCGTGTCGACGTCCAGATGGTTACCAGGTTCGTCGAGGATCAGAATATTGTGTTCGTTGAGCAAGAGTCCGGCCATGCAGAGCCGAGCACGCTCGCCACCAGAAAGTACGGAAATCTTCTTTTTAACCGCCGCGCCTTTGAACAACATCGCGCCGGCAACCTTCAGGATCGCCTGCATCGACGTGCCTGGCAACGCGTGATAATCAAGGTAACCCTGTACGGTTTCGGTCGGCGGAAGAGTCGTGTAGACGTGTTGGGCGTAAGTCCCAATGTCGCAACCGTATCCCCACTTCACACTTCCTGAAACAGGGTCCAGCGAATTGACGATGGTTCGCAGGAACGTTGTCTTTCCCTGGCCATTATCACCAACGATGGCGGTCCGTTCTCCGTGCTCGATCTCAACATCAATTCCGATCGCCACTGTGTGATCGGGGTAACCGATGGAAAGGTTCTGACACCGAACAGCTGGACCACGTCGAGGCTCAACGACTGGCGTTCGAATAAAAGCATTGGGCTCGTCAGCCTCAATTTCCGACGTCTGCAACCGTTCCAGCTGCTTGGCTTTGGAACGTGCCTGTGATGCAGTGTTGGCGTTCGCTCGGTTCTTATCGATGAACCTCTGAAGTTGCTTCTGCTTCGCGACGATGCCGGCGTTTGCTCGTTCGACGCGTTCCCGCTCTTCGGCAACCTTTTCCAGGTACGCACCAACCTTGCCTGGGTACAGCGTCAGGATGCCTCGATCCAGGTCAAGCGTGTGGCTGCACGTTGCGGTCAGGAAAGCTCGATCGTGCGACACGATCAGGCAGGCTTCGCGATAATTACGGAGAAAATGCTCCAGCAGAATCTGCGTACGCAGATCCAGGAAGTTGGTTGGTTCGTCGAGCAGGAGCAGATTCGGCTCATGGAGAAGCAGCGCCGCCAGTTTGACTCGCGTCTGCCAGCCACCGGAAAGTTCTTTGACCAGACCTTCCAGATACGCGCCTTTGAGTTCGAATTCGGCCGCGACTTCGCCGCACTTCCAGTCTGGCTGGCCGCTGTCACGCATCAAGAAGTCGAGAGCCGACTCGCCCGGCTCAAATGGATCGTGCTGCCTGAGATAACCGACTCGCAGATGCGGATGCCGAACGACTTCGCCGCGGTCAAGTTCTTCCTCGTCGAGAAGAATCTTCAACAGCGTCGACTTACCGGCACCGTTGCGGCCGATAAATCCGACTTTCACGTCTTCAATCAGCGTCGCTTCGGCTCCATCGAGAAGCACCTGTTCGCCGTAGCTCTTATGAGCATCCAGAATCTGCAGCAGCACAGCCATTTTACAATCCGGTCATCGCGTCAGAGGTTGAAGCGGCGGATAGTAGGCTGTTAGCGTTGCGTCTTGAACCGACGAGTCGTCGAGATTCTGTTTACGCCTCAGAAGCTCCCCTGCCGGCCGAATCCTGTGGCATTATTCTGGCAAGGTTTTCGGCGTGAGAGAAATCTGTATCTCGATCCAGATTCAGGAAAAGCACTCGTGATCGGCGCAAGGACCATCCCACCCGCATCGTTGCGGCTGTCCTTACCGTTTGTGTGTCAGACTCCCGGGCACGATCCATTCATTCAGAACTCGAGCTTCTTCTGGTCGACAGAAAATCCCTGACGTCTGGCGATGTTTTAAGAAGACGTGAGCATCGGCCTGTCGTGCCACAAAACGCACTTTTTCTTTCTTCCATCAGGCGATCGCTGTCTTCTCGACGAAGAACAAGCCCTTCTCAACGGCGGCCTGGACTTCCGCTACCGACGCCGCTACCGACGCCGGTGCGTCGCTCTGAGCGTGAACCGCCGAGCCGCAGGCGCCGAACTGTACGACATTCAGTCTCAGAACGATTCGATACTTCTATTTTCTCTGCCCTTCGTGCGTCGCCGATCGATCACGGTCCGTTCTTATCTCTTTTGACTAATGAACTGACCGCAAAGCGTTACATCAAAGCCGGACAAGACGCGGCCATAACGCTGAAATGCCACAAACCGATGTAACCGCAAAAAACGATTCTGGCGGCGCAACCGGATCGAGCAACACAAAACGCCCGACTTTCCGGACCGCTGTGCAACCTAAACTTTGACACAACCTTAGGCGCCTGCACAATTGGATGAATACTTCCGTAATCCGGTCGAAAAGTGGGTCTCGAAGCCGTATTCGAGTGTTCGTGTCGGCTGTTTCAACCAATCTCACACCAGGCTGTCCGGGTCCGTTCCGCCTGCCTCTGCTCTTCAGGAGACGGTCATTCCATGTCAACTTCCGTGACTGAGACCGAAGTAAACCATGCTGAAACTCCCGATCTGGATTACGATCCGTCGGTGGCTGATGTGAATATGCTGGAAGACAAACTTCCGGACTGGTTCCGAATGCCAGCCATCAGCACCGGGCTCGCGTTCCTGATCGGCGTGACGTATTTCTTCTTCGATCGTCTGCGACCGATCGCTCACACCGACGTCTGGGGACACCTCAGCTACGGGCGGCTGCTTTGGGAAACCGGAACGCTGCCGACGACGGAACCACTAATGCCGCTTTCGCACGGCGTACCGTTTTTGAATTCAGCGTGGCTCACCCAGTTGATCGCGTACGGTGGTTATCAAGTAATCGGCAAAGCCGCGATCACCTTCCTGTTCGCATTCTGCGTCGCCGCAGCTTTTGCCGCCGTCACTCGTCGAATCTACAACCGCACACACAGTGCAATGTTCGCTCTGGGTGGTTTCGCTCTGACGATGTGGATTGAGTATCAACAGCTCATTGTTCACCGACCACAGATCGTCGGATTCCTCTTCTACAGCGTCCTGCTTTCGATCCTGCTTCGCCGCAAATGGTCGAACAAAAACTGGATCGTCGTACCTGCCATGTTTGCTCTCTGGGCGAACATGCATGGTTCTTTCGTCGTCGGACTGGGCTTGCTTGGTTGCTTCATTATCGGCCGGGGAGTCGACCTTGTCCGTCGCACAGGTAAACTCGCCAGTCTGTTTCGTGACAGCAAACTTCGGCGGCTCGTCCTGCTGACAGAACTCGGAGCGGTCGCCGCATTGCTCAACCCGTACGGACTGAGCCTCTACACAGAAGTCCTTAGCTTCGGAAGCAATCCAAATCTGCAATCGCTTGTCGAATGGAAGTCTCTGCACATCCGACTTGCTCAGGGACAGGCGGCTGCCGTCGCAGTTCTGATACTGTTCATGGTTTATCGAGTCAGCCCTCGTCGAGTCTCAACCGCAGAAATGCTAACACTGACCGTTTTCGGAGCGGCCGCTTTGTGGACGTCACGAATGCTGGTCTGGTGGGGGCCGCTGGCCGGCTGCTTCGCGGCCATTCATGCCGGAGCAGCTTTCCGAAAATGGCAGGGCAAAGAAATTTCGCCTGAGCCGCCGGTTCGGGCAAGTCTCTGGACCATCGTCGTGATGGGCATCGTATTTATCTTCTTCGAGCTTTCGCACATCGGGACCGCAACGCTCGCTTTGGCTGCGGGAAAAGATGTTGAAAAAGTCACTGATCGAGTACCCGTCAGTCGCCTGACACCAGTCGCTGCCGCTGAATATCTCAGAAAGAACCCGCCGGACGGCCTTGTCTTCTGCACGTACGAATGGGGCGACTACCTGATGTGGGCTGGCCCGAAAGATATGCAAGTCTTTGTCGCGTCACACTGCCATCTCGTTCCGGAAGACGTCTGGAACGACTACATGGGCATTGTGCAAATGCAGGGTAGCTGGCTGGCGATGCTCAAACGCTACGGCATCAACACCGTGGTAATCGATGAGGAATATCGCGAGCCGATGGTCCAGCGTCTACACGACGAAGACGACTGGAAACTGCTGTTTCGTCAGGATGGGCAGACCGTCTTCAAACGAGTCAACCCGATCGAAATAGATTCAAAGTCGTAGGTATCGGACTCGACGTTTTCCAGACGCCGAATATTTTCAACGTATTTCGTTATCGCCTATCCAGGCCGTCAACCTGGTTTCCTGAATCGGCAGGGCAATCACTATGAAAAAGCAAAGTTCAAAACTAACTGGCTTTCTGGCCGTCCAACTTGTGACCTGTGCGGCTTTCGGAACGGGATGGGTGGCACTTAGTCCGGATCAGGCCGAGCAGTTCACTGAAATCGTGACCGGCGAAGTCAAATTCACCCCGCCGGTGATCGAGCGGCAGAAACCGTTAGTCATCAAGCCGTTGTACGACGACCCTGAAGTCGTCAGCGACGAAGAACTCGCCGCTGTTCTGCTTCAGGTACAGCCACAATTCTCTCCGGACAACCTTCGGCCAAATCACGTCGAACACGCTCTGCGAACCTGGCATGTCGACGCCGAATTCCAGGATCCTACGGTTATGTCCGGAACTGAGATGCGTGACCTGCTGCTGGACCACGGTCGGTTCCTGCTTTCCTGGGGACCGGACGTTGCGCCGCTACTCGAAGACCGACCAACTGGCGTGTACGTTCGCTGGGGTCACGATCGAGGAGCCTCGGTTCACCACGACCATACACTGGCCTGTCTCTCGGAAGCCGGCGTTCCACTGGACCAGCCAGTGCGAAGTCCTGGCAGACCAAACGGCACACTCAAACAGATGATTGAACAAGCAATTTACGACTTCGATCTCGACGAACGGGAAACTGAATGGTCAGCGATGGGCTTTGGCCTTTGGCTGTCACCACAAAAAGAATGGGTCAACGGCCATCACCGAAAGTTGAACTTCGATATGATCGCCCGTCGCCAGATGCGAGGCCACAAGACTTATGGGGTTTGCGGTGGCACTCATCGAGTTTACTCACTGATGTCTCTCGTCAGACTCGACGATGAGTTCGATATCCTGTCCGACGAAGTCCATGCGGAAGCTCTAAAGTATCTGGCAAGTGTTCGAGACATCCTGCTCGTCACGCAATTTGAGGACGGTCACTGGCCATACAACTGGCCGGACGGTGAAGCGGCGCTGGACACACCGGAAGACTACGACGCCTACAAAGACGTCATTGCCACCGGTCATCACCTTGAGTGGTTGGCCATCGCTCCGAAAGAACTTCACCCACCGCACGAGCAGATTCTGAAAGCCGCAGACTGGATCATCAAAAACACCACTTCGAAAACAAAAAAAGAAATCCTCAGCAACTACACATTCTACAGCCATGTCGGTAACGCATTGGCTCTGTGGAGAAACACTCGGGCGCCCGTCTTCTGGAAAAAGTGGGAAGCCACGCACCCGTTCGAGACAGCGACGGACGAAGTCGCCGTAAACGACATTGCAGATAAATCGAAGCCGACTGACGATGCTGAGAAACCAGCCGCAGATGCTGAACCGGCTCAGCCAACGACCGTGAAGCAAACGTCAACAAAAGGAGAAGTGGACGTCGAGCCACAGCCCCTGGTCGTCCCACCGGAGCTGTAAATCGATAACTGAAGCAACCACGCACAATTCCAAAGTCTGAAAGTGCAGACTGGCCAAGGCGGCTGATTTCTCTCTTCAGATATTCGCTTTTGGGAGCTGGTGCCAATCTTCGCTGTTGAATTGGCACGCGATGTTTTTCTGAGACCGTCCGACAGGAGCAGAAATCGCCGATCGGATGAATCGTGTCTGTTTGCCTGGTTGCGAAATCACACATTGATGTTCGTAAACGCAGGAAGGACGCCTCTCTCGATGGCCGCGTAGCGCCTTATATCAACCCGCTACCCCCAGTTTTCCGTGATGGACATCGGCCACTTGTCCGTAAACGCTGAGGCGTATCCCGCAAACCGGCCGAATTTACGAACGCACCTGCGGCATTCTGCGTCAGTGACCGCAGCGAATTACGGCACATCGCAACCTGTAGCAGTTGGCCACAGCTCTCGCCGAACGATGGTTTAATTTTCACGCACTCGATTTCGCCCACGGATTCCTTGGATTTGAAATAACTTTCGAATCCCTTCGAAATTCCGTGTCATATCGGCACGTGAGATGCGTTTGATCTGCCAGGGCTTTAGTCGAAATCTCAAAATGTCGAAGATTTGCCAACGATTTCGCAATTCGCATCTGGCCCATTTTCACTTCTCTGTTCTCACCACAGGAGAATACGTATGCCGTTTCCAGGGCTCCGTCGTGCGCATTTCGTTCGAACTTTGCTTACAACCAGTCGACTGCTGGCTTCGATGCTGCAAGGTCGAAAGCGACGGCAACGCGCTCTCATCACAGCTCGGCAAAGTGAAGGTCTCGAAGCTCGAGTCCTGCTGACATCCGTGACAGGGGACGATGGCCATTGTCATGATACAGACGGCGAACATCACGTTGGCGATGGACATGACCATAGTGAAGATCATGTTCACATGCATGCTTTTTTTGCGCCCGATACGCCGCAATCGGTTGTAGACGCACATGAGGCAGAGCATGGCCATGATTCAACAGGCTTTTCGGAATTCAATGCTGATGACCGTTGGACAAACACCGCCACGGATGGTGGCGGGATTGCCCTCGGGGAAGCAATTACTCTGACATGGAGTATCGCTCCGGACGGAACAAACATCCCGGGATTCAATGACGAAGGTACTGCCCCCAGTGATCTCGTAGAGACGTTCCGCGGCTACTACAGTGACATCCACATGCCCAGCGACACTGACTATGTTGGCGAAGCATGGTTCACCCAGATCGAAGCATCTCTCAACGAATGGAGCGACATTTCCGGGATCACTTACGTCTACGAACCGAATGACGACGGAGCAACTTTCAGCTCCTCAAGCGGAATAAGTTCCGGTGTTGTGGGCGTTCGAGGTGACGTCCGCATCGGCGGTCACTTTATCGACGGCAACAGTGGAATCCTGGCTTACAACTTCTTCCCAACCGTCGGCGACATGGTCATCGACACGGCCGACAACTTTTACGCAAATCTCAGCAACAATTCATTACGGCTTCGTAACGTCATCGCTCACGAAGCCGGCCACGGCGTCGGGTTCAGCCATGTTGAGTCCAACAATGCCTCATTCCTGATGGAACCGTTTGTCAGCGTAAGCTTTGACGGACCACAACTCGACGACATCCTGGCTGCACACCGCAACTATGGAGACGTCAACGAAAAAGACGGTGCCAATGAAACAGCGGGTACAGCGACTGATCTGGGTTCAATCGGCGATGGAGTCACCGTTTCGATCGGGACTCAGGCGGACGATACACGAGTCGAAGCGAACGATACCGACTTTGTCAGCATCGACGACGACAGCGACATCGATGTGTTCAGTTTCACCGTTAGCGCGAACTCATCGATTGATGTGAACCTCTCCCCGGAAGGACCGACATACAGCCAGGGGCGACAAGGTCAGAATAACGAATCGCCGTACGACGCCAGCGCTCAGAGCGATCTTTCCTTTGAAGTTCTCGGCACTGATGGAACGACGGTTCTAACAACTGCCAGCGCCAACGGAATTGGAGCCTCGGAATCGTTGACGGCCTTTGATCTTAACGTCGCCGGTACTTACTACGTTCGGATCAGTGGAGCCGACAACGCCGTCCAGATGTATCAACTCGATGTCTCAGTCAGCATCGACGCACCGACATCATCTGTCAACCTTTCCGCAAATG
>CALGTK010000208.1 GCA_937904325.1 uncultured Planctomyces sp.
AGAAACTTGAAGACACTCGGTCGAAGGTGCGTCAAGCGTCGGAAGCGTTGGAAGAAGGAAAACTGTCTCAGGCGTTGAACGAAGGGACGAGAGCCGAGCGCGAATTGGAAAAGCTTCGTGACGAAGTTCGTCAGAAGGCTGCCGGTCAATTTGGAGAGGCGATGAAAGACCTTCGGCAGCAGGCGCGGGAGATTGGCGAACGCCAGGATCAAATCGCTGACGCACTGAACACGAACGCTCCAAAGAAAAACGATCGCCCTTCACTTCGTTCCGAGCAGAAGCCGTCCGGAGAAAAAATTCAGAACGAGTTGGACGACCAGAATGAACAACTCGACCGTGTGCTGGAGCAAATGCGTGAGGTTGTCGAAAAAGCTGAAACCGCAGAGCCGCTGCTCGCTCGGCAACTCTATGAGACCGTGCGTAAGACTCGGGCGGATCGAGCAAGTGAAGCTTTGGACGAGACCCGTGAACTTAACCGCAGAGGTTTAACTAAAGATGCTGCAGTCGCTGAGCGGCGAGCTCACGAGGGTCTTGACCGAATGCAAAAAGGGATTGAACGAGCGGCCGAAGCAGTGCTCGGCAACGAACTGGAAACTTTAAAACGAGCGAGTCGAGAACTGGCAGACGCGGGCAAATCCGTTCAGCAGGAGCTGGCCGAAGAAGCTCCGGCAGAGTTGCAGAAAATGCGAAATGGTCGTGGACCGAAACCTTCGGGCAATGAGAAACGCCCGGAAGGCGGTGAGTCGAAAAATGGACAGGAGCAGCAAGCAAAGCCCGGAGCCGAGGACCGCGAGCCACAACCAGGTGAACAGAAATTACCAGGCAATTTTGCCGCCGAGGGTGAGTCTCAGAACGGGAATGAGAAGTCAGAACGATCAGCGAACGCAGACCAGGAGAAGTCTGATTCCAAAGGTGAGAATGGCGATCAGCCGGAAGATGAGAAGCAACCTGGTGATCCGGAGTCGAAACAATCTGGTGGTGACGATCAACCAGGCGAATCTTCTGAGAAACGCGATCAGTCTGGTAAGGAAAGTCAACCAGGACAGCCGCCTGGGCAAAGTCCGAAAGGTACGGGTAAAACTCCAGGCGAGAAGGCTCAGCCGGGTGAAGGCAAACCAGAAGAGTCACCGGCTGGAAAGGGTGCAGGTCAGACTCCGTCTTCGGAGCAATCAGGGAACTCGCAACCGAGTCCTCGACAGAAGCCAGGACTCCGGCCATCGGCGACTCCGCAACAGCCATCGAGTCAGCAGCAATCTGCGACGGCTCAACAGGGCGGCGGTTCGACCGTGCCAGGCAATCCGATTACCGGGAGGGGATTTGTGCAATGGTCGGATCAGATTCGAAATGTCGAGGAGTTGATCGACGATCCGACGATGCGAGCAGAAGTCGCTCGAATTCGCGAGGCCGCTCGCAGCATGAGGGCCGACTTCAAACGACATTCAAAGGAGCCTCAGTGGGGGCTCGTGCGAATGCAGATTCTGGAACCGCTCTCGGAAATTCAGGAAAAACTGAAAGAAGAGATCGCTCGTCGAGAGTCGCCAGAATCGTTGGTGCCGATCGATCGTGATCCCGTACCGGACAAATATGCGGAACTTGTTCGCCGCTATTACGAACGCATCGGATCGGGAAAGTAGCCTTTAATTTAAGTAGGGTGGTTGCTTGCAGCCATCGGCAGGAATTGGCGGTTGCAAGTAACGTCCTTACTGTTTCTAGAGAGTTGCGATGATCTCAATCGGAAGTCCAGTCTGGCTGATCCCTGCCGTATTTGTCGCAGTCGTGGGTGTGTTGGTCGTCTGGAACGCGGCTGGTAAAGGACGCGCTTCGGATCAGGTTCGTCGTCTGGCAGGAATGTTCAAGGTATTTGCGTTGTTTTTGTTGGCGGTTTGCCTGATTGAGCCTGTCTGGAGCGGTGTTCATCCGCGGCCGCATTCGAATTTATTTCTCGTTCTGACGGACACCAGTCAGAGTCATACTCGGTGGTCGAAAGAAGATTCTAACGACGCAACGTTGGAAGCCGACTTTAAGCAAGCACTACAACCAACGCCTGAATCATGGCTGGATCGGTTGGGGCAGGATTTTGAAGTTCATCAGTTTGCGTTCGATCGTCGCGTGCGGACTGTTCGCGAATTTGACGACCTGACGTGGACGGGAGAGGCGTCTGCGCTGGGAGCGGCTTTGCAATCTGTGGGCAGCCGTTTCGAAGAACGCCATGTCGGTGGAATAGTCTTGCTGAGCGACGGAAACGCGACTGACCTTTCAGCTGACAACCTGAGTGAAACATTGGGCGAAAATGTCAAATTGCCACCGCTCTATCCCGTTCAGTTTGATGTGAAATCCTCGTTGCCGGATATCGCGATTGTGTCGGTTTCTGTAAGCGAAACACCGTTCGAAGACGCTCCAGTTTCTTTGCAGTGCGACGTGCGAATTCATGACTTGAGTATGCAGAAAGTCTCGTCTTCGGATCTGCTGGTCGAATGCTGCCTGGTCGATTCGGATGGGAAGACGGTCAAAACCGAACGGCAGGCAATCGGAGATCCGGATGCGACGCTGCCATTCCGCTTTCAGTTTCGACCGATCAAGACGGGTGTCGCCTTTTACCGGCTGCAAGTAACGCCGCTGGAGTTGGGCGGGGAAACTGACACTCCACTTCCAGAGAGCACGCTGGCCAACAACTCACGAATTGTGAAGGTGAATCGGGGTTCGGAAAAACATCGGATTCTTTATGTGTGTGGTCGGCCGAACTGGGAATTCAAATTCCTTCGACGTTCTGTTGAAGAGGATGACCAGATTGATCTCGTTGGGATGATTCGAGTTGCCAAGCGTGAAGCGAAATTCGATTTCCGGGGCAGAGACGGTCAGTCGAGCAATTCATTATTTCGAGGCTTCAAAGCTGAAACGGACGAAGAAACGGAAAAGTATGACGAGCCGGTCATCGTTCGACTGAACACGAAAGATGCCGACGAATTGCGAGCGGGATTTCCGAAAGATCCGAAAGGGCTGTTCGGGTTTGACGCGTTGATCCTCGACGATGTTGAAGCGGAATTCTTTAACCGGGACCAGCTAACTCTGATCGAAAAGTTTGTCAGCGAACGCGGTGGCGGACTGTTGATGCTTGGCGGTGCTGAATGCTTCCATACGGGTGGCTATGAAAAAACTCCCGTTGCCGATGCGCTGCCCGTTTACCTGGACCGGGCGCAGTTTCCAGAATCGTCGGCGAGACTGACGCTTGATCTGACTCGTGAGGGCTGGTTGCAGCCGTGGGTTCGTCTTCGCCCAACAGAAGCCGATGAGCACGACCGGCTGAAAACAATGCCGGCGTTTCAAACTCTTAATCCAACTCAGGGAATCAAGCCTGGGGCGTCTGTGATGTCGACAGTTTCTGACGCAAACGGTGAAAGCTGGCCAGCACTGGTGACGCAGTCGTATGGCCGAGGGCGATCCGGAGCGATGCTTGTTGGTGACCTGTGGAGGTGGCAGGTCACCCGAAGCGAGGAGCAGCCGGAAGATCTTCCAAAAGCCTGGCGACAGACACTTCGGTGGCTGATCGCCGATGTTCAACAACGCGTCGGGGTTGAGATGACGACTGCCAGTGACGTTGCTCCTGAAGCAGTGCGAGTCAATGTGCGGGTTGTCAACGAGGAGTTTCTGCCGCTCGACAACGCTCAAGTTCAAATTCGAATGAGCGGCCCGGTCACTCTGACAGAAACTGAAGCTCAGTTGGATGACAGCACCAGGTCCGAGCCTTCAGCAGAAACTGTGGCGTCTGACGGCATCGTCTTGAACGCCGAAGCGTCATTGGAGGAGCCAGGAGTGTACACCGCCGTCTTTGTGCCGAAGGAAGCGGGAGCCTGGACCGTCGAAGCGGAAGTGGCGACCGGTGAAGGAGAGAAACTGGCCGCAGACAAAGCCGGGTGGATTTACGAACCCCAGGTGGAAGAGTTTCAAAGACCGGGTATCAACGACGCACTCCTGACGAAACTTGCCGAGCAAACTGGGGGAGAGATGGTTGACGCTGAAGACCTCGATGATTTCGTCTCGAAACTGCAAAGCAAACCGATGCCTGTCGTCGAGGCGTGGACCATGCCTTTGTGGGATCAGCCGCTGGTGTTTCTGATCGTCCTTTGCAGTCTGGTCGGGGAGTGGGGGCTTCGTCGGGCAAACGGGTTACCGTAAAAGCGGACTGGATTCTCCTCGTGATTCAGGAACCACTAATTCACACGGACAATGTTACAGCACAGATTCGTGACCATTCGTGGTTCGGAAGCTTTGATCTGCTGTTTTATTATTGAGGTTGTAATTTGATGATGAGGCTCGCACCAATGAAATATGCATTCACCAGTTGGGGATGCCTGACGGTCTTGCTGGTGCTGGCATGGTGTCCCGTGTGTCATGCCGTGGAAGATGATGAATCGGAGGTCAATCCTGATCAGTCAGAGCAACCTGTTGAGCGGCTCGTAGTGATCGTTCGAGGTGCGTCCGGCACAGATCAATATGGCGAGTTGTTTGATTCGTGGAGCGGTCGCTGGGTGAAGGCCGCTGCGGATGGCAATGTAAAGGTCTTGCGAATTGGCCCTCGGAATGACATGTTTCGACTTCCAGGAACTTCGGAAGCGGCGGATGCCGATCGCCAGTTGATCGAGATGGCACTTCGCGACGCCGCATCGCAGGCCCGGTCGAAGCGACTGACGGAGCTTTGGATTGTGTTAATCGGGCATGGAACTTTTGATGGACGGTCGGCACGGTTCAACCTGCGCGGTAATGACGTCAGCGCAGAAGAATTGAAGAAGTGGCTCGATCCGATTGCTTGTCCGATTGCTATTGCCAATTGTTCGTCGGCCAGCGGACCGTTTCTGAAGACACTTGCTGGTCAGAATCGAGTTGTGATGACTGCGACAAAGACTGGAGCGGAAATCAACTTCGCCAGATTCGGAGAGTTTCTTTCCGAGGCTGTCGGTGATTCGAAGTTTGACCTGGATAAGGACGGACAGACTTCTGTTTTCGAAGCGTTTCTGTCGGCGAGTCGTCGCACGCTGGCTTTCTACGATGACGAAGGCCGGTTGGCGACGGAGCACGCGCTACTCGACGACAATGCGGATGGGCTTGGAGTTCGAGCTGACTTTTTCCGCGGCGTACGACTCGTCAAGAAGGTACAAGGCAGTGCGACGGTCGACGGTCGGTTGGCTCACCAGTTCCATCTGGTTCGAAGCGATTCTGAACGACAGCTTTCGCCTGCATCTCGACGACTGCGAGACCACCTTGAGCAGGCAGTGATTCAACTTCGTGATCGCAAATCGTCGATTGAAGATGAGGACGCTTACTACACTCAGTTGGAAGCGTTGCTCGTTCAGCTTGCGAAAGCGTACGAGGCGGCCAAGCCGGTTTCGGATTTTCGATAGAATAGATTCAGCCCCTGCCGTAGTCGAACCGGCAACTCTTTGGGGCCCGACCACTCTCTCGCGAGATCGGCCACACCGATCAACGACCAGCTTGCAATGTTCCTGACGACGGCTGTTCCACTGAATTATTTCAGCAGTTGATAAAGTTGGAACAGGACCAGGCCAGCGGCGAAGAGTGACAGCCAGCCGATGCCGCTCCGCAGCGATCGACTTTGCAGTTTGTTACTAAGGTCGGATCCGATCCTTGCTCCTATTGTACCGCCGAACATCAGCGAAATTGTCAAAGCCAGGTCTACGTGCTCGTGCCAGGCATGAGAGATTGTGGCGAGGAACGACGTGATCCACACAACGATCAACGATGCCAGGATGGCTTTGCGAGATCGAATGTCGAGCAGATAAACGAGGCCGGGGATCAACAGCAGTGCGCCGCTGATTCCCAGCATTCCGGCGGTCACACCCGTGACGAACCCGAACAGCGCGAGGACGGGGATCGACAGCGTTCCGACTCCGAGTTCTGAAAACGTGTCGACAGGTGGGATTACGATTTTTGCTAAAGCTCCCCGAGTGACAGGTCGGTTGGTGAGCTGACGACGCACTTCGTAAAGGCTGAATGACCCAATTCCGAGCAGCATGACCAGGTACGTGCTCAGGACGAGCAGTTCGCTGGCGTCGACGTTTCGATCGTTGATCTGAACGTCGCCAATCTTACCGGCTTCGCTCAAGATGAGTGTGCCCAACAGCACTCCCATGATGATCCCGCCAGTGATGATCAAGGGGATGCGTAGCTGCATTCGGGTGACGCCACGAGCAAGCAACGCGGCTGTCGACGGACCAAGAACCTGGCAGGCCGTCGATCCGACAGCGATCTCGATTGGAATGCCCAGCACGACGTGCAGGATGGGAACCAGGAGAAAGCTGCCGCCGACTCCAAAAATTCCGGACAGGCCTCCAACAATGAACCCACAGCCGAGAACCAGCAGCAGTTCGTGTGGAAGCAGCAGCCCGAACACTGAAATCATCCTTGGAAATTGTGTGGCAAACCGAACCGTCAAGAGCGACGACGGCTCAGATGTAATACTCGATTACCGGCTCGTCCTGCGATTCGTTCTCCGAGTTTTCCTCGGCCGGTGTCGTTTTCTTCAGGTGGTGAAACACCCAGTTGACAATGATTCCCCAGACGATTGGGACCGTCAAACAAGCAACGACGAACAGAATTTTCTCGACGAATGGGGACATTTTAAAGCGACGAGTAAGTGTGAGTTGGTCAGTAAAACGGTGATGCTTCTTTCGAGACCCCACATTAGGGACCAGGGCACAACACCGTCAACGGGGCAAAGTTGGCGATTGTGCGACTGGACGAGGGCTGGTTGTCGAGTAAGACTCGGACGAATTAAATCTATTGCAGAATTGTCACGAAGGAGTAGCTGCAGATGCCAATTTCTGTGGTTGATGCGGATCTTGACCGACCAGAGCATTGTACCGGACTGGTGGCAATTCTTGATGAGTACGCGAGGCTGCTGCATATTGCCGGGCGTGGGCTTCCGGCCGAGGTCATTGAAAATCTGACATCACGGCTTGTCAGCACTTCGAGCAAGCAGATTCTACTGGCGGTCGACGGTGAGAAATTCATCGGTGTTGCCGTTTGCTTTGAAGCATTTTCGACGGTAGCCGGGCGACCTTTGCTCAACATTCACGACCTGGCTGTGACTGGCGCCTGCCGTGGGCAGGGAGTTAACGATGCTATTGGGAGCCGTCGCTCAGCGTGCCAGAGAACTCGGTTGTTGCCGAGTGACGCCGAGGTCGACATGGACAATCCCGGCGCGAAGAAGCTCTATGAGCGGTCGGGCTTTGTGATGACTCAGGAGTTCTGGAAGAAAGAACTTCAGGCCGAACGCTGATTGTTGCCTCTTTCCGGATCGTCTTGCTTTGTTCAATGCATGTGCCAGTCGCAGAAAGTCATTCCCACCAAACCGCGAATCGTGGACACTCGAACTTCAGGAAACAGTTTTCGAAGGTCTTCATTGTGTAGATGAGATCACTGTTCATTACCGAACTTGTGTTCTTCCCGGAAATCGGCTGATCTGTCGGCAACTAATCGATTTGCAGCGTCGTAAAGTTCCAAGCCTTTGGTAAACGTACTTTTGTATTGCCGAGCCGTGAATCCAGGACACTTTTTGCGAATGGCGCGTATGTCAGTCGATTCCTTTTGGCCATACGCATCGTACGCTCTGAATCGCCACGTCACATCGGCCGCAAAATTCAGCAACTGTCCTCGTGAAGCCGTCGGGTTAAGCAATTCATGCCCTGTCGCAATCGAAAAGCCACAATCTGGTTCTTCATGCTTCGACGGAGAGGCCGATTTCGTCGGCGACTGATTCTACTTCGCGAGTTGTCAACGTGCTCATGCCGTCTGCGAAGCCGACGAGGAGCGACAGGTCGGCGATTCGGTTAATGCGACGCGGAACTCCGCCTGAGAGTTCGTGGATTTCGTCGAGCGCCGATTCGTCGAACGGCGACTCAGCAACGCCGGCGACTTCAAGGCGGTGGCTGACGTACTCGGCCGTTTCTTCGCGGCTGAATGGTTGGATCAGAGACTTCACGCCAATACGTTCGTCGAGTTCGGTCAGTCTGGATAAACGGCTTAGCACACTCGGCTGACCGACCAGCAGGAAGGTGAACGAGTAATCCGAGCGGTAATTAAGCAGGAGCTGAATCGTTCGGAAGATTTTCTGGTCCTCGATCAGGTGGGCTTCGTCGATGATGATGATGGGGTGACGATCGACTTCTTTGAAGTGGGCCAGACGTGCTTCCAGCAAACGAAGAGTCGTGTCGAAGCCGATGTCGGCGTTGCGGACGATGGCTTCTTCGGCACCGAGTTCTGCCGCGAGGAATCCAACCAGTTCGTTCGAAGTCAGATACGGATAGTTGAGCTGGACAAACGGGCCGAACCGTTCATCGCTGTCCTGTAACTCCTGCTTGAACATGCGCAGCAGGAAGGTCTTGCCGTTTCCCGTATTGCCACACAGAACGGCAGCGCCTTTGTTACTGTCGATAAGGTAGCGCAGTTTCAACAGCGCGGCCTGGTGGGTGCGACTGCGGAAGAAGAAAGCCGGATCCGAATCACATTCGAACGGCTTGCTGTCGAGGTTCCAGTACTGAGTGTACATCGCCTGCCTGTTTCTTTGAGTCGACTGATGGTTTCAAATTCGCCGCGATCTGCGACGTCGATGAATCAGATTTTTCAACGAAAGTAACGCGTGCCGTGCAAACACCGCTTGGATTGGCTTGCCAGGTTTCTTTGGTTGTGGCAAACCAGCCCTGCTGGGTTCAACGGGGCTCGATGCTACCGGTCAGCCATACGGCCTGGTTGGCGGTGACTCGAGCACCCACGACTTGCGACGGTGAATTTTCGAGCTGACTGAATCCGGCTGTTTGAATTGCCGGTTCTGAACGAGGGTCCTTGATAATGATCGGAGTTCCGAAGCTCGGGCTGTCGTTGTCGAACGAAGGGTCAAAGTCAGGCGTTGATACGTTTGAGCGATTGAGGAAGCCCGCTTCGCCGCCATAGTTTGGTAACTCAGACGCGGACTCGTCATCGAAGTTGAAGTCCGGATTGACTCCGCCAGAGCCTGGGTTTGCCGAATCGCTGACGCCGAGTCCGTTGAGTGCGAGCAAGTCCGATTCCAGTTGCTCGTCGGTCAGGTCTGCATCGACGACCGAATCTGAGCCGGACTGAAATGCCACAACTGTCACAGCGGTGGCCACGCTGAGACAGCCGGCAACGATTAGATTACGACGTCGTCGTACGAATTCGAGCACGCTTTGTTTAGAGATAGAGGGCTTCTTGGATCTCTTCTTTCGGTTTTTGGGACGCGTGGGCATAAAGCCTCCGAGGAAAGACGATCAGGTCTCCCCCCAACATCGACAATCGAAGGTGTCGGCCTTGTGGATTTTTACAAATTTAACGACTGGGGGACATTTGCCGGCTGGAAACTCGGAGTATCGGTGAGTACCCGTCCTCGAGCGACGCTCGATTCGGTGGGTTAAGGACGAGTACTTCTCTACGATCCCGCTTGACCGCAAGGGTTATTGCCTCGTGGATATTTCTCAATCAATTAATGGGGCTCGCATCCGCCGATGGATTTTCTGCAGGTTTCTGGCCGGAACATTCTGGTCATGGGCGTCGCGAATCGCAAAAGCGTCGCGTATCACTCGGCGAAGGTCCTGGCCGCCGCCGGCGCGAACGTAATCTTCAGTGTTCGATCAGAACAGCGGCGCGAGGCCGTGCAAAAATTGTTTCCCGACGCGCCGTGCTTTCTGTGCGATGTCGAGGATCAGGCCCAGATCGACCGGCTGCGGGACGAGGTGACCGAATTAATAGCTTCTTCGGATGATGACGATGGCGTTTTGCACGGAATCGTGCATTCGATCGCGTTTGCTGATTACTCGGCTGGGTGGCTGCCGTTTCACGAGACGCCTCGACCAGCGTTTCTGCAGGCGATCGATCTGTCGTGTTATTCGCTGATCGCCGTTTCGAATGCATTTCGAGAATTGCTCGACAAAGAGCACGGTAGCGTTGTCACGATCTCGATCTCGACGACTCGCATGGCGGCGGAAAATTACGGGTACATGGCTCCGGTGAAGGCTGCACTTGATTCGTCGATCTGCTTCCTGGCGAAGGCGTTTTCGAAGTTTTCGACCATTCGGTTTAACGCCGTTTGTCCTGGACCGCTGAAGTCGTCGGCCTCGGCAGGGATTCCCGGATACGTCGACAGCTATCTCTACGCGGAAGAAGCGACGCTGCGAAAGAAAGCCGTGCAGACAGGTGAAGTCGCGGACACGGTCGCGTTTCTGCTCAGCCCGAGGTCATCCGGCATCAACTCTCAGGGCATCGTGATCGACGCGGGCATGTCCACTAACTTTTTCGACGCGGACCTTGTGAATCGCGGGAACTGAATTTGTGGCCGATCAACCGCTCTTAAACGTCGTGCTCTATCAACCGGACATTCCGCAGAACACGGGAAACATTGGCCGCACGTGCGTGGCCGTCGGGGCGAAGCTGTGGCTGATTCGTCCACTCGGGTTTCGGCTGGATGAGAAGCATCTTCGTCGGGCAGGGATGGACTACTGGCAGCATCTTGACTGGGAAGCGGTCGACTCGTGGGAAGATGTCCACAATCGGCTACCCGATGCCAACGTCTGGTGTCTGACCAAGTTTGCGACACGACTAGTGTGGGATGCGGACTTCCAGACGGGCGACATTCTGTTATTCGGCAGCGAGTCGCGAGGGCTTCCTGATCGGATTCGGGAAGAGCAGTTGGGCCGGAATCTCAAGCTGCCAATGACAGAGCTCGTCCGGAGTCTCAATCTGGCCAGCACGGCGAATACGGTCGTTTACGAAGCCGTGCGGCAGTTTGGCGGCCTTCCGGGGTGATTGTACGTCGTCGTCTCTAAAAGACGTTTCCTTTCGATTCTGCCCGCATTTCGATAAAACGCGACGAATAAAATTTTGCAAGAACCAACGAAACTCCAGATAATTAAGAGCTGTCATGAGTACTGAAACTGCTGCAACGTTCCCCATCGATTTGTCACAATTCGCGGCTCTGCCATTGGATCCGTCGAATCCGACGTTGACCGACGAGCAGCGAGCAACTCTGCAGGCCAACATTCAGTTGTGCCGCGATTCGATCATCTTCTTCACCGCTGTCGCTGACGCCAAAGGGCTGGGCGGTCATACCGGCGGCCCGTACGATACCGTTCCGGAAACCATGATTGCGTATAGCTTTATGCTGAACGCTCAGGCCGGCGGAATAGATTGCGTCCCTGTCTTCTTCGACGAAGCCGGGCATCGAGTCGCAACTCAGTACCTGATGGCTGCTCTGGAGGGGAACCTTCCTGTCGAGAAACTGTTGCACTATCGCGAGTACCTCAGCCATCTACCTGGACACCCGGAACGCGATCAGGAGCGAGGAATCAAGTTTTCGTCAGGTCGACTCGGCCATATGTGGCCATTCGTTAACGGAGTCGCGATTGCCAACCCTGACAAAGTGACCTTCATGCTGGGTTCTGACGGTTCGCAGATGGAAGGTAACGATGCTGAAGCCGCTCGGCTGTGTGTCGCTCAGAATCTGAACGTGAAACTGATCATTGACGACAACGACGTCACAATCGCCGGATTCCCATCTGACTACATGCCAGGCTACAGTGTCGCCAAAACGCTGGAAGGACACGGTGTCACATGCGACATCGGAGACGGCGAAGACCTCGACGGTCTTTATGCTCGTATGTGCAAAGCCGTGACGACTCCTGGGCCGTACGCTTTGATCAACCGTCGAAAAATGTGTCCTGGGATCGATGGCCTGGAAGGTTCCAACCACGGCCACGATGTCATCAAAATGGCGACCGCCATCGACTACCTCGAAAAACGCGGACGCGACAAAGCGGCTGCGTTCCTGAAGTCTGTCGAAAAAGGACCGGGCGGACCGTCGTATCAAGGCTCGACGGGAGCGGGTAAGAATCGATCGGCGTTCGGAAAGATCGTCAACGCAATTCTGGGTGGAATGTCGGAAGAGGACCGCGTTCGCAAAGTCCGCGTCTTCGACAGCGACCTGGAAGGCTCATGCGGCCTGGACAGTATCCGTAAGGAGCACCCGGAAGTCGTCGTCCGCGGCGGGATCATGGAACGCGGCAATTTCTCAGCAGCTGCTGGGTTCGGATTCGAAGAAGGCCGACAGGGCATCTTCGGAACGTTCTCAGCGTTCCTGGAAATGATCGTTTCTGAAGTCACAATGGCTCGGCTGAACAATGCCAACGTGCTTAGCCACTTCTCGCACGCCGGTTGCGACGACATGGCTGACAACACGTGCCACTTCGGTCTGAATAACATGTTTGCCGCGAATGGGCTGCCGGACGAAGGTAAGGATTCGACACGGCTTTATTTTCCGATCGACCAGCACCAGTTCAAAGCGTGTCTGGAGCGAATCTTCGACGATCCGGGTCTCCGGTTCATTTTCTCGACTCGTTCGGCCGTGCCGGACATCCTCGACGAAAACGACAAGCCGTTTTACGGAGAAGGTTACGAGTTCGTTCCGGGCAAAGACGACATTATCCGCGAAGGTACCGCCGGCTACATCGTCTCGTTCGGCGAAACTCTGTACCGAGCCCTCGACGCGGTCATCCAGCTTAAAGAAGATGGTCTCGACGTCGGCCTGATCGGCAAAGCCACGCTGAACGTCTACGACGAAGAAGTGATGCAGAAACTGGCTGCCGCTCCGCGAGTGCTGGTTGCTGAGTCGTTCAATGTTTCAACCGGCTTGGGGTCGCGATTTGGCAGCGAGTTGCTGAAACGAGGATTCAAAGGCTCTTTCTCACACATCGGCACGAACAAAGAAGGGTCCGGCGGATTGTGGCAGCAGATGGGCTACCAAGGGCTCGATTCAGCCGGGATTCAGGCTGCTGTAACGGAACTCGCTTGATGCTCCGTCGGCGAGACGCACCCTGCGGAATATGACAATCAAAAACGCCCGGCCTGGTAATTCTCCACCGGATGTTTTTGTTTGCTGTCAAACCCCCAGCAAACCGAGCGTCGTCTTAGATTGGGGCCTGGAAGCCCATGACCTGGAATCTGGCGAGTTCCATCGGTGTCGGAAGGCGCACGGCGCATATTTGATCGTAAGAAAGAATAACTTTTCGCGTTCCGAACTGATCTGGCTTATCCCGTTCCAGCAGCAGCAGTCCGCCCGAAATCATGAACGCCTGAAACGGGATTGCTTCGCCGAACGCAGTGACGACCATGCCTTTTCGCTCGATCGCGTCGGGCCATCCTTCAAACATGGATTTCCAGGCGGCTGATGTTTCCATTTTGCTGCTCCTGATTTTTGAAGTCGCCTGCGTAGAGAATCAGCACACAAAAAATGCCCGAGCGTTTTGGTAAGCTCGAGCATTTCGAGATGACCCCAACGGGATTTGAACCCGTGTTGCTGGCGTGAAAAGCCAGAGTCCTAGGCCACTAGACGATGGGGCCGGCCAGTAGGATGCGTACATTACTTTTCGACGAAGAGGTGTCAACGCTCCAGCGAAACTCTGAGTGAAAAACAAGACTCACCCGATTCGGAGGGGCCGGTCATTCCGACCGTTCTGGAGTTTCCTGTTGGGTCAGAGTTTGCTCGATAGCCTCATGGATTTCGTGACGGTGGATAGGGATGTCGCGAGGTGCGTCAATTCCGATCCGCACTCGGTCACCACGGACGTCCACGATCGTGACGACGATCGAGTCGTTGATGACAATCTTTTCGTTCTTTTTTCGTGACAGAACCAACATGGCTGTCTCCTGAAGGCAACTCGCGTATCTTTCAGCCTGTCAGAGGCTTCCGAAAGGATGTTCGCTGCCAGCGAATTTCGTGCCTAAATTACCCCCGCTTTTTCAAAACGTCAAGCGCCGGTTTGAAAAGAGCACATTTCACTACGAATTACACACTCTGATAGCTTGAAGAGTTCGCGTGTTCGACGTCTTTTCACTATTTCGCATCAGACACGAAGATCTTAGACCGGTCAGTTTCCCATGAAGAAACTTAGACGAGCAGTGCTGAGCCGAATTTGTGACGATGCGGTGCTCAGCTGTCAGAATTGGACAGAAAACGCGGGATGGAAACGGCGATTTCTGGCGGTGTTACCGATCGATACTCAGCGAGTCTCACGAATGCTGATGACTCTCGGAGCAATCCGAAGCATCCTGATCCTTCCTCTGGCTGTCGGAGTCGCGTTAGCCATCACCTGGAGACATAGCGGGAAAATCGAGGTGATTGATCCGGTGATTTTCGGAGCAAAGGCTGTCTTCGTTCTGTTGCTACTCCACCAGTGGCGGTTTCTGATTATGCAATCGTACGCTCACTGCAAGTCGGTCACACGGACAATTCTTGACGTCCGGTTGGCCATCGGAGCGATGATTACCGGAATCTGTTTGATGCTGATATCCGGCCGCGACGAGATTTGGTCGACCATAGCGGCTGGACTTGCCTTTGGCGGAGGCTTGATCGCTCAGACTGTGCAGCGCAGACGTGTACTGAATTCACCAACTGATTTCGTCGTTCAGATGCAGACTCAAAAGACGACCGCCCAGTGTCAGCAGAACAATCAGCCGTGCCGAGTACGAACTTTCTGGCCCAAACCGGTTGAGCATCCGGAGCCGTTATCGTGACTTCGCGTAACCGATCAACGATTTTTCTGGATGACCTGCGGGCTGGCCTGCGGAAATGCGGCTTTGTTGGCGGTCAGATTCTCGTCGGAGTTTCCGGAGGTGCCGACAGCGTCGCACTTCTTCGCGGGCTGGCATTCGCGTCAGAGGCCGCCGCAGTTTCGAAGTCAAACCCAAACGATGGTTTTGAGCTGATCGCTGCCCACATCGATCACCAGATCCGAGATGACTCGGCGGACGACGCGAACTGGGTTCGTGAATTGACTGAAGGGCTCGGCCGGCGCTGCCGAGTGGAAACTGCAGACATTATCGCCCGCGTTGCTGAGACTCAGGAATCGATTGAGGAAGCGGCTCGGAAAGCTCGGTACCAAACGCTGGTTCGGATTGCGCAGGAAGAGGGTTGCTCGGCCATCGCGGTGGCTCATACGGCTGATGATCAAGCCGAAACTGTACTCCACCACCTGGTCCGCGGAACAAGCGTCACTGGTCTGCGAGGAATGCAATGGGCTCGTCCGGTTGCCATGCAAACACTCGGAGACAGCGTTCAGCTCATCCGACCGATGCTTGAGATTCGACGATCGGAACTTGAAGAATGGCTGCGTTTGATCGAGCAGGGCTATCGGACTGACCCAACGAACGTGGACGCTGCCTTGACTCGCAACCGTATCAGGCACGAACTGCTACCGAGTCTCGAACGCAACTTTAATCCACAGATTCGCAAGGTACTCGGAACGCTGGCCGGTCACGCTTCAGAAGTCAGCGGCTTACTACGCAGTCTGTCTGCAGAACTGGTCGAACAATCGCTGGTCCAGCTCTCCGACGATTCGATCCGTATCGACTGCAAACCACTTGCACACCAGCCGCCGCTGTTGATTCGCGAAACGTTGCTGGCTGTCTGGCAACAGGGCGGATGGCCGCTCAAACGAATGGGTCATCGCGAGTGGCACAAGTTGTCTCAACTTGTCACGCAGGACAACGGTGGTGCCGTCTCACTTCCTGAATGGATCGAGGCTCGGCGCCGAGGTCAGTTGCTGGTTCTGACGCGTTAGCAAGAGACGCAATGGCAACGTCAAGCCCGCTGCTCCGTTCCTCTTTCTGAGTTGGAAACCGACTAACGCTGTCGCTCTTCGTCGTAAACCTGCACAAAGGATCGGCCAAAATGCATACCGACGGAAATCTGTTTGCGGCGTTACCGAAGAACCTGCCAGATGAGTTGGTCGAAAATCTCGTCGAAGAGCCCGGACTTCGACTGGAGCGAATTGTCTCAACCGGTCACGTCACTCCCGACGACGAGTGGTACGATCAGGAATCCGACGAATGGGTCGTTCTACTGACCGGAGCTGCGAACTTGCGATTTCAGGCTCCAGAAGAAGTGCTTGCGATGAGGCCGGGAGACTTTGTAAAGATTTCAGCTCAAAGAAAACACCGCGTTGACTGGACGGATCCGAACGAACCCACGGTCTGGTTGGCTCTGCATTTCCGCATCCCGTATTGACGCAGATTTTTCGATCCCATATTGGTTCCGCCCCTTCCTGCTGGAATTGCAGGCTCAGAGTTCGTTTGCCACAACACTTCCCCGGCAAAAGAACATCACTTCCCTTCTTAAATCTGAGCGTTGCGGCTTCGGCAATCCAACTCCTTCACACCTCTTTCGAATTTCTCACGCATCTTTCAACTTTGCTGGATTGCTTCGGCATTCGTGTGGCTGAGTCTTTGCGCGACGTCGAAAGACGGCTCAACGGATTTCTCGCATTTCATGGACGAACACCGACAAAGGACGCCGGGACTCGTAGCGTCTGAACGGTCTCGCTCTTCGCGCGATTCTCGTTCGCCGGCGGCCAGACTCCAGTTCAGCGTACGCTTCGTATATTGGGCAATTTGCGCAGCGATACCGCTGTTGAGTCCTGGCTGCGCGTCGCTGAACGACAATCACTACTATGCTGGTCAAATTCCAGGCGGATACGACGCACCGCCAAATGCCAATCCGCTGACGATCGATTTCGCTCAGCTCAGCGGCACGGCGACGGATAGCGATGTCATCGCCAAAGGTGATGTTGTCAACGTCGAAATCGCCGCCAGCGTCAGCGCCAAAGACATCTTCAGCTACTCCGTGCGTGTTCGTGATGACGGGCAGGCCGATCTGCCGTTGATCGGGCCGGTCCCCATGGCCGGAATCAGTCTGGCCGACGCCGATGCGACGCTGACTCAATACTGTGTCGCACGGAACATTTTCCGAGCCCCCAAGGTGAACGTCACGATCCGCCGGCGAAAGACAAATCGCATCCTCGTCGTTGGAGCCGTCAAAGAACCCGGCGTCAAAGAAATTCCGGTCGCGGAAAGTGATCTGCTTTCGATCCTGTTTCACGCCGGAGGCCTGGCTGATGATGCAGGAGCCAACATTGAGATTCGAAACGTCCTGACGCGGGATGAAACGATGAACGAAGCCATCGCTGCGGATGGAAGCCGTGGCGGTATCAAGCAGACGGGGTATTCGTCATCAAACTTTGCACCTCGATCCGTGAAGATTGACCTGGTCTCCGCAGCTCAGTCAGGCTCGAACGATTACTTCGTCGGCGACCGAGGCGTCGTCGTCGTCGAGAAAACTGAGCCGAAAGCGGTCACTGTAACTGGCCTTGTCCGTAAACCTGGCCGAGTGGAATTTCGCAAAGGTGAAGATCTGCGACTGGTCGACGCGATTTCGCAGTCAGGCTACACGTCATCACAGGTTGCCAACAAAGTCTACGTGATTCGCCAGCCGACTCCCGAATCCAGGTCGATCGTGATCCAAGCGAGCCTTTCAAAAGCGAGCCACGATCCCGCCCACAATATTCGACTGGCTCCAGGTGACATTGTGAAGGTTGAACACACTCCAGCGACGATTCTTCTGGAAGCTGCACAGTTCATCCGAGTCGGCGTCTCCAGCAGCTTGAATCCACTGTTCTGATCTTTGAGTAAACAAGATTTTCGCGTGGCCTGTATCCACCAGAAGAGACACGACACATGAGCCTGGAAAGTGCACATCCAGAACACGCAGCCGTTGATGTGGTTTCATCCGCGCCGACGACCAGTCAGGTTAACGTCTTCGCGACGATCCTGCGATTCGTGCATCTAGTACGGCTTCGCAAGTTCACACTACTCTCGTGGCTGGCTGTTTCGATCATCGGCGGAGCAATCTTCTACGCAGTCGCTCCGCGTCGCTACGACTCGAATGCGACGATATATGTGATCCGCGCCGAAGGGTCCGCCAAGTCAAACACCTCGATGGGTGACGAACAGGTCGACGTTCAAAAGATCATTGCGAACCACGTTCGAATTATTTCCAGCCCTGTCGTGCTCTCTGCAGCGTTACAGAAGATCGCTCCGGAAGATCGCATCGACCTGAATGGTGTGCGTGAGCAAAGCTGGCCCGCAGCGTTGGCGCAAAACCTCGTCGTGAACTTCGAACGCAACTCCAGCATGATCGACCTGCGGTATCGCTCGCTTGATCCGAAGGCGGCCAAAGCGATCGTGACTGCGATTGTCGATGCTTATTTAGTCTTTGTGAACAAGACGACAAAAGAGGGTGCAGACAAAGATCTGACTAAACTTCTAGCTGATCGAGCCGAACTTTCGCAGCAGATAAAGAAGAACAGCCAGAATCTGTTCATGCTGCGTGAAGATTATGGAAACATTATCACCACGGATTCGAACTCATCGGTCGACATTGGGGCTCAGAGAATCCTTGATCTGAATCAGGAACTGACGGTTGCTGAGAAAAAACGTCGTGAGGCAGAAGCATTTCAGTTTGCGATTAATCGTGCGGTTACCAACAACGAAGACCTTTCGCAGTTTGCGGTACAGTCTTTAGATGGAATTGGCGCCGATTTGATGAGGCAGGAATTCAGTCCGTCTCAGCAGGACGCACTCTTGACCAACCGAATTATGGAGAAGTTGATTAAGGACGAAGCTGAACTGCGGGCTCTGGGTCAGATCTACCTGTACAACCATCCTGAAATTCAGAATCTGAACAGTCAGATTGAAATTGCTCGAGCATGGCTCGGAAATTATGAGAACCAGAGGATGATTAAACTTAAGGAACTAAAGGATTCGCGACTGGCGACAACACTGGCCGAGCTGGCAAATCAAAGAGTGCAACACACGCGTGAAAACGAACAGAGTATTCAGTCACAGTTGAGTTCCGCTCGAAACTCGTTCGAGGAACATCGTGAAACGCGAATTCAGATCCAGCAACTGGAAACTGAAATCGTAACGCTGACCAGTTTTCAACAATCTACAGAAGAAGCAATCCAGGAATCTCAAAGGATGGGCAACAGCGGTCTGGAGACAACGCCGATTCGTTTCCCGCTGGTGGCCCGCATGGCCGCGACTCCGAAGTTGACGCTGGTGGTTGTTGCGTCACTGTTTACTGGATTGTTCTTTGGCCTCGCGACGATCTACATCAGCGATGTTCTCGATGATCGCTTCCGTTCTCCAGAAGAACTCCAGATGCAGATCGGAGTTCCCGTTCTAGCCATGGTCCGGCAGATGGACCCAACTGATGGAACTGGCGTTGATGCCATTCATACTCACGTGAAACCGAACGCCGTCGAAACCGAAGCGTTCCGATCATTGCGAACATCAATCGCATTCTCCGATGGCGAAACCAGACGCCTGATGGTCACGAGTTCTGAGCCGAGCGACGGTAAAACGACTGTGATGGCGAATCTCGCTGTAGCCTTTGCACAAAGTGGAAAGCGAACGTTGCTCATCGACGCCGACATGCGCCGCCCTGGTATGTCGACGATACTTGAAAAACGCGGACGAGAAGGGCTTTCGCAGGTGCTGCGTGATAACTCGCCGCTTGAAGAAAGTGTCGCGGAAAACATCGTTAACGGCGTCGTCAACGGGCTTGACTTCATTCCGTCGGGTACGCGACCAATCAACCCAGCCGAGTTACTGAGTAGTGATCGTTTCTCCGAGTTACTCGCTTGGGCAGAAACGATTTACGATCAGATCCTCGTCGATGCTCCGCCAATTCTCGCCGTATCGGACCCATCCATCATCGGCCGTATGGTTGACGGCGTTGTGCTCGTGATTCGCCCAGACCAGAACCGTCGCAAGATGGTGATTCGCGCTGCGGATTCGCTGAATGGTGCTGATATTAACCTGCTCGGGATTGCTGTTAACCGAGTTTCCGGCAAGGACGGTGGAGACTACTACGGTTACGGTTACGGTTACGGTTACGGTTACGGGTATGGCTATGGGTACGGCAAGGAAGGCTACGGTAACGAGAAGGGCGATCTGGCTCCACTTGAAGAAGCCGAAACACTGGCGATGCCTGTGAACGCGTCATACAACGATGATGACGAATCTCAGCTGGAAAGAATTGCGGCATGACCGGCAGACGATCGCTTTTGATCATCGACGCTGGATTGCTGCTGGGAGCGTTTGCCGTCCCATTCGCTTTCGGTGGACGACATTCGATTGGTGAGTTTCTACTTGTTTGCTCAGCCGTGGTTTCCGCCGGCGGCTGGATTCTTCATCAAATGACAAGCGAAGAATCAGACTGGGTGAGGACTCGTGTCGAACCGTTGTTGCTGGCCGTTCTGGCCTTAGGGCTGCTTCAGATCGTGCCATTGCCGCACTCGATCGTCAGCATTCTCTCTCCAGCGATGGACGACGTTTTGCCGCTGCGGTCATCTTCAGCAGTAGAAGATGGTGTTTTCCACACTCCCTGGTCGCACCTTTCGATGAGCGTCAGCGAATCGGCCCCGGGACTGGCAATCGGTGTGGCTTATGTGCTGATTTTCCTCGTTACGGTGCAACGAATTCGAGCCGTCGACGATGCGTCGCGAGTGCTGAAGTTTGTCGCGTTGTCGGGCATCGCGATGACATTCTTCGCGTTCGTACAATTACTATTTTCAAACGGTCTCTACTTCTGGTTTATCGATCTGCCTCAAGGTGTTGCAGACGATCGACTGAAAGGAGCGTTCCTCAATAAGAATCATTTTGCTCAGTTTGCGGCACTATCGGTGGGCCCGCTGGTCTGGTGGTTGGGGATTCACACAGCGCCTGGCAAGCGACAAAGTTTCGAGCGGTCTCGCCGAAAACATTCACAGTGTTCGTCGCGTTTGTTTTCGACCGTTCTGTTAGCTGCGGCGTTGGGGACGGTGGTGACTGCTGTCGTAATCTCACGAGCACGCGGTGCGTTCGTCGCGCTGTTGATTGCCTTGGCCGTGCTGGTCGTGATGCTCTTTTTAAAGTCACTGATCAATCGCAAACAGGTTGCCGCGTTGGGCGCCGCGGCAGCGGTGGTCGTTCTTCTTTTCGGAATCGTCGGGCACCGGGAACTCGCACGGGTGGCCGAGCGGCTTCATGATTGGGACAGCAACGGGCGCGTCGACGTATGGCAAGCAAATCTTGATGTCTTCAGCGAATTTCCTCTGGCCGGCACCGGCGTCGGAAGCCACGTTTACATTCATCAGAGGCATCTCGATCAGCCTTACAGCGTTGCCCGGTACACGCACGCAGAAAGCAGCTATCTGCAGATTGGTTCCGAAACCGGCGTGCTGGGTCTCATTCTGATGACGGGCTGCCTGGCGGTTGCCTTCTTCTGGTGCATCCGCGGAGTTCGGATCAGCCAGAACCGAACGGTGACGTTGGCGTTGTGCGGCGTCACGTGCTCGTTGCTGATTTCGTGCGTTCAGTCGGTCGCCGACTTTGTGTGGTACATCCCAGGCTGCATGGTTCCACTGATTCTTCAACTGGCCTGCGCGTGCCGGCTTTATCAGTTTGAAGCAGACAACCAGGCGACCTTCGAAACCAAACGAATCTGGCATCTACCGCGATCCAGCGTTGCAATAGCTACGCTGGTGTTACTGCCGCTGGCTGGTTGGATGGTTTCTGAATGGATGCCGCGGTTGCTCGCTGAACCGTCGTGGTCGAACTATCGAAAAGTCGTTCTGGCTGATTACACCGGGAAAGACATTGCAGACAACGTCACCGGCAATGCTGAATCGAAAACCGCGACGCTGCAACAAATCATGCGAGACCTTCGCCACGCGGCGTTCAAGAATCCTAACGACGCTCGGATTCAGACGCGGTTAGCGGTTCAGTACGGACGAGTCTTTCATTTGTTGCAGGCCGAGTCCGACAACGCCTTACCCCTCAGCCAGATTCGCGATGCGGCTGAAACCGGAGGGTTCCAGACTCACGAAGAAATGCTGGAATGGCTGACCCGAGCGTTCGGTGACAACATAAAGTACGCCTTCGCTGCGCAGAAGCACGCGCGGCGAGCCATCGAATTAAACCCGCTGGACGGCCGAGTGTGGCTGGCTTACGCCGAGCTGGCATTTCTGGATGACGCACCTGCTGGCTACGATCGCAAGTGTATCGACCAGAGTTTACGACTATTGCCGAACGATGCCTCGGTACTCTATGTCGCCGGCCGTGAAGCACGTTTTGATGGCGACGTTGAAAAATGGGTGGAGCATTGGAAGAAGGCGTTTCATCGCGACGAATCTGTCCAGAAACAGATCATTCGCCAGATGGCCGAATCGACCGAACTGCCTGTTGAAATCATCGTCAAAGCCTTTGAGCCAGATGTCGACGCACTGGATCGGACGATTGAGATTCTTGGCGGTCTCGGGCAGGAACAGAACCAACGAAAGGCTCTTGAAGTTCTGGCCGCACGACTTATCAAGCGAGCTGAAACGTCTGGTAACGCTGACCGAGCAACTGACTGGCGCAAGGCGGCAGTCGCATTTTACCGATTAGACAACGTGGTGCAGGTGGAGTCCTGTTTTGAGAAAGCCGCCGAAGCAGCCCCGACCAATTTTCGAGTCCATCTTGACTACGGATCATGGCTATTGGCGCAAGGCCGTCCGGCCGCCGCGACGGAGCACCTGCAATGGTGTCAGAGAATGGTCCCGCACGATGCCCAGGTTCAAAAGGCCATGAATGCTCTGAAGCGAGCCGTCCGCGACAGCGGCATGATTCGACAGGCAGCGGCCACCTCGTCGAACGATACGGCGATCCAGTAGCGGAACTTAAGTTCGTGCCGATCAAGGAATTGCCCTTCCAGGCGAGCCGCTGGCACCATTTCGGATTTAGAACGAGTTTAGTTAAACGCGGTCGATTACCTCGAGATGCAGCGTGTTGTCGAATCCTCGCTCGCGGTGCTGCCATTTCAGGTCGATCAGGTTGCCGCAAAGTCAGCAGTTAAGCGACAAGATAGCGGCTGTCGCGGCGGGAGAGAGCTTTTATTATCTTCGGCATGGTGGGTTTTTCTGCTCGATGGCCTCGTCGATGTCGGCGTTCGTTCAGCATGATCTCTTTGCCCTGGGCGTTCGCCAGAAAGGTGACTTTGTCATCTTTCCGCGATGCCACGCCACCGATCACTTTTTCTGAATCAAGTATCAGAGTTTGCGATCGGTACTTGGGTTCGATGTCCGCGATCGGGGCGATGATTGATCGCAGCAGATACTTCGCGTCTCGTGTCAGAGCGATGCTTTCCAGATTCGGCCCTGCGGTACTTCCGGTCTTTTCCACCTTGTGGCAGCGGATGCACTGCACCGTGATGTGCATCATGAAAATATTCTTTCCAATAGTCGCTTGACGCCCAGTCGAAAGATCGCCGTTGGTCCGAAATTGATTCCGACCAACGGGACTCCTCGATCGATGTCGTGCTCTTTGATCATCTCGAACGATTCGCGGTTCTCCGTCGCCTTGAATGCGCGCTGTTAGCATCCGGGAGTTCGGGTCAGGCCGTACATGTCGTGCCCGCCGCAGGCTATATGAGGCCCGAATCTACTCTTGACTCACGCGTTGTACGTCGGCAAGTCGTTAGCCCATATCGAACAGCAACTTCTGTTGCAGTCTCGATGGTTGTTCGAAGTCTTCCGCCGCGAGGACGTTCTGAGGATGCTGCCGGTAGAAGACGAGGCATGCTTCTTCGCGACCCCGCACGAACCGGTGGTTTTTCAACTCGCCGAATTTCGACGTGATCACTGTCCAATGACCAGAGTGTCCAGCGGTGTCCCGGTGAATGACCACCCAGTCGTCCGTCATGCCGGCCTCGTGTGCGTGTGCCGTGTTTGAAAATGCCGCTGTGTAGTGCCACTCGTTTCGCCGTGCATGAAGAATTGGCAGCCACTCTGCTCCAGTTGGATTGAATTTGCCAGGAGCAATTCGGACCAGTTTGTCGTTGGCCGCTTTCTCGCGGTACTCGGCGTCAATGCTGAGCAGTTGGCCGATCGACGGCAGCGAAGGATTGCCTGATACGGATGGTAGCGTCGTTGTTCTTTGCACGGTGACGGGATGTCGAGCCTGCATTACGCGCCGTCGGCGCGGACTTTTTGGCGTGCGCATGAATCGCGTAGGGAGGCCGTTGCCACGCAGAAGCTCAAGCGTGGGCATGAGCCCTGTCTGTAGAAACTTTTCGACGGACAAAGCGAGCGAGCGGCCAAGGCCGGGGATTCCTTCCAGGCCTTCGCGACCGGAGTCATCAAAGATGGCATCGACCGGGGAAAGCAGTTCGCGGACGACGATTGCCCCTCGTCGATAGGCGGCGATGCGGAAGTCGGTCGTGGAACGATTTTTCAGCAGATCGGCGATTTCGTCAAAGTATCTGGCGACGACATCATTGATACCGGAGACCACTTCTTCGGGGGACTTACCTGGCTTCATCATGGCTGCTCCTTTTCCTTGACCAGCTTTCGGTCGACAGATCAGCGACAGCAGAAAACGCCACGATTACATGTACGTAATTTTATTCGTAGAACGAGTGAAGCAAAGATGAAGAATTACAATTATTTAGAAATTCGAAAATCGATGTGCCGGATGATTGACGTTGCTTTCCAGCTGTTTATTTATCGTGCAGGCGTAACGGCATGAAAAAGTTTGTGGTCAAAAAACACCGAAAGCCGACTTCGACGATCGAAGCCGGCTTTCGGATGACGATTGGATTAGACGTTGACTCAGCGAACTTGCTGTGTTTGTGAGTTGCGCTAGTTACCACACGATCCCGTAGTGCATGATGGCTGCGGGCAGCAGTTTGTCACAGGAACCTGACGACAAACAACACGCGGTACGCAGACAGTTTCCGTGTAAGGAACCTGCCTGGGCACTCGGCGAGTGTTGTTGACGTAGCGGGTTTCGCAAACCTGACGGCACACTGTATAAGGAACCTTGCGAGTCTTTGTTTCAGAAACGTAGGAGCAGGTCGTGTAAGGAACCTTCGTGCAGACAGTGTTCTTCTCGAACGAAGTCACAGTGTAAGGCACCTGACGGTTCCGGGTTTCGCAACGCCATGAGCAAACTGTGTAAGGAATGCGACGTGTGCGAGTTTCGGTCTTCGTCGAGCAGACCGTGTAGGGAACCTTCTTCTGCCGAGTTTCTTTGTGCATGCAGCAGGTGGTGTAAGGAACTCGGCGAGTCTTCTGCACAGGAACCATGCGGCAGACCGAGTAAGGAACTCGGCAACGCTTGACCTGACGTTCCATTCGAGTGCACATGACCGTTTTCTTTTCGGTCCGTGGCACCCAGACCTGTCGACATGTCGTCGAGCCAGGCTGGAAGAAACGCTCAGTGCGGTTACAGCCGGGCTGGTAAACCTGACGGCAACTGTTGCAGTCGTAGTTCCAGCTTCCGGGAGACTGCACGCACTTGCTGCACGAGTTGTCAGGGCACTGTTCAACGACGGTCTTGTACGAGCCGCCGCAGACGTCGATCTGCTTGCACTCAACGACCGGCTTGCAAACAGTGTAGCAGACTTCGCGGTAACGAGTTTCGGTACACGGCTTGTGTGCCGTGTAGCACTCTTCGCGGTAGCAGGTCTTGTAAACCGGCTTGCAGACGTCGTAACAGACGGTCTTGTAGCAGGTTTTGTAGCAAGGCTTGCAGACCGTGTAGCACTCGTTGCGGTAGCATGTTTGAGTGTGCGGCACTCGGACTGTGTACTGCTCGTTACGGTAGCAGGTCTTCTGGACCGGTTTGCAAACGGTGTGCGGCACGATTCGATGGCAGACCTGATAGACCGGCTTCTGAACCGTGTAGCACTCGTCGCGAAACTTCGTCTCGTAGACGTTCTTAGTGCAGGTGATCGGCTGTTGTTCGCAGACCGTGTCATAAACCGTTCGGTACTTCGTCACCTGACACTTGTCGTAGACGACGTCCTGCACGGTCTTGTAACACGTTGAGCACGAGCTTGCGGCACAATAGTTTCCGCATGGCGAACAAGCCGAAGTGGGACAGCAACTGTAGCTGGCAGCTCCACAGTAGCCGGCCAGCGCTGATTGACCAATTCCTGCGCCAAGCAGACCGGCCACAACAGCGAGTTTCATAGCGAGTCTCATCTGAGTCACTCCTTCCGTAATCCAAGCGAATCCAATCCAAGGGAGTTCACCGTTCAGAAGGCCGACTGGTTGCCAAGATCACAGACTTCGATATCGCGAAGGCAAAAACCTCCGAGAAAAGAGTCAAATGAAAAATGGTGCGTCGACCTTTGAACGGAGAGATCTCCGTATGTATCTGGTCGACAGAACACCTTCCCTGCTTGAAGCAACTGACACAGTCATACGACTCACCGCCAACGGGGAGCCACCGCCGCCTACTCAGTCGTGAAAACTGATACAGGGTGCCCGCTTTAGCCCGGTCAGGTTGGGCTGACTTTACGGGTTACGGCAGGGTTGCGGATTGACCGAGGCTTCAGGTGAAGACTTTTTCAACGATGTGCCCACCGACGTCGGTCAGTCGGTAGTCGCGGCCCTGGAAGCGGAACGTCAGTTTGAGATGGTCCAGACCAAGCAGGTGTAGCAGTGTGGCCTGCAAATCGTGGACGTGGACGACGTCTTCGACCGAGTTGTAGCCGAGTTCGTCGGTTGCTCCGATCGACTGCCCGCCCTTCACGCCGCCTCCCGCCAGCCACATGGAGAAGCCATCGATGTGATGGTCTCTGCCGATCAGGTCTCGCGGTTCGCCTTGAGGAGTGCGGCCGAATTCGCCGCCCCAGACGACGACCGTGTCTTCGAGCAGGCCTCGTTGTTTGAGGTCTCTCAGTAGTGCCGCTGACGGCTGGTCGGTTTCTCCGCAGCGAGCTTCCAGAGCCTTTCCAAGGTCAGTACCAGGATTTCCGTGATGGTCCCAGTCTGTGTGGTAAAGCTGGACGAATCGACTGCCTCGTTCAACGAGCCGCCGAGCCAGCAGACAGTTTCGCGCGAAGCTCGGTTTAGCCACGTTCTTGATGCCGTAGTCGGCGAGCGTTTCTTTCGTCTCGCCAGACAGGTCCATCAACTCGGGAGCGCTGCTCTGCATGCGGTACGCCATTTCGTACGCGGCAATCCGCGTGGCGATTTCCGGATCGCCGATCTGGTCGAGCCGTGCCTGATTGAGATCTTTGACGGTGTCGACGAATTCGCCTTGTCGCTGCTGGTCGAAACCCTTTGGTGATGAGAGATTCAGGATGGGGTCAGCACCATTCAGCAGAGGCACGCCCTGGTAGGTTGTTGGAAGAAATCCACTCGACCAAAGAGGTGTTCCGCCGCGAGGACCTCGCGGGCCGGAATTCAACACCAGGAAGCCGGGCAGATCGTCGGCTTCGCTGCCGATTCCGTAAGTCACCCACGAACCCATGCTCGGTCGACCCATAAAACGCTCGAAGCCGGTATTCATGTAAAGCTTCGCCGGACCATGGTTGAAGACTTCCGTCTTCATACTTCGGATCAGGCAGATGTCGTCGGCCATCGATCCGATATGCGGAAGCAGTTCAGAAAGTTCTAGACCGCTTTCGCCATGTAGCTTGAACTTTCGTTTCGTCCCGAGCAGTTTGGCGTTCTTCTTAATAAACGCGAACCGTTTGCCTTCGACGTACGACTCCGGGATGACTTGCCCAGTCAGTTCTTGAAGCTTCGGTTTGTTATCGAACAGTTCCAGATGGCTCGGACCTCCTGCCATGAAGAGGTAGATCACATTTTTTGCACGCGGTGAATGATGACCATCCTGCGGCGCAAGCGGGTTTGTGAGCCGCGGATTCTTCGCATCTGCGGTCTTCGCTGCGAAGATCTTTGGACCTGACATCAACGACGCCAGGCCGATACTCCCCAGCGAAAGCCCGGCGTTGCCGAAAAAATGCCTGCGAGTTTGTTCGATGATTGGATTGGCAGAAAAATTCATCGTGTTCGTCCGCTGAAAAAGTAGGCTGGGTCTCGACCCGGCTTTGTGTGATTCCGTAATTGCCGGGGCATGACCCAGCCTGCTGCGCTTCTCACATTGAACCTGAACTGTTAGACGTCATGGCAACAGGTCATTGAGCATCGCTATGTAGGTCAGCGCGACTTTGAATACGAAGAAGATGATGAACCCCGCGACGAACAGCCAGACCACAACGCTGATCGCACTGGTCAGAATTTTCAATGCTCGGCGGGCATCTTCTTCGAAATGAGGGCTCAGTCGATGAAGCGCTTCCGGAACGGTGCCGGATTCTTCCGCGACAGAAACCATTTCGAGGAACTCTATCGGGAAGAGTCGGCTTTGCTTGAGGCTTTCTGTCAGGCTGGAGCCTTCCATTACGGCTGAAGTAATAAATGGCGTCTGACTGACGAATGCTCCGTTGCCGGTTGCTTTGAGACTTCCCTGCAGACTTCGATTAACCGGCATTCCGGTCTGCTGAGTCAAGTAGTACGACCAGGAGAATCTAGCGATCGCGAACGATCTCATGCAGCGCCCCAGAACCGGAACCATCAGTAGCATTGGATCGACGATCGCCTTGGCCTGAGCCGCTTTCTGAATCATTAGCCAGACGGCGAACATGGCAGCGAATGTGCCCAACGTTCCCGTCAGCCAGATCATGGCATCGGTCGGGCCTTTCAGGCCGAACACAATATTCGAGATGTCGTCGTCACCACCGATGAGTCCGAGGACCAGAATCAGGATGGCAATGACAAAGATCGCGGCGACCAACTGAAACACCGGCCAGATCAACGATCCAATTAACTCTTTCTTCATTCGGATGTTGGCTTCGTAGTGCTCGGCCAGGTGCCTGAGAACTTCGGGAAGCGAGCCGGTCTCTTCGGCCATCGTGACCATCTCAATGAACAGCGTCGGAAAGAAGTTTCCATGTTCCCTTAGCGCCTGCGAGATGTCTGAGCCTCCCTGGATCGCGTCGGAGATTTCTCGCAGCACCTTCTTCGTCGGAGCGTGCATGGCCTTCTTTGAGGCGATGCCGATTGCTTTTCGGATTTGAATCCCGGACTCGAGCATGGTCGCCAGCGACCTCGAAACAATCGCCAGTGTCCCGGGCGGGACTCGAGACGCGAAGATCATGACGGTGTCTTTCCGAGGCGGTAGCGAAATCAAATTCCGAAGGCGGACGGCTCAGGAATCAGCCGTCGATGCTCCATTCGCCAAGCGAGACTGTGAACTTTGTTCGCATCTGGTTGATGATGGCGATGGCCAGGATCGGTGAAAACTGTTCCGGTTGGTGCAGCATCTCGATCAGTCCGTACTTAAGGATTGGATCACCACGCAGCACGATGATTTCGAGTTGCTGATTTTCGCGATGTCCGCCGACGATATCGATCAGATCCTGAGGCTGCTTCACCGATTTTCCAGCAATCTCGACGACGATATCACCGACCTGAATTCCGGCATTACCGGCTGCACCATCCGGACTAACCTTACTGATCGCACATCCGAGGGGCCCGGCCAACCCCATGCCGACTCCGAGCATGGCCGGTCCCCGAGGTTCAAATTCAGTATCAGGCATCTCCAGTCTAAGATCTTCGATAGCTTCGTCCGGAACGGGCTGGCCGCTTACCAGATAGATTTTAAGCAGCGACTTAAGACGCGCCAGATGTCTCAGCCCATCAACGCCGCCCGTCCAGTGTCGGTCGATGGCCGCCGCCTGAGCCCATCCCTGTTCAGGACGAATATGCTCTCCGTTGACGAGTACCGGAAAGTCTCGCTGCATCTGAATCTGGCCGCCGAGTCGACGGACTTCGGCGATGGCTCGTCGCTGAGTTACCGTAAAGCGATTGGCTTCGAGCGTCTGAGCAGCTTTCTGCGCGACGGCCGGAAGTCTGGATCGGGAAATCAACTGATTCAGACTGGCCTCCGCCTGGTCAAACGCGACGGCATCTTCTGACAGGTACAACGTTTCGAGAATCGCGACGGCTCGCAGCCCGGCTTCAAGATTGTCCTGCAGTGCGATCTCGGTCACCGGAGCGATGACTGACGGGCCGAGCGTGGGTAACTTTCGAGTGGCAGAATCTCGAACGGCGAAGTCCTGATGCTTGAGATCAAGGGCCAGTTTTTGTGTCTGATCTGTTGACGTGCTGACTTCGTCGGCAGTCAGTACCGAACCCGCGGCCACCATAAAGAGTAGCGTGCCGAGCAATCGACTATTTTGAACTATTGTCATGCGATTCCTGCTTTTCCATGCTTTGCCGTCTGACCAGATGGTGCGTGAACCGATCATCGTGCCACAATCAGCACGCAGTGGCCAGAGCGCCTTACCCGAAACGAATCGGTACAGCGACTGTGGCGGCCGCGGTAATCTCGTGCAATCATCTATTGAGCCGTCGAGCGGTTCAGACAGAGAGACCCCGGAAAAATCATGTCACAAGAAAATCTCCCGCCGAATCATCTTTTTAAACTGGTTGTCGTCGTCAGCGCCGCGTTCGTGCTGACGATTTTGTTGATGATCGTGACAGCCTTTTCATCGATCGAGAATCCCCTGGCGATATTTTTCAACGAGTATGGCCTGAAGCTGATTGGCGCCGAGGTCGCATTGATTCTTGTGCTGGCTTTCGGGGCGATGTGGCTGGACGGAAAACAGACGGTCGCAGCGCAGCAGGATGTCCCCACCGGGAACGATGCCGCTTCTAAAGAATAGCAGTAATTGGATCGTCGGCGTGTCAAATGCCGACCGCAGGGTCAACTTAAACAGATCGCTCGGCCTCGCGAAAAATATCAAAAGTTATGGTGCGGATTTGCGGCTTGTGTCGAAGTGTCGACTGCCATTGAATGTGCCGGTTCGTCGGGCCGATAGACCGGTCATGAGTGATCTCGAACTGGAACTTGTTTCTGAAAATCCATCGTGGATCGCGGTTCTGAAGGCTTATCAAAAGGCTCAGGAAGAACTCGCCGAACGGCAGGCCGCAGAGGCCGCTAATTCTGCGCAGGCGGAAAAGTCTGCCACAGAGCCCGCCGCCAGAATAGGATCAGAGGCCACTGTTGAGGGGGCTGGGGCTGTGGCAGCACGGTCTGACGAACCAGATATGACAGGCGAAGTCGCGAATCTGACCGCAGATCCAAAGAAGCGTGCCAGCCGCTGGGTGCAGAGAATCACACATATAGCTACGATTGAACGGGCCGAGCTGTCAAAGATTCACGGCCGACTCATTGCCTACGGCTTGCTGAAGTGCGATCTCGCCGGCCGCTCCGACGGGATGGTTTACCAGTTGACGTCGAGTGGTAAGACGATTCTCAATCGGTTCGACGATGGGGCTTCTGTAATCGAAGGCCGGTCCGCCGCATAGGTGGTCTCTTCTCAGCAGTTTATCAGACGAGAACGGCCTATTCGCGGATACTGCAACTCTGCCAGCGAACGTCGATTGAAGGGACGCGGCGTGGTGCATAACATGCTCGCACGCTGATGTGTTCATCAGTTTGTCAGAATGCGGAGCAGGAATGACCTGCCGGCGTGATCTCATGAGGAGAACTCACGATCCCGTCAGGCATGCAGTTCCGCAGTGAGATTTTCGTTCCTTACCCTCACACGAGCTGCACAGAGTCATGCCAAACGATACGGACGTCAGAATCCTTGACGCGGTCTGTTCCTTCGAGCCCGTTTCATTCAGGGCTCCACTGAAATTCGGCGGCCGAATCGTCGACAAGACGTTCCTGATGAATGTCGAAGTCACCGTCGAGACTCACAGCGGCAATCACGCGACCGGCTTCGGAAGCATGCCGGTGGGCAACATCTGGGCGTGGCCAACGTCGGAGCTGACTGGCGACCAGACTGAGCTTGCCATGAAGGATTTCGCCGAACGCATCGTCAACATCGCATCACAGGTTCCTCATTACGGGCACCCGATGGAGTTGATGTTCGATTTAACTGAAGAGTATGCACATACCGCTAAGACGATCGTTGCCGGCCATAACTTCGATGGCGAATTTCCAAAGCTCGCGCAACTGGTCGCTGCCAGCCCGCTCGACGCGGCGGTCCATGATGCTTACGGTCGGGTTCACGACATTAACTCGTACGATGCCCTGTCCAGCGACTTTATGAACGATGATCTGTCGGACTATCTCGACGATCAGTTTGCGGGTGAGTATCTCGATCAGTACACGCTGCGAACGCCCAAAGACCGGATGCCGCTTTACCATCTGGTCGGAGCGCTGGATCCGCTGACTGATGCTGACGTCACCGATCGGCCGAACGACAGACTGCCTGTCACGCTCGGCGAGTGGATTAACGCCGACGGCCTGACGCACTTGAAGATCAAACTGTCCGGTGACAACTTCGATTGGGATGTTGACCGTGTCGTCGCCATCGAGAAACTGGCTGCGGGAGCACAAGCTGCGCGTGGCTGCTCGGAATGGTTCTACTCGCTCGATTTCAACGAGAAGTGCGAGAACGTCGAGTACGTGCTGGAGTTTCTCAAAAAGGTACAGGAGCAATCGCCAGCAGCCTACGACCGGACTCAGTACATCGAGCAACCTACCAGTCGGGATCTGAAAGCACATCCGGAAATCAAGCTGCACGAAGCTGCCAAGCTGAAACCCGTCGTCGTTGACGAAGCACTGGTCGATTACGAAGCGTTGCTGCTGGCTCGCGATCAGGGTTACACCGGCATAGCGTTGAAAGCGTGCAAGGGACACTCGGAATCATTGTGTCTGGGAGCGGCCGCTCAGAAGTTCGGAATGTTCCTGTGCGTTCAGGATCTGACGTGCCCCGGCTTCTCGTTCCTGCATTCAGCCAGTTTGGCAGCCCGCATCCCAACCGTAACGGCCATCGAAGGCAACGGCCGGCAATACTGCCCCGAGCCCAATCGCCCTTACGCCAGAGCAATGCCGTCGATGTTCGACATCACCGACGGAACGGTAGGAACAAGCTGCCTCAACGACATCGGTTTAGGCTTCGGTTAACTGGGGAGAGGCTTCTGGGGCGATTCGATTCTCTGCCAATCTGATCGTCAATCAAAAGTATGCAGATGCCTGACGCAACGAGCAGGATGACTATTTTTCTTTCGTTCGTATTCGTCAGGCACTTGAGCAGTTTTACCTTCCACTGGTGCTTCACGGAACGCTCACGCAAGGCTGCCTCGACGGAGTTGAGTGCTACTGAAATTCGAATTCTGGAAATATTCAAGAGCTCTGGCTGCGGCTTGATTTCTGACGTGGAACTCCGCCACAAAGGCGCAGCATGAAGACCAGTCCGCAAGGAATACGACAGTCCTTTCATCCCATTGAGCATTTGCGAATGTTCGGCACCGAGCTGGGGTGTCTGCGAGCGATCTCGCTCCAGACCGTTTAACCCATTACGCATTTCATAATTTTGAGAAGCATATTGGGAAGTGCCCTTTGACTGCTCGACTTCATGCCTTTAACACCGAACAGGATGCGAGCAAATGCCTCGTGCCGTCATTGTCGAATCGATCTCTCGCCCGGCAAATTTTTCCACCGATCTCACCATAACTGTCGTCTACTTCAACACAGGTCCAGACAGCTTCTTGCCGTTCGTCGTGATGATTTGAAAGTGATGGATTCCGACAGTCTGGCCGTCAGAGTACTTCCAGACGACTTTCTTATCAGGAGTCACTTCGAACAGCTTTGGAGAGTGGCGGTCTGTACGTCCGGCGGCGTAGCTGGTGATGACGACGTTGCCATTGGAGAGAACCTGGCCGCCGCATGGGTCCTGCAGCCAGTTGCCGGGGAGGTCGTTGTTGGTCAGCGTCCAGACGATCTTGCCATTGGCGTCGAAGTCGACTACGCGGTTTCCGTGAGTGCAGCAGACAAGCGTGTGTCCGTCTCCGTGTCGGATCGCGGTGAATGGCCAACTGTGTATCTTGTGTTCGGTATCGCCAGGTGTGGTTGTGTCCAGATTGCCCAGAACCTTGCCGTCGCGGGCATAGTGGAAGACGGCGAAGTTGAGCAGGTGTGGTGCCAGGTACGTTCCGTCGGAGAGCTTGCGGGCCATCCGGGTCTGCATGTGATGGTTCTGCGTCTGGCAGGCGAGCGGGAACTCGATCATCACTTCGCCGGCAGCGCTGACTTCAAGCAGTCGTGGATTATTGCCTGCTTCCGTGATGACGAACGTACCGTCGGCTGTGGACTGAGCACTGTTAACCTCGCTTTGAGTGCCTTTCCAGATCAGTGTTTCCTTGCCGTCGGGAGCGACGCTGACGACGGCTCCTCCACGGAAACGTTTCGATTTGCTCAGCGTCAGAATGACCGTACCGTCATCCAGCACGTAGCCGTCCCGGGTGGCGGCCGGATGCGTCCAGCTCGGTTTTCCGTCGGCTCCCATGATGTAGGTATTTTGGCCGCAAGCAAGAAAGCTGTGCTTGGTCCCCTGCGCACCCACGACGTTGCCGATGATGCACAGGAAGAGTGTTGTCAGTAACAGGAAAATTTGCATTTGAAGTCTTTTCCGCTTAGGGAGCCGAATCGATGGATGTGACCCGGTCGAACGAAGTCAGTTTCAATGATTATATTTCGACAGCGGTTCTGGGTTCTTAACGACAGAGGTGGGCCTGCTGTTATCTTCATTTCTGCTCCAGCCATGGCACATTTTGCTTGCAGTATTCTGTGGTTTCGTCAATCAACGCCAGCAACAGATCAGTGAATTCCAGAACACCCAGATCGAAGCCTTGTTCAAGGAACTCGTCCGGAAACGTGTGTTGCTCGATGACGATCAACGTCCTTTCCGACATGGACTCGAAAAAGGTGTGAAGTCATCACGAGATTTGACGGTTCCTGAAACAGGCGGCGCAGAATTCAGCGAAGTTGGGTTCCAGGACTCCCTGTCTGATAATGCTCTTGCCTTGATCATCGACGCTTGACCAATACTTCCTGTGGACGTGAAGACGCCACTTGTCGAACTGGTTGAGAAATCGAGATGTTCCCCTGGAACTCGCTGAAAAAATGAAAAAAGGGTGCTGCCATCCGTGAATGATGGAACTCTCCTGGAGTGTCCCTCGTCGTCTTTGGCTCGATATGCGACCAATGATG
>CALGTK010000209.1 GCA_937904325.1 uncultured Planctomyces sp.
AACATCACTGATGACGAAGCCGCTGCAACAGCCTCGATCGTCAATCTGAACGACGGCGTCAATGACGACGTTGAACTGATCATCGATGCGGGTTCATATGTCGTGCGAAGTACTTCGGGATCACCGGTGGAGTTCTTCCGTCGGTCCATCGGTTCCGTAACGGCGATCACAATCAATGGCGGAGACAACGACAGCGACACTATCTCGATTAACTTTGCTGGTGGAAATCCGGTCCCACCAGTCAATCCGCTGATTACCCCTTCCGGCGGAATCACGATCAACGGTGGCGCGGCAGGCAACGACACAGTCACGCTCGACAACGTTGGTGCTACTTTCGCAACACACACTTACGACTACGCGAATGCCAACGACGGAACCATTACTCTGAATGATGGTGCTGATGACACGACCATCAACTTCACGGGTCTGGAGCCAATCACGAACGACGGAACTGCGACAGACATTGTTTTCAATCTGCCAGCTACAAACGATGACGCATCCCTGGCAGATACAGGAACGTCCTCTGATGGCATGATGAGCCTTATCAGCAATAGTACCACGTTCGAGGCCACGACATTCGTCGTCCCAACGACATCGCTGACTATCAACGCTGGTGATGGAGATGACACCGTTGCGTTCACTTCGGCGGATGATTCCCTGATGCCGAACGATTCGTCGAATATGAATTCTCAGACAGTTATCGTTAACGGCGACGCCGGCAACGACATTCTCGTTGGTTCGTCATTCAACGATGTCATGAACGGTGGAGCGGGTAACGATGTCGTCAATGGACGTGCCGGAAACGACACGCTGGGCGGCGACGCCGACAACGACACACTGTTGGGCGGTGGCGGTGCCGACAATCTCTTCGGTGGCGACGGCGCTGACCGAATCAAAGGGCAAGGTGGTACTGACTCTGTGGGCGGTGGAGCAGGCGACGACACGATCGAAGGTGGTGCCGGAACCTCTTCACTGCGTGAAGAAGGCAACGTCGATCTCACCATCCGATCCAGTGGGGCTGCGATCATTCTCGAAGGATTGGGCACCGACCTGATCACCGGAACTTACACGACAGTCGAACTTATTGGTGGCTCGGCAGGTAACCGGCTTGATGCTTCAGAGTACACCGGCAATGTAACGCTTGACGGTGCAGGCGGTGATGACACCCTGATTGGGACATCGAATGTCGACAGCATTATTGGTGGTACTGGCACTGACCGAGCTATCATAAGAGTCAGAGGCAATGTTGCAGTTACTGACGGCGGGGTGTTTGGTCCAGGCGGTGACTTCCTGGACAGTGTCGATTCACTTCAAATTGAAATTGATGATGAAACCGGTGCGAGAGTTGACGCTTCGACCTATACGCTTGGTCGAGTGACAATCATCGGTAGCGGTGGACGGGACACGATTATCGGCTCGTCTCAGAACGATTTCCTGAACGGTCGAGGTGGTCGCGACCAGGTCTTCGGTGGCGATGGCAATGACCGACTCCTCGGTGGCGGAAGCGGCGACCTGCTTGTTGGTGGCGATGGTCGGGACACGATTCTTGGTAATTCAGGAATTGACACGATCAGCGGTGGCGAAGGCAACGACCGTATCGTCGGCGGCAACCAACGCACCGTTCTGCGTGAAGAAGGCTTCTCTGGAGATGTTACAGTTGCCAGCAACGGGCAAGCCGCGACCATCACCGGTCTGGGCAACGACAATCTGAAAGGTACCTTCACCGAAATTGAGCTGATCGGCGGCGACGGACCAAACAGGATTGACGCCTCAGGCTTCAACTTTGCCATCACGCTTCAAGGTGGCGGCGGTGACGACACTTTGATTGGTGGCAGCCAGGGCGATTCTCTGGATGGTGGAGACGGCACAGACCAGATTCAGCAGACAGTTGACCTTGAGCAAATCCTGGCCGACACACTGGTTACTGGCCGAGGAGCAGACACGCTCACCAGCATCGAAGAAGCTGTGCTTATCGGTGGCGATTTCGGAACGAACATTGACGCCAGTGCATTCACCGGTAAGACAACGCTCATCGGCAACGGTGGCGGTGACACGCTGATCGGTGGCTCAAATGACGACGTGCTCTCTGGTGGTGACGGTGAAGACAAACTGTTCGGACTGGGGGGCAATGACACGGCCGACGGAGGCGACGGTAACGACAGTGTTGTTGGTGGCGACGCTGATGACATCCTGCTTGGCGGTTCAGGTAACGATACGCTGCTGGGCGAAGCCGGTAGTGACACACTGCTCGGTGAAGACGGAGACGACAATGTCGACGCCGGTAGCGAAACGGACACCGCCACAGGTATTGGTAATGGCGAAGCCGACGATGACGCAGATACGGTCAGTGGGGCGGAATCGATCGACGACGCTTTTGTGTTTGACTTCGATTCAATCGTCGCCGGTTTCTGATCAGACAGTACTTCGTCTAAAGCGAAAAATGCAGTAGACAAGGCCCGGCCGATGGTTACGATCACGGACCTTACTTCTTAGGCGATCTTGTTTTCGGATGTCCGCATCAAAATGGATAGCCGTCAGTCTCCAGATGATTGTTCAACAGGCAAGTGAATTCACGGTCTGACGATCACAACCCGCTGCTGGCCCGCACGGGACGGGCTCTATGAATGGCCAATGAAAAACTGCGACGAATGATTATCGTCGAAGCTGCTCGAATGATGTACGAACGGCGTGAGACCGAGTATTTCCGAGCCAAGATGAAGGCTGGAAAGCGACTCTGCCACGGTTGGGTGAAACCGTCAGACATCCCAAGCAATGCCGAAGTCCGCGATGAAATTCAGCGGATGACGTGGCTCTTCGAAGGCAATTCACGCTTCGACAAGCTTCGAGACATGCGTATCCAGGCCTTGCGCATGATGCACCTGCTCAAGCACTGCAAGCCGAAAATTATCGGCAGCACACTCACGGGACATATACGCCAAGGCTCCGATATCGACATCCACTGCTTTGTCTCCAGCACCGACGCCGTAACGGCAACACTCGATCTCGAGTGCATGGAATATGACCTGGAGTTCAAACAGGTTCGCAAGAACGGTGAGGAACGAGTCTTCACACACATCCACATCCGGGATGAATACCCAATTGAATTGACGCTCTACCCATCAGGCAAAGCGAGTTACGTTTTCAAGAGTTCAATCACCGGTAAGGCGATGGAACGCGCGACATTGGCCGAATACGAACAGTTTCTGCGCGATGAGTATGCTGGGATCGACCTCGCCGAGGAACTGGAATCAGCAGAAGACTCGATCGATCGGTTTCAGGTCTACCGATCATTGCTACTTCCGATGGATGGTTACGAACAGTCGAAAAAGTATCACCCCGAAGGTGACGTACTGTACCACAGTCTGCAGGTCTTTGAGCTTGCTCGCGACGAACTTCCATACGACGAAGAGTTCCTGCTCGCAGCGTTGCTGCATGACGTCGGCAAAGGTGTCGACCCGAGTGATCACGTCGCCGGCGGACTCGATGCTCTGGATGGTCACATTTCCGAACGGACCGCCTGGTTTATTAAGCATCACATGCAAGCGCATCTCGTACGAGACCGGACGATCGGGCACCGAGCGCACAGGCGTCTTAAGGAGTCGCCAGACTACGAGGACTTGATGATCCTCGAAGACTGCGATCATAACGGCAGACAGCCCGGCACCATCGTGTGTGATCTTGACGACGCTTTGGATTACATTCGTGACCTTGCACGGCAATACGGATAGCTGTTTCAGAGCGTCATCAAAAAGAGTTTGCTCCTTGAAGTTCATTCCCCCGACGCCTATCAACTGCATCACTCGCAGGTTCTGAAATGACTGACCAATACCCCGTGAACTGGGAACTTGATTCACTCTATCCGCATCCCGAGACGGCTGAGTTTCGGGTGGCGATCGATCAGATTAAGTCTGAGTTGTCACAACTAGCCGATCTATCTGAGACCCTTCCGCCGGTAAGTACAACTGCAGAAACAGTTGACATGTGGGCGGCGTTCCTGAACAGACATGCTGCGGCTCATGCCGAGTTTTCAGCGATCAATGCGTTCGTTGGCTGCCACGCTGCGGCCGACGCTGCAAACAAGACTTTTCAACAGTACGAAGGTGAGTTGTCGGCGCTAAGTCCGTTGCGATCTCAGGTTACGACAAACATAGAGTTTTCATTTCAAGCTGCTGATGACAAAACGTTTGCGACGTTTGTTTCCTCTGCTGGGTCGCTTGAAGAAAATGTCTACTTCCTTCAGCTTTGCCGACGGAACGCGTCTCTGCGGTTGCCAAAAGACCAGGAACTGCTCGCTGCCGCGCTGGACGTCGACGGTCTGCATGCCTGGGGACGAGTCTACGATCGGCTATCGGGCGAGCTGCGAATTCAGATTCAGCACCGGGGCGAAATTATCGACCGCTCGCCGGGGCAAGTGCAATTCGACATGCCGGAACGCGCTCTTCGCGAAAACAACTTCTACGCCGCTGATCGTGCGTGGTCGAGCATCGCTGAACCCTGTGCTGAAGCCATCAACCACATCGCAGGCAACAGGCTCTCTAAGTATCGTCGGTTGGGGATCGACCATCTGGCCGCACCGCTCAACCAGAATCACATGACGCGCGAAACGCTCGACACAATGTGGAGTGCCATCACGCAGCGAAAATCCTGCGTCGTTGATTATCTCAAGAAAAAAGCTGAACTGCTCGGCGTGGAGCGGTTGTCGTGGTTCGACCAACAGGCTCCACTACCCTCAAGAGGAAACACTGCATCCTCGGCACTGTCTTACGAAGAGGCGTGCGACCTGACCATCAATGCGTTCTCGGAGTTCAACCCAGAACTGGGTGAGTTCGCCAGAATGGCGGTTGCTGAAAAGTGGATCGAAGTTGAAGATCGGCCTGGCAAGCGGCAAGGAGGATTCTGCACGGATATCCCAACTCGGAAACAGTCGCGGATCTTCATGACGTTTACACACAGCAACGACAGCATGTCGACGCTCGCACATGAACTTGGCCATGCATATCACACCTGGGTCTTGCGAGATCAACCAGCCTTTCTACGTGATTATCCGATGAACCTGGCGGAAACAGCTTCCACGTTTGCCGAGTCTGTCCTCTGTGAATGCCGACTTGCTGCGGCGTTGACGAAGCAGGAAAAGCTGGAAATCCTCGACGGAATGCTCGGTGACTCCGTCGCGTTCCTGATGAACATCCACGCGAGATTTATTTTCGAAAACAACTTCCACAACGAACGAGCGACCGGCGAAGTTGGTGTCGACAGACTCTGCGAACTTATGAAGTCCGCTCAGCAGGAAGCGTACTGTGACGCGCTGACTGAAGACGGCTGGAATCCGAACTTCTGGATCTCGAAGCTGCACTTCTACATCACCGACTGGCCGTTCTACAACTTCCCCTATACCTTTGGATACCTTCTGTCTCTTGGTACCCATTCTCTGGCCAAAGGATCGACTGATTTCCCGAAGCAGTTCAGTGACTTTCTGATCGCGACAGGCTGCCAGGACGCAGAAGCTGCTGTCGAATCTTCGTTTGGTTACGATCTCCGCCAGCCTGAATTCTGGAACCGCAGTCTCGACATTATCGAACAACGCGTTACTCAGTTTCTCGACATCGCCAATTGAATGCCAACAGGCAGGTCTCAAACAGGCCGCGTTTCAGGCAGATACTCTTCTCGCCAGGTGGACGGCGGGGGATTGGGTTCCCTTATTATGGAATCAGTCGACCGGTTTCGCGATGTTCCTGAGGCGAGGTCTGGAAACGGGACTCGTCGAGGCCTGGCAATTTAAATTTCTCAAATTCACCATTGCGGATTTGTGCCGGAATTTCTGCCTCGGAACCCGCGTTCAGCCACACCGCAAACAGGAAATGTTCCCGCGGCACGTGACCGGCGGCCCACAGGGCGACGGTCCAGCGAAATCATGCCAGTACCAGTGATGGTTATTCGCCGCCCTTCAGAAGGTACGCGGTGAGGTCGCGAATTTCGTCGATGGACATCTTATCAAGCAACCCGGCAGGCATGATGGACGTGGTGAGTTCTCGGCGTTCTTCGACGTCGCTTTTCCTGATATAGAAGACTTTTCCATCGGTGCCTACGTAACCTTGCGAACCGCCTTCTCTGCCGACAATGAAGCCGGTGTGGACTTTGCCGTCCGTGGTGATGATCAATTGCGGCCGGTAATACGGTGCGAGATCGGCGTTGGGATTCACGATATGCTGCAACAGTCGCTTGCGATCGATTTTGCTCTGCCGATGGATTGCTGTCAGGTCTGGACCAATATCGTTACCGCGGCCGTTCATCGAGTGACACTTGTGGCAGCTGCCGAGTTTCGACCGAAAAAACAATCGACGACCGGCGGCTGTGTTAACCTTTGCTGAGACGTCGGTAAGAAGTCGTTCCCATGCATGGATGTCGGTAGCCGGTGGCTTGGCCTTGAGTTTCCGCTTAAGCAACCCGGATTCAATGAGAGTTCGTTCGGCCTCTGTGGAAATGCTCGAGTTCTTATCTTTGACGAGCTGTTCCAGCATCGCTGCATGATCTGAAGAAAAATCCGCGAGGCCGGCAATTGCGTCCGCTCGCAGATTCGGATCGATCGACGCGTCCGTGGCCAGCCTGGCAAGGATAGATCCACGTTTTGCATCCGAATGAAGCGTCAGTGAGCGAATGGCTTCACGCTGAATCGCCACGTCTTTAGAGCCAGCGATCATGGCGAGTATTTCAACCGTCAGTGACTTGTGATCAATGTTCACACTTTGCAGGGCCAGTGCTCGCAGTGCAGCAGGCCGGCTGTCGTCAGTTGCCAGCTTGAGCAGAGTTTCGCTCGGCGAGAACTCACCTTTCGACGATCCACTGATTTTGTCGAGTGCCGCGATTACGGCTGGTAAACTGCGGCGACTTGTGTCGGCTCGGTTCAATAACTGTTCAAGATTCGGCCGGTACTGCGACAGGCCTTCGTCGGCGATCCATTTGATGCCAGTGAATCGAACGTCTTCGGAAGCATCATTCAGCAGCAACGGGATGATGTCTGCCTGTCCTTGTGGGGACAGGCGTTTAAGGGCTACTGCATGGTGCGCGCGGGCGACGGCGCTGGTGTTGGATTCCCAGTCATAGGACGTGAGGGCCTCAGGATTTCGAGTCAGGATGTGAATGGCTTCCGTGCGGACGTATGGATCGGCGTCGCCGAGCAACGCGATTGCCGCCTGTGGAGAGAGCACTGCTTTCAGCTCACGAGGTACGGGAATAAGACGAATCGGCTTTTTGAATTCAACTCGCCAAACTCGTCCGTGACCATGCACCGGGTAGGATAGTTTTACCCAGTCGGTGAAGTAGAGATATTTGCCATCCGCGGAGTAAGAAAAATGAACCGGCCGGAAATTGTCGGGACCACTGATGAACTGCTCCCGCTCTGCGACGAACGAAGCCCCGTTCTTCTTTAAAGGATGAATGTCGATGCGATTGTCGGTCCACGATGCGGACAGCAAATGCGCCCGGCCGTAAGTTGTCACGCCACAGGCCGCTTCACCAAGTGGTCCAATCATGCTCAGCGTACCGGGGATCTCGCCGTACCAACTCACCAGAGGGTGGCGTCCCGATCGGCCGTAGCGATATTCATAGCCAAAATCGGCACCCGGAATGACGTGCAGCAGTCGATTCGGAGGTGTACTGTTGGGGTCGTTGTCTGTCGAAAAAAGATTGCCAGCCAGATCGTACGTCATGCCGAATGCATTCCAGTGGCCAGTACTTAGTCGCTCCAACTTGCTTCCGTCAGTGCGACATCGGTAGGTAGAACCGCCCTCGCCACCGCCGCTCAACCTGGTACCGTCGGTGCCGACAAAGGCGTAGTCCGCACCCAGGTTTTCACCAAATCCAAAAGCCAACCAATTCGGGTTTGCGGGGTCAATTGCCAGCCCGCCGACACCGTTATGCGGATAGTCACCGTCGGTCTCGCAGCTCACCAGCTTTTCTGGCTCGCCTTCGGCTTTTTGCAGAGACGCTGCATCACGGAAGCGACCGACAAACCATCGCGTGCTGAAATACAGATGGCCGTCCGGACCAAACATCAAATCCGTGCTGAAGACATGGCCCTCGTAAAAGACAGACCGTTTGTCGGCAGTACCATCGCCATCGGTATCTTCAAAGAGGAGTATCCGATCTGTCTTTGGACCGTCGTAGTTCGAGTTGCGTTTGTGCGTATGATTTTCCTGAACGAAGACTCGGCCGTCGGGCGCGACGGCAACTCCAACTGGCGTCATGATGTCAGGGTTTTCCGCAAACAGCGTGATGCCGGCGATGTTGGGGTGATGTGCCTTCGGAATGAAGTCGGTTTGGGCGACCGCACGACTGCCCGCGGTGAGCAAAACCACCACAACCAGTGCACTGGTTCCTGCATTTCTTAAGTCGTTATTGATTCCTGGCATGCTGTTGATTCTATATTTGCTGGTGGCAGATCAACGGTGTTCTGAGCTTCTCTCGCCCGTGCGGAATTCGACCAGGCAATCGGCAGTGTCCTACTCAATTCAGCGACTGGCCACTGCTTCCGTGCGATCGTACTTTAATGTCGCAACACTGTCTTCCGAGAGCCTGTTCGACATGTGAATGTCTGATTTGGGGAACGGATGCAGTTCGCGATTCATCCCTGGCATTGAATGCAGAACGGAGCTTCGGGTATGAATTCCAGTCGTTCAGGCGGGATATCAATGCCACATCGAACGCACTTGCCGTACGTACCGGCTTCCGCGCGGACCAGCGCTGCTCGTACGCGAGCCAATTGAGACGCTGCGTTCCGACGGCCATGTTCCGCCATCTGGTGTTGCTGATACTCGTCCATAAAAGTGAGGCGACCGACAGCGCTGTCCATTTTCGGTCGATTATCCGAACGATCTACTTCTTCAAGACGTTTCGATAGTTCCAGCTCGAGTTCGTGAAGTTGAACTTTCGCGGCGGCCAGCGAACTGTTGTCAGTCGTCATTGTGATTCTCCGATAGAACCTCGATCCGGCACGGCCCCAGCGTGAGCACAAACACCGGCCGCGACAGTACACGCGTTTCGCAGATTATCCGCATGAGAGTCCCCACGCAGCAGTCCGAGCAGAAACGCAGCTGTAAAGGAATCACCTGCGCCGACGGTGTCGACTACGTTGGTTGGAATTCCGGGATGCTCAACCGTTCCATCTGACGTTGCCAGCGTGACTCCGTCGGCTCCACGAGTCATGATGACCAGGTCCAGACGCTGCTGCTCCAGAAGTTGTCCGAGTTGAACTGCCGGGCACTCCCCGGATTTGAGTCCACATGCATGGCAAACAGTAGCTAATTCCTCGTCGCTGAATTTCAGAATGCTTGCAAGTTTGATCGATTCGCGAATCAATGTCGCATCGAAAAACGGCGGCCGTAAATTGATGTCGAGCACGCGCGGGACGTTTGACGCAGCCTTCAGTGCCAGCGTGATGGTGGTACGAGAAACTTTTGCACGTTGACCGAGTGTGCCAAAGTAGACGGCGTCAGCATTCGATATTTGCGTCTCCAACTCATCGTTCCACGCAAGCTGGTCCCACGCCGATTCCGCATGGATCGTAAATGTTGGCTTACCGCCAGCGTCAACTTCAACGCCAACCGTGCCGGTGGTTGCATCAGAGGCGACCTGTACTAACCCGGTGTTAATCCCGTACCCCTCAAGAATCCTGATCGCCGAGCGGCCGTGAGAATCGTCACCGACGGCGCTGACCATTGACACGTCACCGCCAAGGATCGCGGCGTGACAGGCAAAGTTAGCCGGTGCACCCCCGAATTGCTCTCCATCAGGAAACAGGTCCCAAAGGACTTCGCCGAGTGAAATGATTTTAGGGATGATCAACGAAACGAGCCTCGTGCAAAGCGGCGATATGGCCGTGCTGTTCCAGATTATTTCAGCGTGATCAGCTGTTAGAAACAGCCAGGACAGATGATGATTCGGATCTGCAGAGTGCAAACTATGATTCGAGACAGGCTGGGATGATACTGAGTCAGGACATAGTGGCAGTGCGAGACTTGAGGAGCAAGAATTGAAACGTCAGATAATGAACCCCCCATCAGCACGATTCCCGAAATTGTTACTTCTCTACCGTGGGGGAGAGGTCGCGGTCTCAGCCGCGGGTGAGAAGTCCACAAGTTTTCGCCAAACTCGCAACGCATCCCTGATCGCCGCCATGGTTGTGCTGGCCTGTGCGTCTCAACAGATCGGTGCCGAAGAAGGCGTCGTCAGAGATCTGACCGTACCGGCAGTTACTGATGCAGTTCCTTCGCCTGGTACACGAGTCCGACAGTTCAACAAGCATTACGAAGGCAGCAGAGTCTACCACACGCTGTACCTGCCAACTGACTGGATGCCAGGCAAAAAATACCCAGTCATCGTGGAATACGCCGGCAACAAATGGCGAACGAGCCCTGGTACGGTTGAGGGCAGCAGTCTGGGATACGGCATCTCGGGCGGGAAAGGTGTCATCTGGATCTGCATGCCCTACGTGAATCAGCAGGAGATGCGAAATCAGGAAACCTGGTGGGGCGACGTCGACGCAACAGTAGCCTACTGCAGGCATACAGTGAAACGAATCTGCAACAAGTACGGAGGAGACGCGGACAACGTCTTCATCGCCGGCTTCTCACGAGGCGCCATCGCCTGCAACTTCATTGGCCTGCACGACGAAGAGATTGCCTCCCTCTGGCGAGGCTTCATCTGCCACAGCCACTACGACGGCGTCAAAAAATGGGGCTACGCCAACAGCGACCGCTCTTCCGCTGCCGAGCGACTGGCACGTCTCGGAAACCGACCGCAATTCATCAGTCAGGAGCACAGCACTGAGTCAACACAACTCTACCTCAAGGAAGTATTGCCGACTGGTAACTTCACCTTCCTCCCACTCAAAGGAGTCCCACATACGGACACCTGGGTCCTCGACCCCCGCCCCGAGCGAGCAACACTTCGCAATTGGTTCAATCATTCGTTGGCCATTAAAAAGAATGCCGCATCCAGCAGCGTCATTAACGCAGGTGTCGGTGGGAATCGAAGTTCGCAATTACTCAGCCGCTTAGAGCAGGACGTGCTGTTGCACCGGCCGACTGTCGTTGTGCTGATGGTTGGGACGAATGATCGGCTGAATTCTGGCAGTTTTGTGGACGCAAAACTTTACCAGAAGAATGTCGAAACGCTTGTCGATCGTATTCACCAAGGGGGATCGAAAGTGCTGCTGGTGACTCCACCCCCTTGTATCCCGGAGCTGCTGTTTACTCGGCATGACCCTCGCGAATTCGATGATCAGTCTCCGGTTGAGCGGATGGAGGAAGTGCGATCGATCCTGCTCGACATTTCAAAAGAGCGGAGCGTTTCGATCGTCGATTTTCATGAACACTTGCTGCGGGAGAACATCGCCGATAACCAGAAAGAAAGCGTTATCCGGAATGTTGCGAACAGTAAGGTCAAGGACGGCGTGCATCTGACGCCACGCGGCTACGAACTGCTCGCTCAGTTGATTGCAAGGAAGATCAAAGCTGCGGACCTGCCAGCTTCGAAAGTTGCGTGCTTCGGTGATAGCCTCACTAAAGGATCGGCCAAAGCCAACTACCCGGCGTATCTGGATGCGATTCTCGACGGTAAAAACGCACCCTGAATCGCGACGTTTCTCTGCTGATTCAGGCGGGCAACGGATCAATTTTCTGATTCGATCTCGACGTGGCAGTGACTGGCGAATTCATCGGATGTCTCGGGGAAGTCACTGCGGGCGTGGACCCCTCGGCTTTCGCGACGTTCCAAAGCGGCGGCGGCCATCAGTCTTGCAACGAGGAGCTGATTCTGAAGTTCCCAGCCTTCGATTGAAGCGAACTCTCGTTGTGAAACGTACCGTTCCCAGAACTCAAGCTGAGTGATCGCCTGCTGAAGTCCGTCTGCGTGCCTGCTGATGCCAACGTTTCGCCACATCAGCGAATTCAATGAGTTCTCGATGTCGGAGATGTTGAGTTCTTCCTCGTCGGATTCCGGTTGTGCCCAGTCTGAATCCAGGGGCAAGGCTCGGAATGAATCTTCGATTTCCGATGCGTGTTGCGATGCAAGTAGCCCGGCCTGACGGCCGACAACCAGACCTTCCAGCAGGCTGTTCGAACCAAGCCGGTTCGCGCCATGCAGTCCTGATGCGGAAACCTCACCGGCAGCAAGCAACCCAGGCAGCGTCGAGACTCCATCCAGGTCGACGGTCAGTCCTCCAATCATGTAGTGAGCACCGGGTCGGACCGGGATGCGATCTCGAGAAAGTTCCAGGCCAAACCTGGCGCAGACTTTCGTAATGTGTGGAAATCTCGTCGCGACCAGTTGCTCGTCCAGGTGCGAAAGATCCAGGTACACACAGGGGTGCTGCGTGACGGCCATCTGTTTGGTGATTGCCTGACTGACGACGTCGCGCGGTGCGAGTTCGGCGGCGGAGTCGTAGTCCGGCATGAATCGATGCCCGCGACAATCGAGCAGTTGCGCACCCTCGCCGCGAACCGCCTCTGAAATTAAATGCCGCGCGCTGCCGGCGATGTAGAGTACCGTTGGGTGAAACTGCATGAACTCCATGTCGCGAAGTTCGGCCCCCGCGCGAGCAGCAATGGCGTGTCCATCCGCAGTGGCAATGGGCGGGTTGGTCGTCTCACGAAAAAGTCGTCCTGCACCGCCGGTCGCCAGCACGATCTGCTTGGCCCAAATGATGGTCTTGCCATGTTTCGCGTTCCAGACGATGGCTCCGACGCAACGGCCTTCATGAGTCAGCAGGTCGATGGTGAAGGTGCTTTCCCAGATGCTGCAGCTTTTGCGCAAGCGGATTGTTTCGATCATCGCTCGCATGATCTCTTTGCCGGTGGCATCACCAAGAGCATGTGCGACTCGAGGGTGACTGTGACCGCCCTCACGAGTCAGAGCGATCTCGCCGTCTTCTTTGTCGAACTGAGTCCCCAACGCGACGAGCTCGCGAATACGGTCGGCCGCTTCGCGCACGACAGTATTGACAACATCTTCGTCACAGAGCCCCTTGCCCGCTGCAATGGTATCAGCCGCGTGGCTGGCGACGTCGTCGAGCGGGTCCAGCACTCCAGCGATGCCACCCTGGGCCCACGCGCTGTTAGAGAGTTTCACTTCGTCCTTGGTCACGACGATCGTCTGGAGCGAAGGATCAACTTCCATCGCGGCACGAAGACCGGCAATGCCGCCGCCGATCACAAGCACATCGGCAAAAACATGGGGTACTCGCTTTGGAGAAAATCGGACGAGGTAGCGTCTGCCGGCCTCAAGAGAAAGTTTTCGCACGGGAATTTCCGTCGGATCAAAGCTACCAGGCAAACACCGGCTGTTAAGTTGCCGATTACAGACCAGACCTTAACGAGAAACTGGTGCGATAAAAATCACAGCGACTTTTCCTTAGTTTTCGACAGTTCATCTGCGGCGAGATTTTCGCTGGCACACGCGGCAGAAAAATGTGGAACGTTGCCCCTGCACGATTCGGACGATTGTTCCACGCTCACAGGTCAGACACGGTTGTCCCTCGCGATCGTAGACTCGATGCGAATTCTGATAGCCGCCGGATTTATTGAGAGCGTTTCGGTAAGTTCCGTCACTCAAAGTCGAACCCTCGTACTGAATGGCCGTATTGAGGATCTCGGTTGTCGCTTCCGCCATACGTCGAATCTGTGCTGGCTTGAGGTCGCAGGCCCGAGTCTCCGGCGAGATTCGGGACTGGTGCAGAATCTCGCTCGCGTACAGGTTTCCAATGCCTGACACTTTTTTCTGATCGAGCAGAGCCACCTTGATGACACTCGTCGTGCGGACACACATGGCCCGCCACTCTTCTTCGGTAATTTCCAGAGCGTCTGGGCCGAGCCGCCCCGGACCAAGCACTTGCTCACGCTGCTCTGGATCAAGCAGGCGAATTGTCCCGAGACCTCGCCGGTCCCAGAACCAGAGTCGCTTTGTCCCACCGGGGGCCTTGAGCCGCCACTCGACGCGTAGATGAGCTTCGCTGGGTGGCTCATCCAACAGCATCAGACCAGTCATGCGAGGCTCGATGACAAACGTGTCTCCGGTCCCAAGTTCCATCAGAACTCGCTTCGCCCGTCGACTTACCGAAACAATTTTCTGACCGCGGACTCTTAGATCGATGTCCTCAAGCGACGGGTCAATCATCATCGGCCGACATTCGCACGGGCAGGCACGCACAGAGACAATCTTTCGCCCTTCCACGGAAGAACGAATGCCGCGAACCATTGTCTCAACCTCTGGAAGCTCTGGCATTGTTGTGTCTATTCGTGGTTCGAAAACTGGTGTCAAACTTCGTCAGACGAAGCCTGACCTACAGACACTTCTTAAGAAAGGCTCGAACCTTTGGTGACTTCACCTGAGCCAGCTTGTCGAACCGTAATCGGATCGCTGATTTCCCCTTCTTCCCTTTGACCGCTTCGTGTTCTGCGACGATGCCAGCGACGCTTCCCGCACCAACTGATTCATCCCGCGGCGTAATCACAAGGTCGATGCCTGATCGGCGTTTCGTACAGATGACTGCCCAGTCGTCTTTGCTGCCGGACTGACGGTAACGCACGAAGGCTCGCTCGTTCCAGACGACGTCTCCGTCGGGGATGATCTTGTCGAAGACTCCCAGCAGCGTATCCAGAACTTCCTTCTTCCACTTGGGACGCTTCTCGGCCGGAAACCCTTTCTGCATCAAATGCCATTTCCGGCCGAGTACTTTCCACGGGGCGACGTCTTTCACATCAGTCGACGTCGCGGCCACGCGTTCGATGTACGAGGTGCGGGCAGCGGTCAGGAAGTCCCGAAACTCCAGAGTATCGATTTCGCTCAGCCAGTGAACCGTGATCAGAACTTCCTGGTAACCGGCAGGCTTATTCTTGACTCGGACGCGGTCAGACCGACCGTAGATTGGCAGTTCGTTGATATCGTCGACGTTTCGCAGATTGAGGCTTGAAGCCAGTTCCTTCTGGTCGAAGCAGTCACGCTGCACTCGGAAGTAAAGTTTCAACAACCATTCGTCGCGAGTCAGCGCGTGCACGAACCAGCCAAGCCGCTTGTCGTCACCGGTGATCTCGACCGTCGAGGAATCATTCCAGACGGTCTTGAGGCTGAGGGGCGAAGGTTGAGAGCCATCACCGTCGCCACTTGCTGCTGCCTGCGCTTTTAGAAGATCGCTTCCAGTCATCAGTGCTGCCGTGGCTACCGGTTTCTTCTTGCGGGTCACCCTTTTCTTTTGGGCTGGAGCGGAATTCGTATCAGACTCCGACGTGTCGGAAGTCAGTTGCTCAACGAGCATCTCCAAGGCGATGCCTTCCCACTGGCAAGGTTTCCCCGAGTGAGCGATGCGGTCACGAGTATGCCATTTTCGGCCATCGACTTCCCAGGGCATTCTTGCGTCTTTGCCGACCTGAGCCATCGTCAGGTCTCCTTCGCGTTTCTTCCCTTCCGCGGCTGCGTCAAATATTTCGCGAGTTCCTCGCCGCCCAGTCGCAAGGACATTCACAAGTTGTTCTGCCGTGTGCGACCTTCGCTGTTCGCCACCGTCGGGCGTTTCCTGGTTCTCGCTCTTAAGTCCTTCGACTAAATTCTCGGGAGTGCCTTCCGCAACGATCCAGCCTCCGCCGTTGCCGGCTTCAGGACCGAGATCGATTACCCAGTCGGCTGTCTTGATAACGTCGAGGTTGTGCTCGATCACGATCACCGTGTTGCCTGCTTCGACCAGACTGTTCAGCACTTTGAGCAGCTTGTCGATATCATGGAAGTGGAGACCGGTCGTTGGCTCGTCAAGAATGTAAACGGTCTTGCCGGTGTTTGGTCGCGCGAGTTCGGCCGCAAGTTTTACTCGCTGAGCTTCGCCGCCAGACAGCGTTGTCGCAGACTGTCCAAGCGTCAGATAGTCCAGCCCGATCGCGCACAGTGTTGACATCGTCTTGCGGATTTTCGGGATATTTTCAAAGAGTTCCAGACACTGCCCTATCGACAAATTCAGCACGTCGGCGATTGAGTGGCCGCGATACTTCACGGAAAGCGTTTCACGGTTGTAACGCTCACCGCGACACTCATCACATTCCACCCAGACGTCGGGCAGGAAGTGCATCTCGATCTTCTTCTGACCGTCACCTTCGCATGAGTCGCAGCGTCCACCTGGCCGGTTAAAACTAAACCGCCCCGGACGATATCCACGCACCTTCGAATCCGGCAGCCGACAGAATAATTCACGAATATGGTCGAACACGCCGGTGTAAGTGCCGGGATTGGATTTAGGCGTACTGCCAAGCGGAGCCTGATCGACGACGATGGCCTTATTCACAAGCCCGAGCCCATTGAGCGTCTCGTACGGACCGGGTTGTTCGTTAGCTCGGTGAAAATGCTTCACCAGGGCCTTCGCCAGCGTATCCTCGATCAGTGAACTTTTTCCCGAGCCCGACACACCCGTCACGACGGTAAACATTCCAAGTGGAATACGTAGATCGACATCCCGCAGGTTGTTCAGCCGAGCTCCGAGTAGTTCCATCCAGCCGCCAACGGTTGCACTCGTGGTTAAATGCTTTGCCTTTTTCTTCGAGACCTTCTTGCGTGTCTTTGATTTTTTCCCGGCCACAGTTACGTCGGTCGTTGAAACTTCCTCAGGCGGCCCCTGACCTGAGAACGGCATCCGTCGCGTTTCCGGAATCAGAATCTGACGTTTTTCGCCGAGGTACTCTCCGGTGAGCGATTTCATTCGCGAGGCGAGTTGTTTCGGGGTTCCCTGTTCGGTGATCGTTCCACCGAAGCGGCCGGCTCCTGGCCCGAAGTCGAAGACTCGGTCAGCGGAAGCGATGACTTCCCGGTCATGCTCGACCAGAATCATGGTGTTTCCAAGATCCCGCAGTCGGTGCAGAGCTGTCAGCAATCGCGCGTTGTCACGAGGGTGCAGGCCGATGGTTGGCTCGTCGAGAACGTACAGAACTCCAGTTAACGCTCGACCGATTTGACCAGCCAGTCGGATGCGCTGAGTTTCACCGCCGGACAAAGTTGGCAACGATCGCTGCAGTGTCAGATAGTCCAGCCCGACTTCGACGAGAAATGACATCCGACCGCGGGCTTCTTCCAGCAGGTCACCCGCAACTCGCTTATCGTCGCCGGTAAGTCGGATCTTCTTCAGAACGTCAAGAGCCAGCCCAAGCGGCGTCTCGCAAACCTGCTGTAAGGTCTTTCCCTGAAACCGAATGTTCGCCGCGTCGTCCCGAATTCTAGCTCCGTCACAAGTCGAGCAGGGGATGTCGCCGACCAGCGATGCGAGATGCCGCCGATGCTGGTAAGAAACTCGCGATGCTTCTTCCACCGCGGGAAACAACCCTTTGTATTGAAAACGGAAGCCGGGTGATTGTTTTGTGGATGCGACTTCAAACCACCGATCACCGGTGCCGTACAAAACCATGCGACGATGAATTGGGTCAAGTTGAGCGAATGGCACGTCCAGCAAGATGCCAATGTTGTTTGACATGGCCTGAAGCATCGCAAGGAAAACCGCACTGCTGGATGGATCTGGCCAGACAGCGACGGCAGCGTTCTGGAGTGAGCGGTGTGGATCGTCCAGCAGAACGTTCAGATCGGTGCCTTGCTGAATGCCCAGCCCTTCGCATTCCTGACACCATCCCAGCGGACTGTTAAACGAAAAATTGTTTGGGATCAGCTCTTCGAAACTCCTGCCGCATTCTTCGCACGCTCGGAACAGACTGTAGGATTCGACTATCCAATCGGTCTCGTCGCGACCGTCGTCAACAAGGGCAGTCCGCATCACGCCCTGGCCAATTCCCAGTGCGATCTCGACAGAATCGGCGATGCGAGAACGCTGTCGTTTTTTTACAAGGATTCGATCAACGACGACTTCTACGTTGTGCTTACGTTTGCGGTCGATCTCCGGAACGTCTTCCAGGCGGTGTGTTGTGCCGTCGACTCGAACCCGCGCGAAACCCTGCTCTCGAAGATTGTCCCACAGCCGTTCGTAAGCCTGCCCGACTCGAATTTCCTGCGGAGCGAGAAGCAGCAATTTGGTGCCCTCTGCCAGAGAAAGCAGTCGGGCGATGACTTCGTCCGTGGTTTGCGTGTTGACCGGAATCTGGCAGGCAGGGCAATACTGAATCCCCAGGCGGCACCAGAGAATTCGCAGGTAATCATAAATTTCGGTGACGGTTCCGACGGTCGATCGCGGAGTCGCGCCAACACTTTTCTGCTCGATCGCGATCGACGGCTGCAGCCCATGAATGTGCTCGACGCGAGGCTTCGGCATCTGTCCGAGAAACTGTCGTGCGTAGGCAGAAAGCGATTCCACATACCGCCTCTGCCCTTCCGCGTAGAGCGTGTCCATGGCCAGTGAAGTCTTGCCGCTGCCGCTTGGTCCGCAGAAGACATTCATCTTATCGCGAGGCAACTCCAGATCGATATTCTGAAGGTTGTTCTGAGCCGCTCCGCGAACGGTAATCTGCTGCCGCGACGTTGATGACGAAAGCCGAGTCGTGTCTTTCTGCCATCGCAAAGCATCTTCGTCCCGCCCACTGTTGCCTCGTTTCTTTCGACGTTTGATATTAAGCACGGGCGCCAGCGCCGTTCCGGTATGAGAATCCAGATTGCTCGCCACGGCTTCGGGAGTGCCCGCACAGACAATCGTTCCGCCTCCGGCGCCGCCTTCCGGTCCGACATCAATGACCCAGTCGGCGGTCTTGATAACGTCAACGCTGTGCTCGACAACCAGGACGGTGTTGCCTTTCCTGACAAATCCGTGCAGCACTTCGAGCAGTTTTTCGACATCGGCGAAATGCAGCCCGGTTGTCGGCTCGTCGAGCAAGTAGATCGTCTGACCGGTTGATCGCTTGCCGAGTTCCCGGGCGAGTTTGATTCGCTGTGCTTCACCGCCGGACAGTGTTGGCGACGGCTGACCGAGCTTCAGATAATCAAGTCCGACGTCGTGCAGAGTCTGCAGCAGCCGGTAAATCTTCGGGACATTTTCAAAATGTTCCAATGCCTCCTGGACGTCCATGTTGAGCACTTCGGCGATATTCTTACCTTTGAAGCGGACTTCAAGCGTTTCGTGATGAAAGCGCTCGCCATCGCACATCGGACAGGTCACCCAAATGTCGGCCAGAAAATCCATTTCCAGCTTGTTGGCACCGTGACCTTCGCAGGCTTCGCACCGTCCGCCGCTCACGTTGAAGCTGAACCGCCCAGGTTTGTATCCGCGAATCTTTGCTTCAGGCAGCTTTGCGTAGAGGTCGCGGATCAGGTCGAAAAGTTTGACGTAAGTTGCCGGGTTGGAACGCGGTGTTCTTCCAATCGGGGACTGATCAATGTCTATGGCCTTGTCGACATTCTCGATACCAGTGACGGATTCGTGATCACCTGGCTGACCTTTGCCCTTGTTGATGTCTCGATTGAGGGTCTGCCAGAGAATGTCGTTGACCAGCGAACTCTTCCCTGAACCGCTCGCCCCGGTCACACAGATGAAACAACCGAGCGGAAATTCGACATCGACGTTCTGCAGGTTGTGATGCGTCGCTCCCTTGATCTTGATCAGCTCACCGTTGCCTGGGCGTCTTTCTGTTGGGATCTCTATTTTGCGGCGGCCGGAGAGGAATTGCCCGGTGACGCTCTTCTTCGATTTCTTGACGTCGATGACTGAACCTTCGACGACGATCTCGCCGCCACGCACGCCGGGGCCTGGTCCAAAATCGACGATGTAATCAGCAGCTTTCATTGTCTCTTCGTCATGCTCGACGACGATCACCGTGTTGCCCTGGTCACGCAGGTCGCAAAGGCTGTCGAGCAGCATTTTGTTATCACGCGGGTGCAGACCGATTGACGGCTCGTCGAGAATGTAAACGACGTCGACCAGCCCGCAGCCGATTTGGCCGGCAAGGCGGATACGTTGGCTTTCTCCGCCAGAAAGTGTCGGTGCCGTTCGTTCGAGAGTGAGATAATTCAATCCGCATCTCAACAGGAATCCTGAACGACCGCGGATCTCTTTGAGGGCTTCGCCAGCGATGTACTGCTGTGTTTCAGTCAGGTCGAGCGAGTCGAAAAAATGCCATGCAGATTGGATATCCAACGCGCAGACCTGAGAAATGTTCAATGTCGCCGGGCGTTGATTGACGCGTTTTTTCTTCCCGTTCTTTTTTGCTCCGGTCGTCTTGCCGAACGCTCCCACTCCGTTGAGGTATTCAGAACTGTTTGTTGTGAGCGTGACAGCGGCCGCCTCGCGATTGAGTCTGCTGCCTCCGCAACTCGTGCACTTCACAAATCTCATGTGCTTTTCGAGCTGCCGTCGCCGCATGGGGTTATTCGTTTTACGGTAGCCTTCCAGCAACTCCGAAATAAACCCTTCGAACGTGCCACCGTGCTTCCAGGTACCTCCGCGATAACCCCATTCGTAAGTGATGTGCCGATCGCCCAGCCCGAACAGAAACAGCTGCTTCTGCTGGTCGGACAAATCCCGCCAGGGTGTTTTCAGGAAGCTGCCTTCTTTGACGTTGAGGTCTGTTTCGATCGCTCCTCCGACACCCTTATAGATGTGCCGCCGCCAACGGCCGATTCCTTTGATCGCTCCCAGTAATGCCAGGCAACCATTCCATAGCGACTTCTTTTCATCCTGCACGAGTGACTCGACGACGAACTCAAATCTTTCGCCCAGCCCGTTGCACTCACGACACATCCCCTGCGGGCTGTTGAAACTGAAGAGTTGCGGCGACGGCGGCTCGAAGCTGATCCCGCAGTCTGTGCAGGCGTAGTGCGAACTGAAGAGTTGCTCGGACGACCCGCCCGGCCCGTCACCACGAGTCTCATTTTTTTGCGGGTTGGCTTCTTCCTTCACAACAAGCAGGCTGCCTTCGCCGAGCTTCAATGCCTGTTCGACGGACTCAGCCAGTCGCGCACGCAGGGCCTTGCCGGCAACGATACGGTCGATGACAACTTCGATGTAGTGTCGCATCTGGCGGTCGAGCTTCAGGTCATCCGACAGTTGCACGATCTCGCCGTCCACGCGTGCCCGGACAAAACCCTGCTTCAATAGATCGTCGAACAGATCGCGGTACTCGCCCTTTTGACCCTGGATGATCGGTGCAAGAAGTTGGAATTTCATTCCATCTTCGAAGCGGCCAATCGTGTCGATGATCTGCTCGACCGATTGAGCGGTGACTGGCTTGCCGCATTGATAGCAGCTTTGCGTACCGACTCGCGCAAACAGAACTCTCAGATAGTCGTAAATTTCCGTGATCGTGCCGACGGTGCTGCGAGGGTTGCGGCCGCTTGTTTTCTGCTGGATGGAGATCGACGGAGCCAGCCCTGTGATCGCATCTACTTCCGGCTTCGGCATCTGTCCCAGAAACTGTCGCGCGTAGCTGGACAGCGACTCGACGTACCGCCGCTGCCCTTCAGCGTAAAGCGTGTCAAACGCCAGCGAACTCTTCCCCGAACCACTGACGCCGGTCATCACGATCAGCTTGTTCTTCGGCAGCTTCAACGAAACATCGCGCAGGTTATGCTCCCGAGCGCCGCGGATTACAATCTCTTGAGGTTCAGAACTGGCCTTCGCTTTGCGAGGCTTTGTTACCGCAGTTCTTTTTACAACTGCTTTTTTCTTTTTGTTGTCCGCTGCTTTTGTCGTTGTTGCAGAGCCAGTTCCGCGTCGAGCCATGAGACGGTCTATCAATGTGAGAAATGCGTGGTGCGATGGTCAATCGATCAGGAGCCTACCAGTAGTAGTATAGAACTCCGACCCGCGCGGCCCAATCGATCGTCCTGAGCAAATGTCTGTTGCTGGACACCATGTTGACCCACACCGAATCGCCCGAGGATCATTGGCGACCGAATCCTCAGATTGCAGTCGTGCCGTCAGACAAACTCAAAATCACAGAGGTCAATCGCCAAAAGCCATTCTTACTGCCTGGCCGCTACACAGCCATTCTTGCCGTGCGACCCTGCAAATTTGGAACATACAGGACAGATCTGATAAGAATCGCGGCTTTTATTTAGTCAGTCTTTCTGAGAAAACAGAAATCATTCGCCGGTCAATCGTTTCTCAGATTCTGGCAAATTAGTACTAAGACGTCGATTACTGGCTCGTCATTGAGGCAGCACGACTCAGCAGCACGGCTGTTTTTCGCGGAGAGTTGCGAGAAACTGAGGTCGCCTGAACTGAGACATGAAAGTCCGGAGACGATGATGAACAACGGGCAAGTCAGCCAGTCCGAGTGGGTCCGGGAGGCTCTTCTCAAGTTTGAAGGGCCGCTGGTTCGTTATGCGCAGCGAATCACCGGTGAGCTGGAACTGGCTCGCGACGTCGTGCAGGAAACATTCCTCAAGCTCTGCCGGCAGGATCGAACGGAGGTGGAGGGCCATCTTTCTCAATGGCTGTTCACCGTCTGCCGAAACAGAGCTCTTGACGTTCAGCGAAAGGAGCGTCGGATGACGACGACCACGACCCTTGATCAGCGAACCTCAACAGCCGGAGACGACGCGCCGGGCGCCGCGGCCGAACAGAAGGACTCGATGGCCCGGCTGCTTCAGCAACTCGACCGCCTGCCGGACAGCCAGCAGGACGTCATTCGGCTGAAATTTCAAAACGAACTCAGCTATCGCGAAATTTCGGAAATCACGGGCCTGACGGTGTCCAACGTCGGCTTCCTGCTTCACGTCGGCCTGAAACGGCTGCGTGAGCGAATGCAGGTCGAACTCGCGTAACTGTGTGACGGAGTGAGCGGGTGACAGTTTCAAGTTTCATCCCGCACTTTGTTACCCCGCCGCCTGCACACTCTCTTACAACCTTCCTCCCAACGGGAGATTCGAAATGACGAATCCAGCTTTCAACTCCGAAGATCCTCGCCTGACAGCCTTCGTGCTGGACGAAATCGACGACAGCGACCGAGCAGAAATTGAACAGCTGCTTGAGACTTCAACAGAAGCTCGTGCAGCCGTGAAGGAAATCGAAGAAACGATCGGCGTGCTCAAAGAAGGACTGGCTGGCGAGCCAACTCCAGAATTGACGACCGAGCAGCGAGCAGCCGTCGAAGCGCAACTTTCTGGCCCGTCCGTGTCTTTGGGAGCAGAGTCTGGATCGCCTGAGCGGTCGAGTTTCGGAACGGTTGTCGGTGGTTTTCTGAGCGTTGTAGCTTTAGGCGTCATGGCCGCGCTGGTTCTTCCAGCGGTCAATAACGCCAATCAGTCATCGCAATTCGCGAGCGAAGATGTCGCGGCAACGTCGACACCGAAGTTGATGGCAATGAATGACGCCTCTGAGCTGGAAGAAAGTTCCGACTTTGGCGTCGCGGCGGACACTTCGAGTTCCGAAAAACTTTTTTTGGAGACGAAGGTTCGTGAGCCGAGGGATGAGATTCTGGATAAAATTATCGCCAACGACAAACTGAGAGACATGCGATTAACTTCAGAAAAAAGACAATTGCCCAGTGAGTCGTATCAGTTTAAGCAACAAGTTGCACAGTTGAATAACGCCGGTAGCCACAGATCGCGTACCACGTCTCAACCATTTGCTGAAGGTCGCAGTGGAAATAATCTTGCGAAACGTGACGGTGCGCAGCCGGAGCCGACAATGGCTGATAAGAACTCGAAAGACCTTGGCCTGACTTCTCGGTCGAAAGGTCCCACCGAATCCCAAACGGCACAGCGATTGATCGCTGACACTGGCTCGCGACCACCGTCAAACGGCAGTCGGCAGAGGAAGGTTGGTGGTGGCGCCAGACCGGCAGTTACAAATCAGCCGAGATCAGCTCCGTTTGCTGCAGGAGAATCGCTACCAGAAAACGGATCTGACGTCTCGTCAAAGGGTTCATCTCAAAGTAACAAGGGAGCACTCGTGGGTAACCGGGGCGATGCCGTGGTGGACTCACCAGAACCGGCGAGTGCTGCTGCTCTGCTGCCAGAGCAAGCCGTAAAGACATTGCCGGCTCCCGGACGGAATTCCGCGGGTCTGCAAAAGTCAGACCGCTCGGTAGCGTTTGTGCCAGACCATAATGAATCGAAGAAACGGATTTCCTTCAAAGAGAATCGAGACGCTTCTGGAAAAACGAAGGCAATGGACGGGCCAGTTCCGGTCTCAGAAGCAGTCGTCGTTGAACAAGTCCGCGATCAGGAAGAAGCTCTTATCCCTGGAGCAAAGACTGAACAACTGACTGAGCTGTCAAAGACCATTGCCGAAAAACAGAAACAGATTCAACTGGCTGCAATCGACAGTAGAACGACCAGAAAAGGCTATCGACGTGGGTTAGGTCTGGAAGGACGCGATCTTCAGGAGCAGCTTAGCTGGTACTCCGAGAATCTCAGTCTCGCTCGGAACAGTCAGGAGAAAATGCCGGAAGAGAAAATTAATTCGTCAATTGGTTTCGGCAGTGAGTACTACGCGACCATCGTCGAAAACGATTTCATCGTTCCGGTACCCGGAGACAAAGAAAAATCACTTTCGACGATCTCGGTCGACGTCGATACGGCCAGCTATGCCAACATGCGGCGGTTCCTGAATCGTGATCAGCTTCCACCTGCGAACTCGGTGCGGATCGAAGAGCTGGTCAATTACTTCAAATACAACTATCCGGAGCCTGAAGGCGACGAGCCATTCTCGGTGAAGACCGAATTGGCGGCGTGCCCGTGGCAGCCGAGTCATCGTCTGGCAATGGTCGGCCTGAAGGCAAAGACGATCGAAAAGGCTCAGCGGCCGCCGACGAATCTCGTCTTCCTGCTGGACGTTTCCGGGTCAATGCGAGCTTCTAACAAGCTGCCGCTCGTGCAGCAGTCAATGAGGTTGCTCGTCGAAGAAATGACTGAAGATGACCGAGTGTCCATTGTGACTTACGCCAGCAACGCCGGCGTACGACTGCAGTCGACTCTGGGATCGAAGAAGCAGGACATCCTGAACGCGATCAACGGCCTGCGAGCAGGAGGGTCAACCAACGGCGAAGGCGGCATTCGCATCGCTTATGACGAAGCTAACCGTCACTACTTCCAGGGGGGAGCAAACCGGGTCATCCTGTGTTCGGACGGCGACTTCAATGTTGGCAAGAGCAGCGATGGCGACCTGGTCGAACTGATTCAGGAAAAAGCCGCCAGCGGTGTATTCCTGAGCGTATTCGGGTTCGGCATGGGTAACCTGAAAGATGGCAAACTGGAAAAAATCGCCGACAAGGGCAACGGCCACTACGGCTACATCGACAACCTGAACGAAGCTCGCAAGGTCTTCCAGGACGAACTGGTCGGCACACTCTATACCGTTGCTAAAGATGTAAAGCTGCAAGTTGAGTTCAACCCGGCAACTGTTGGAGCGTACCGACTGATTGGTTACGAAAACCGAAAGCTGGATGCTCAGGACTTCACCGACGACAGCAAGGACGCTGGCGAAATCGGGTCGGGCCACACGGTGACAGCTCTGTACGAAATCATTCCGAAGCAGGTTCTGCTGGCAGAGCCGAATGTCGACGGCCTGAAGTATCAGTCAACGGCGAAGAAGCCAGCCAGCGAAGGGGCAAAGGAAACTGCAGGAGACGCTCCGACGCCCGAGTCCAGTTCAGACTCAGGCGGCAAACCGGTTGAACTGACAGAGACGTCGACTGTTCAAGAGGAACTGCTGACAATCAAACTACGATACAAGAAGCCGGATGAAGAAATCAGCCAGCCAGTGTTCCAGAACTTCGTGGTGAAAGACGTTCGGTTAGCTGGCCAGCAGCTCTCGGCGGCCAGCGATGACCTGATGTTTGCCGCGTCGGTGGCTTCGTTTGGAATGAATCTTCGGGGGTCGAAATACCGAGGCAACTGGGGCTTCGCCGAAGCTCTGGAAACCGCTCAGGGAGCACAGAATGACGGCAGTGATGCTCAGCGAACTGAGTTCATCCAGCTTGTCCAGCGAGCGATGCGGATCACCGGCCAGCAGACCGGACCGCAGCCTCGGACCAGCCAGGGAACGACGACTCGACCGGGCGAGTTGGCGGCAACCGAAGCTCGTATCAAAGCATCGGTCAGCGGCAAGTATCGCCGCCTGGTGAAGAAGATCGAAGTTCGTGACGACTTCCAGCGGTTCGGGGCGTTCAACGACTACGGCCACTGGGACGGCACCGAGTATTCCGGTCACAAAGACCTGCCGCCTGGCAATTGGGTTTACGTTTACCCGAACTGGTACATCTGGGCGGAAGCCATTGTTCCACCAGTTGAAGACAAGCCCGCAGTCGAAGCGGCTGAACCCCGTGGCGGTGAAGACAAGCCTGCCACGGAAAAGTCTGCGGTCAAGTAGGTCAGACGCTGACGGACGGAATCTCGAAAACGGTGCGGTGTGTCCCGAACATGCCGCACCGTTTTTTACGCTTCGACATAAAGAGAATTCCTGACGCACCATCGGGAATATTCGGTGACCGTGACGCATCTCGTAAGGAATGAGTTCGAAAGGATTTTCCGTTTTCTGTGGCAAGTGAATCCGTCGCGTAAGCCTCGAAGGGGCTGACGACACGGAGTGTCGTGCCACTGTGGAAAAGATATTTCGGACACGTTTCCAGGCGACGTTCCTCAAAAACTCGGAGACTCGCAATGGCTGCCACATTGAGACTCAACGCTGGATTCGGATTGAGTGTTATCGCCCTGCTGTTTCTCTCGGGCTGCGGCAAGCAGGCATCGCAGGAAGCGGCGTCTCAATTGGCTCCGCCTGCTACCGCATTAGATGACGCTCCCAGACCCGCCGGCGATGAGAAGGCAGACGGAGTTGAATCGCGGTTTGCAGAGTCAGAACTCGACTACGTTCCGGGTGACACGGTTGCTCGACGTGAGATTCCACCAGCCAACATTCAGCCCCAACGGATTCTGACTGCGGGATCGCTCAACGATGTGAAGGACGATGACGAATTTCGAAACTACGTTGCCGAAGTTCGGCGTTCCGGATCGAGTGCGTTATCGCCGTCGCTGTCAGAGTGGGACGGAAGACGCATCGAGATCATGGTTCGCAATTCAGAAGGTAAGCCCGTGCAGGATGCGATCGTACGAGTCTTGCGAACGACCAACTCTCAAGACGACATCCAGCTCAAGTATCAGCCGAACGTAGTCGCGACTGATGCCGACGAAGTCGTTGCTTCATTGCGAACTGGCTCTAACGGGAGGACGCATTTTCTGCCGGCGATCGACGGGGATCGGCGCGATGAATCATGGAATGTTGAGATTCTGGATCCCGGCGGCGAGCTGTGTGTCAGGCAGGAAAACCTTCAGGAGCCCGCTGCGTGGTGGGACTTCGTCATCGGGCACGAACCATCGTCGATGCCTCAGCAACTCGACCTCGCGCTGGTCATCGACACAACGGGCAGCATGGGGGACGAGCTGGAATATCTTAAACTAGAAATCTCAAACATCGCCGCGCGAGTAGAACGACTCTTTCCCGGGATCGATCAACGGTTCGCACTGATCCTTTATCGAGACAACGGTGACCGATATGTTACTCGGATCTTCGACTTCACGGACTCGTTGACTGACTTTCAACAGAATCTAAACGACCAGCACGCTGGAGGCGGAGGTGATTATCCGGAAGCCATGCACGCCGCGCTGGAACAGGCTGGCGAGTTGTCATGGCGAAGTCGTAACACCGCACGGGTCATGTTTCTGGTCGGCGACGCTCCACCTCACAATCGGCACATGGACCGAACTGTCGATGCCATAAAGAAGTTGCGGCAGCACGAGGTCACGATCTTCCCGGTCGCCGGCAGCGGAACTCGGGACGAAGCCGAGTTCACTCTTCGCACGGCGGCGTTCATGACGATGGGGCAGTACTTGTTTCTGACGGATCACTCCGGCATCGGCCTGCCGCACGCGACTCCGCACGCCGAGACTTACAACGTGGAATGGCTCAGCTCTGTGATGCTGAGGATGATCGCGTCGGAACTTTCAGGAAGAGAACTTCAACCGTCCGAGATTCTGGCGACGGAAGAATCAGTCGAACCGTTGCTCGCTCAATCGCCGCAGCAAGCTCCGAGTCTTCGAAATCCGCGATCGCAAGGTCGAGTGACCGTGTCGTATCTGACTGCTGTGTTGTGGGAAGAGAATCGCCCCTTGATCGCGCTCGCCCTGTTGCTGCTTCTGGCGATAGCCGAGCGGTTCTTCACGCGTCGACCGGTTGCCAGCAACCGGTGACGCGTCGTGTATGACCCTACAAGAGCTCGCCGGCGACGGTGTCGGCAAGGAAACGACCCTGGCGTGTTAGACGGATGGTCGAGCCGGCTTCTTCGATAAGACCTTGTGTGACGAGTCGGCCGATCGATGCTCCGGCCAGTTGGTCCAGGTCAAAGTTCGACGTTTCCTGGAACCACGCTCGGTCTACTCCGTCGTTGGTTCGCAGGCCGAGGACGAGCAACTCGCGGGCGAAGGATTCCGGATCGAGTTCTTCGACGTCGCCGATGGCTGACTCGCCAGCGAGAACTTTCTTCAACCAGGTCGTCACGCTGCGGTGGTTCTGTCGCCGTTCGTTGTTTATCAAACTGGCCGCGCCGGGGCCGAAGCCAAAATACGTTTTGCCGCTCCAGTAAACCTGGTTGTGGAGACACCGAAAGCCAGGACGAGCGAAGCTGGAAATTTCGTACTGGTGAAAGTCGTGAGCGGCGAGTTTGTTCATCGCGACTTCGTACATCCGTCGCTCAAGTTCTTCGGCAGCCTGAGGAAGTTCTCCTTTCTCACGCCGCGTCCAGAAGGCTGTTCCCTTTTCGAACGTCAGGCCGTACGTCGACAGGTGAGTCGGCGAAAGATCGATGGCCGATTGCAATGTCGTTTCCCAGAGCGCCAGCGACTGGCCGGGCACGGCGAAGATCAAATCGAGCGAGATATTGGCAATGCGAGACCGCACTCGTTCGACGCAGCCGAAGACATCGCTTCGGCGGTGGTCGCGTTCGAGCATCGTCAACGTCGCGTCGTCGAACGATTGGACTCCCAGGCTGATTCGGTTGACGCCGGCGTCGGCGAGGACCGCAATCTTGTCGGCGGTCATGCGTGCCGGATTTGCTTCGACGCTGAATTCCGTTTCTGGACTCAGCTCAAACCGGTCATGCACGATCCCGCAAAGCCGTTCGAGTTGTGGAGCGGAAAGCTGCGTTGGCGTACCGCCTCCAAAGAAGATTGTGTCGAGTTGGGGTTTCTCTTTTGCTGACGGATCGCGGTCGTTCGAAGTCTGGAGCTTGCGGTCGATTTCCAGCGTCAAGGCGTCGAGATATTTGTCAGCAAGATGGTCTTTTCCAGCGACCAAGGTGAAATCGCAGTATCCACACCGATGAGCACAGAAAGGGACGTGAATGTAAAGTGATCGTGGGACGTTCAATGGGTCGCTTTCGAAGGTTTGTCAGCGTGGGTGAGAAATTCGGCGGAAACGCCCCTCACCCGCGGCTGAGACCGCGACCTCTCCCCTGAAAGGGGGCGAGGTGACCGTAGATTTGCCTGGTGCGATGTCGGAAATCGATCGGCGAGAAGGTCAGGGTAGCGGTCATCTGGAAAGCGAGGAACTGATTCGGAGCCGCTGGGTGTCTTCAGGCGTGCGGACACCGGCTTCTCAGAATTCGGAACCTGAAAGGTTGTCTGGAAACTCGAAAGCGCCCGGCGTACCATTCGTCGCTCCGTTGCCGGAAGATTATCTGTTCCGGCTGGTCTACCAACGAATGTCCGGACGTTTCCGACATCAGAACTCGCATCGAAGGCTGCGGACCATGCCGAAGGTCACGTTCGTCAAAGAGAAAAAAACCATCGACGTTCCTGAGGGTGCAAACCTTCGGACAGCCGCCCGCAAGGCAGGCGTGGAGCTCTACAAGGGCGTCCATAAGTACTTGAATTGTCAGGGTTTCGGTCTGTGTGGCTCATGCCGGGTTTACGTCAAAGAAGGCAAGACCAACGTTTCAAAACCTGGTCTGGTCGAGAATTTTACGACCAAGCTCGGCGGAAACCCTGAAGCCTTCTTCGCTTACGTCGGCCACGAAGACGAAATGCGACTCGCCTGCCAGTGTAAGGTTGAGGGCGACATTAAGGTCGAGACTAAAGCACCGTGCAACTTCCACGGCGAGAAGTTCTGGGGTTGAGCCGTTTTCGGCAACGGAATGGGTAAGCCGACGTCGTTAGCAGCAAGCAATCCGGCTGAGTTGATTCAAGGCTCGAGGCTAGCGCTATCATCTCGCAGAATTCAGCTCAGACAGTCTCGCATAACCATTCCGGTGCCCTAACGCTTCCTCTGAAGCACTGAAACCGCGAGACTTACATCTCAGCCGAGTGGGCTGAGTGATCACTGTTTTGAGTTTTCGGTTGTCTTCGGAATTCCGAACGGCTCGAAAGGGAGGAAAGTCCGGGCTCCGCAGGGCAGGGTGGTCGGTAACGCCGACCGGTCGTGAGATCAGGGAAAGTGCCACAGAAAAGATACCGCCGATGGCCTGCCTGGCTTCGGTCAGGCGGGATCAGGTAAGGGTGAAATGGTGCGGTAAGAGCGCACCGGCAGTCGGGGTGACTCGGCTGGCCTGGTAAACCCCACCCGGAGCAAGGCCGAGCAGAAGGATGTCGCACTTGTGCGGCGGGGGCTTGTCCGGTTCCCAAAGACCTTCGGGTAGGCTGCTTGAGGTGTCGAGCAATCGGCATCCCAGAGAAATGATCGCTCTCGACAAAACCCGGCTTACAGGCCCACTCGGCTGTTTTTGAAAGTTGATAGATAATCGCTGAATCTCCAGAGGTCGGAAAGTTCTGGTAGACTTCCCACCTTAACTCGGTGTTCGACTGTTGAGCCGCAGAGTCGACGCTGCCTACCTGTTTTTCTCGACCGGGCGAACCCGGATCATACGTACGATGGGCACGACTCAGGCATCCCGAGCACATCCCGCACGACTGTCGCAAAGTGAATTCCCCCACGCGGTCGATCTGTTTCTCAGCGTCTATGCGGCGTCAGGTGCGTGTTGTGGCAATGGAATGTCCCGTCACGCGTCGATCGAGCTGCGGCTCGTGGATCAGGGCTCCTGTCAACAAGGCGGAGAACTCATGCGTTCGGGAACGGATTCCAATTCGCGGTCGGGCCACGGTCTGTTTGTCACGACTTCGCTGCTTAGTTGTGCCGTACTCTGCGTGACAAGCATCGGCTGCACCGCCCACCGGAAAAATCAGACTGTCATGATGCATCAGTCGGCCGACGTGTGCCTTAGCGACGATTGCTCGCCTGGCGAACCGTCTGTTGGCCTTGGTGCTTCCGAATGCTTGTGCGGATATTTCTCGACCGCCTGGCAACCGTGGGAAACCTGTGACCAGAACTGCGGAGCAGGCTGCTCACGCAAGACATGCAGAATCTCTACGCCGTCAATCCTGCCGGGTTTCGAGCCCGGCTATAGCAGCGGTCAGCCATCGGGCAATTCGCAAACCTACCCCGACACATGGCCGCCCCCCAGTTCGACGATTTTGCCGGCTCAGCCAGAGATGATTCACAGCCTGCCAAATTCGAACGGCGCCTCGCCTTCACGGATTCTGATGACGCCAGTGACTCCAGAGTCGGTGTCAAAAGAGCCTTCGTCGTCTGCACTGCCTCCGTTAATTTCTCACCCGCTGTCTGCACGCCAACCGCCTGCCGCAAATCGGTTTCCGCGAGCCGTCAGAATGAATCCCGAATTGCCAAACCTTAACGCAAACCCGTACTCCAATCCTGGTTTATCGCCTGTCCCGAGTACGTCTCTGCCGACCGCTCCGCTGCCTCAACTAACTCCTGACGTCAGTGTTCCGCTTGATCCACCTCGACCATCGCAAAGTCTTCCGACTGTGACCACGAAGCTTCCGCAGCCAATAATTCAATCGACACCAGGTTACAGCTCGCCGGGAACGGGGCTCACGCTTCCACCTCGCCGATCGACAAGGGTCACCATCGATGTACCGCCCGGAACAGCGGGAACGACTTTGAGCCTTCCGGACGCGGTACGATCAGGTAGCAACTTCGGTGGTGCTACTGAATCGTCGTATCCAGATATCGAAACGCCGGAAGCAACGCAGAGTCCTGCAAATGCACCGCTGAGGCCCTCAACGCCAGCGCCGTCCCTGCGAAGGCAGCCCCCAACGCCGGTGCCGGCATTTATTCCGGGGCCCGATGCAACCTATCGAATGCCTGGTTTTCAGTCGGTCCCGCAGCAGGTCGCCCCTGGACTAGCTGTCCGTCAGTTTTCAGCGATTCAACCAGCAACCGCCCAGCCAGTGACCAGGCAATACCCGGCTGTGTCGCAGCAACAACTCCAGCCAGTGCAGCAATTCAAACCGGCAACGCATTGGCAGGCTGTGCCTCAGAGGCAGCCGCAACAGCAGAGGAACTGGCGAGTCATCCCGAGGGCTTACTATCAGCTGCCCGGAACGCAACAAATGCCCCAGGTCCAACCGCAGCGTCTCCAGCCGACTCCGTCGGAGCGAGTCATTTTCCTACCGCCACCGCCTCGTCGTTGAACTTGTACGGTTTCGGCGTCGTCCGGACACCAACATTGATGCGTGTTCTAACCGCGAAATCGAGACAGCTCAAACTGCATTGCTTCTTTGAGGTCGATGCGTTGCTTGATCTCCGAGCCAGCGACCAGCTTTACATCGTCGACAACGAACCGGTCGCCTTCGCGAATCAGCCTGACTCGTGCACCGTACTGGTCATCGCCCAGCCCAACGATCGCCAGATCGTCGTTCATGTCGAGTGACATCAGCGGTACGGCGAAGTGTTCGTGCAACCTCAGGCCGATCGACGGAATCTGCTTCGCCTTATGCCAGACTTTACGATTCAGGTCTCGTGACGAGAATTGCTGCAGTGCTTCTATGTTCCGTTGCGAAAGCGAGTTCGCAAACTGGATAACCGGAACCATTGTCTCCAGTGTTTTGCACAGAGAATTTGGCCGACCTGACACGGGCAGCAGAACATCTTTCACCAGTAGCTTGCCATCTCTGTCCTGCAAAACGTAGACCAGTGCCCGCGACCCCTGACGGACCGTGACTTCGGTGACCGCTCCCATGAAGACTGACGTCAGGATTTTTGGCTTCGCGTTTTCGATTTCGGGCATCGGCAACTGCATCATCAGCGGGTCGTCAATATGCTGCCAGACTCGCTGTTTGAAATCGGCCGTCGACATCATTCGTACGGTTTGCAACTCACGTAGAGACAATGCCTCGGCGTACAGTTCGACCATCGCGTGTGACAGGAACAAAGCCGACAATCGCTTTTCCTGGTTGCCATCAATCTCGTAAATGGTCACGTCGTCGACCAAATACTTCACGGCTGTGTTTGAGTCTTCGCCTTCGATTCGCAAGAGGCTCAGCTTTACAAGTTCATCATCTGTAGCCACCATGAAATCAGCAAATCCGCTTTGCAGTTTCACCTGATAGGTTGATGCCGCCTGGGAATCCGTCGGAAGTTGGACAGTACTCAGGATTGCCGGCTCAAGACTGTTCTCAAAGAACGATTTCATCGTGACAGTCTTTAACGTCTTCTTGTCGCCGGTTGAGTACGAGTTCAGAAAGACTGCCGCCGAACGCAGCACGGTTGCCATTTGCTTGACCGAAGAGATGTGGTCTTTGTCCTTGCGAGATTCGACAGCAAGGTCGCTGATCAGCCAGCGATCTCGAATCTTCGTAAACGAGATGATCATCTGCCCCGACTTGCCGGGTAGTTTTACCAGCGCGACGTCTTCGTCCATCTGAGCTACCGGACGAACTTTTGATTCCGCTCGGTCACCAATCGCCTGTTTCGCGAGTCGTATCAGATACGCCTCGGGTAGTGATCCCAGCAGTGTTCCGAATTCCGGATCAGCCATGCGCAGCATGTCACTTCGAGAACCGCTGTCCCACGCGTCGATGAACTCGCGCACGGTCGTGACGAGATCCATCAACTCGGTGACAGCGCGGGTCGATGAAATGCCGTTCTTTTGTTTTTTGATGTAAACGTCATCGACGACCCACTTGCCGGTTTTCTCGTCACGGACGAGGCGATATCGCAGACGGCGTGATTTCGATTTTCCAATCTGTCCAGTGACGCGTTTTTCATCATCGCTTATGTAGTCAACATCAATGATTTCGACGTCACCTTTGGGAATTTGCAACACAGAAAAGTCTTTGACCGAGTTCTCGTGCCGGAGTGACTTTTCTTCAAACCTGCTGGACGTAACGTCGCGCAACGAGTCGACATCTTCTTCCTCTAAAGCTTCGCTGAAAGCCGCAATCGTCCGACTTTCGACGAGATTGGCGCAGCCTGAAAAAGCGATCGGAAGCGCGAGGCAGCCAAGTGCGGCCAGACGATGTCCGGTTTCAGTCAGTCTGAGGTTCATCGGAACACTCGATTTCGGTGGCATTGCAAAGGAATTCGTAGAAAAAAACACTGCATACTTCGTTTCCACACGAGCGATCCGGGGAGAACGCAAGGTAAATACGCAACGACTTCGCTGGAACGTTTCCTGTAGTCAAATGATTGTTTGCGTGGGGTAATTCGATTGGCCGAAACCGGCCTGAGGACATGTAACCGCCAATGAAACAGGCAGTAAATTTCAGATGGGACTCGCCTTGTCGCAGATCAGCGAAAACGGGTCAAGACGGAGATCCAGCAGAGTGTTCGCTTCTGTCCACGAGCCGCCCCGTTTTTGTCATTCCTGCGCAATTTCCGCCTGCGCAATTTCTGCCTGCGCGACGGCAGGCACTGCGCGGGAATGACGAGATAATGCAGGTCGCCATCCCGATAGTGGCTATTTGTTTATCGCAGGCCGGTTTGTTTCGATAGTCAGCAAATCAATCAGAAACTGACGACTTTCAACACTATTCAAACACATATAAAATACAACGTAAAATTAGACAACAACACTGAACCCAAGCGGTGAAGGACTCACGGAGCTGCTTCCAGAGATCAGACAGCCCACTCAGCGTTTGCGGTAGCCCACGATCCCGAGCACGTCGTTTTCGTCGACGAAACGTGGGCAAAGACCAACATGACTCGGACGTATCGCCATTCCCAGTGCAGGACCCGCGTGATCGATGGAGTCTCTTTCGGACGCCGGGAAACGACAACGTTCGTCGGAGCTTTACGTGTCACCGCACCACTGACTGTTGATGGCCTGACTGTTGATGGCCTGACTGTTGATGGCCTGACTGTTG